>DASPUH010000019.1:0-23693 GCA_035622975.1 Candidatus Sulfotelmatobacter sp.
TGCGCGCCGCGCGCGATCGCGGCACCCGTGCCTTTGCGGAGACCTGCCCGCAGTACCTGTTCCTGTCCCTGGACGACCTGGGCAACGGCTTCGAGGGCGCCAAGTTCGTGTGCTCCCCGCCGCTCCGGCCGCGCGACACCTGGCCCGAGCTGTGGAAGGGGCTGGTCAGGGACGACCTGGCCCTCGTGTCGACCGATCACTGCCCGTTCGACTTCCACGGGCAGAAGGAGCTGGGCCGCGGGGACTTCCGCAAGATCCCCAACGGCCTGCCGGGGGTGGAGGATCGGGTGGACCTCCTGCACGACGGCGGCGTGGTCGGCGGCCAGATCACGCGCGAGCGGTGGGTCGAGATCATCTCCACCGCGCCGGCCAAGCTCTTTGGGCTCTACCCTCTCAAGGGCGCGGTCGCCGTGGGCTCCGATGCCGACCTGGTGGTCTACGACCCTGGCGCCCGGCACACCATCTCGGCCAGGACCCACCACATGGACGTGGACTACTCGTGCTACGAGGGCCGCGAGGTCGTGGGCCGGTCAGACGTCGTCATGTCGCGGGGCACGGTCGTCGTCCGCGACGGCCAGTTCACCGGCCGCCAGGGCCACGGCCAGTTCCTCAAGCGAGCGCCGGCGGAGTACGTCCGGACGCACTAGGTCGGGCGACCGTCAGCGGCGGCGCCAGGCGTAGAGGCGGGTCGCGGCAACGTCGCACCAGACGAGGCCCGGCTCGGTGGGCATCGGCGCCCCGGTCGTGAGCGTGCGCAGCCAGCCGACGCTGGAGCCGGGGAAACGGCTGGCGAACAGCTCCGGGTAACGGGCGAGCAGCTCGCGGTTGCGCCGGGTCGCCCGCACGATCCACGCGGTGCCGACCTCGTACGTCGGGCCGGGCTCGTCCAAGTGGTCGCGGTCCGCGGGGCGGCCGCCGCCGATGGCGGCGGCAAGGCCGTTGGCGTCGGCGACCTTGCGGTTCGTGGAGCGGGCCGCCGCGCCCAGGTCACCGAACGTGTTCCAGCACTCGACGAGGGCAAGGCGGCGGTGGGCGTCATCGCGCAGGCCGACGTCCGTCGACAAGGTGGGGTTCGAGGGGCGGCTCGGAAGCTCGAAGCGGGCGGTCCATCCGGCCCGGCGGGCGGTCCGGACGACGAGCTCCTGGATGGCCAAGTGCCCGGCGTCAGCCGGCTCCTCTCGGACGTCCCTGGACAGCTCGATCCGCAGGGGTCGGTCCAGCGCCAGCCCGATCCGCTGCCAGGCGTCCAGCGAGAGGGTGCCGCCCCCTCCCAGCTCGACCAGGCTGATGGCGGACTGGCTCAGCCCGACCAGCCCGGCGAGGGTGGCCTGGCTCCAGCGTCGGCGCCGGCGCGACTCCGCCACCGTCCCGCCAAGGCGCGCGAGCTGTTCAAGGTTGAGGCGGCGGGACTGGGCCACCAGTTCCGGACGCTTGCGCCTGGCCATACCAGCCCCATTGTTAGTACACGCTCATGGCCAAGCCTTATCGGACGCGATGGGAGCTCACCGCTGGGAACAGCGGGTGCTTATGGCCCGGTCCAGCCTGGGATACCAATGGCGCGGGTATCGGGGCGCACAAGCCCAGGGAGGCGGGGGGTCCACGGGCTGGCCGACGGCTTGACCATCGACCCTGTGCTCGGATGATCAATGGGGCTGGTAGCGCTCGACCCAAGGGGGGCCCCGGGGCGCCGGATCCCCGCCCGCCAGCCCGATGGGGCCGTCTCGGGGCCCCCGCCCTCCGGGCCTAGCGGGTGCGGGGGAAGCCCAGGTCGACCTTGGACGTGCCGGGGTCGGGCCAGCGGGCGGTGACCACCTTGGCGCGCGTGTAGAACTGGATGCCCTCGGGGCCGTACATGTGGAGGTCGCCGAAGAGCGAGGCCTTCCAGCCGCCGAAGGAGTAGTACGCGACGGGGACGGGGATCGGCACGTTGATGCCGACCATCCCTACGTTGACGTCGAACTGGAACTGCCGCGCGGCGCCCCCATCGCGGGTGAAGATGGCCGTGCCGTTGCCGTACGGGTTGGCGTTGATGAGTTCGAGCGCATCGGCGTACGTGTCCACCCGCACGACGGTGAGCACCGGCCCGAAGATCTCGTCGCGGTAGGCGTCCATGGCGGGCGTGACCTGGTCGATCAGGGACGGCCCCAGGAAGAAGCCCTCGGACCCCTCGTAGAGCGGGTGCGCCCGGCCGTCGGCGACCACGGTGGCGCCCTGCTCCGGCGCGCTGTCCAGGTACGAGGCGATCTTGTCCCGGTGCGCCCGGGTGACGAGCGGCCCCATCTCGGACGCGGGGTCACTCCCCGGCCCGACGCGCACACGCGGCAACCGCTCGTTGATGGCCGCCACGAGCGGATCGGCCACCCCACCCACGGCCACGATCGTGGCCACGGCCATGCAGCGCTCGCCGGACGAGCCGTAGCCGGCCGACACGGCGGCGTCCGCGGCCATGGCCACGTCCGCGTCGGGCAGCACGATCATGTGGTTCTTGGCGCCACCCAGCGCCTGTACCCGCTTGCCCGCGCGCGTGCCCGTCTCGTAGACGTAGCGGGCGATGGGCGTGGAACCCACGAAGCTCACGGCGGCGATCTCGGGGTGCGCCAGGATCCGGTCCACGGCCACCTTGTCGCCCTGGACGACGTTGAAGACACCGGGCGGGACGCCCGCTTCCGCCAGGAGCTCGGCGATGTAGAGCGACGCCGATGGATCCTTCTCCGACGGCTTGAGGATGAACGTGTTGCCGCAGGCGAGCGCGTTGCCGAACATCCACATCGGCACCATCGCCGGGAAGTTGAAGGGCGTGATGCCGGCCACCACCCCCAGCGGCTGGCGGATCTGGTAGACGTCCACGCCGGTCGAGACCTGCTCGCTGAAGCCGCCCTTCAGCAGGTTGGGCACCCCGCACGCGAACTCCAGGTTCTCCAGGCCGCGGGCGATCTCGCCCAGGGCGTCCGAGGGAACCTTGCCGTGCTCAGCCGTGAGGTGGGCGGCGAGCTCCTTGCGGTGCGCCTCGACGAGGTTCCGGATGCGGAAGAGGATCTCCGTGCGGCGCGACAGCGACGTCGCCCGCCACGCCGGGAAGGCCTCACGGGCAGCCCGGACCGCCGCATCCACCTCGTCCACGGAGGCGAAGTCGACCGTGCGCGCCTGGCGCCCGGTCGCCGGGTCGAAGACGGGGCCCGACCGACCCGAGGCGCCCGGTACCCGCCGGCCACCGATCCAGTGGCTGACGCGCTCCGCGGCAGCGTCCGATGCCGAGTCCGCCCGCTCGATCACCTGCGTCATCAGTGCTCTCCCTGTGATGAAGTCGCCAAGATAGCGCGTTTCCACCGGCGGACGGTCGTACGCTAGTCCCATGACCGACGCGACCCGGTTCCTCATCGCGATAGCGGCCGTCGTGGCCGTCGTGGACTGGTGGGCGGCCGAGACCAGGCAGGCACGCATCGAGGCGGTCGCCAAGCCGGCGGTGATCGTCCTCCTGATCGGCGTCGCCCTCACGCTCAGTGCCACCAGCGAGCTTGCCCGGGGCCTCGTCATCGCGGCCCTCATCTGCTCGCTCGTGGGTGACGTGGCGCTGCTGCGGCCGAACGTGGCGACCCTCTTTGCGGCAGGCCTGGCCGCGTTCCTCGTGGCGCACCTGGGCTACATCGGGGCCATGATCCTGGACGTCGGCGACGCCTCTGTCGGGCTGCCGCTGGCGGTCCTGGCGACGGCGCTTGTGGCGCTCGGGGGCTGGCGGATCGGGTGGCGGATCATCGGTGCCGTCCGTCGGGCCCGACCGGAGCTGGCCACGCCGGTGGGCGCCTACGTCGCGGTCATCTCGCTCATGGTCGTCGCGGCCTGGGCGACCGGGCGACCCCTTGCCATCCTGGGCTCGCTGGCTTTCTACACCTCCGACAGCCTGCTGGGCTGGGACCGCTTCGTCCACCCGCTCCCGCGACGGAGCCTGCTCGTCATGTCGACCTACCACCTGGGGCAGGCGCTGCTGGTCCTCTCGCTCGTGGGCTGACCGAAACCACGAGAGATCCAGCACCACCACTCACCCGTTCCGCCCCGCGATGGCCTCTTGATGAGTGACACGCAGCCGCCGGGATCGGGAGGGACCGTGGAAGCCGAGCCGCTCGACCTCGGAGCGGCCCTCCAGGCGCACGGTCCGCTCCTCCTGGCGGCCGCGCGGGCCATCACGCTGAACGAGGCGGAGGCGCAGGACCTGGTGCAGACGACGTTCGAGCTGGCGCTCCGGCATGCGGACGAGCTGCGTGATCCGGGTGCCCTCCGTGCGTGGCTCCTGCGCATCCAGGCTCGCGAGGCCTTCCGGCTGGTGCGGCGGCTGCGTCGGTTCGCCCCCATGCGCGGCGTCGTGGAAGTGGCCGTGCCGGCGCCCGATGCCACCGACGCGATCGCGGTGCGGCGTGCCCTGGGCGGCCTGCCGCGCCGGATGCGCGCCGCCGTCGTCCTGCACCACCTGGCCGGGTTGTCGGTCGCCGAGACCGCCGCCGCCCTGGCGGTGACGGAGAACACGGTGAAGTCGCAGCTCAAGACGGGCCTGGCGCGGCTCCGTGAGGCCCTTGGCGATGGCTGAGCCAGGACCCCCCTCAGCGTCCGACCGGGGGACGCCGGTGCCGCCGCCGGACCGCCTCCAGCGCTGGTTCGCCGTGGAGGTCCGCGCCGCCGAGCGTGATGTCGCGCGCGGCCTCGTGCGGGTGCCGTCACGTTGGATGGGCCGGGGCTGGCTCGGCAGCCGCGGTTTCGTCGGCGGCGCCTTGGCGACATCGGCGATCGTGGTGGTGGTGGTCGTGGCGCTCACCAGCGGCTTCCTCGGGGGCACGGTCGGCCCGTCGCCGACCTCCGGCGCGAGTGGCGCCACCGGGACGCCCGGCCCATCCCCGGTGCCGTCGCCGTCGGGCTCTCTGTTCGCGGACGGGATCCCGTCGGCGTTCGACGGCCAGCCGGTGCTGCGGCCGACGCAGGCCGTGGCGCGGGCGGCGGCTTCGACCGATGCCTCCACGTTCCTGGTCGGGGGCTGGGTCGCGACCGTCTACTCGTACACGGGCTGTGCCACGCCGACCGGTTCGGAGGGGGACCAGGTGCTGGCGCGCAGCTTCTGTGGCACGTACCTCAACGAATCCCCGAACGGCGCGCTGGAAGGGCCGCTCGAGCTCCACTTCCGCTCGTCCGTGGATCCCGACTGGCCGGGCGTGGGCCCGGTGATCGTGCGGGTCCACACCCACGACCCGCTGGCCACCACGTGCGCGGCAGCGAACCAGGACGCGTGCGCCCACGCCGTCGTGGTCGATGCGCTGCTGTGGAGCGGCCCGGCCCTGGGGTCCGATGGCCTGCCCAGCTGGATGGGCGGCCAGCCGACGATCACGGTGCCGGAAGCGCAGGCGACGCTGGCCGCCTCCACCAGTGCCGACGAACTCTTCGTCCGCGGCTGGTACTCCGGGTTCGCCCTGCCGTGCCCGTACATCCCGGCCACGGTGCCGCCGACGCCTGGCAGCAGCCTCCTGCCCGACCACTGCGAGCCGAGCATCCTGGGCCCGGCGCCCATCCCGCTGGGCCAGGACCATGCCACCGCCGATGACCTGGACCTGACCCTGGGCCCGGGAGTGGAAGCACCGCCGATCGGCGCGGTGGTGCTTGAGGTGCACGGCCACGATCCGGCGGCCGCGGCCTGCGACCCGTCGATCCGCGCCGCCTGCGACGCGGCCGTGATCGTCGACGGCGTCCTCTGGACCGCCAGCGGCGGCACGGCCCCCACCCCTGCGCCGACCACCACGCCGATGCCGTCACCGGCCGATGTGCCGACATCGATCGACGGTGAGCCGGTCCTGCGCGGCCAGGCCTTCGTGGCTCGCGTGGCCGCCGCGACCGACGCAAGCCCGTTTCTGGTCGGCGGGTGGACCCCGGTCACGCCCGAGATCTACTTCTGCCCGGCGATCCCCGCCCCGTCGCCGGGCGTCACGCAGGTCCTGTGCGGCGGCCTCTGGTTCCTGGACTCGCCCGGCGATCCGCAGGGCACGCTGCAAGGCACGCCGCCCTGGGTGGCCGTCCGCGTCGCCGTGGTCACGGCAGTCCCGGGGTGGGGCGTGCCGTTCGTGATGCGAGTCCACGTGCGGCTTCCCACGGCGACCAGGTGTCCGCCGGGTGCGGTCGCGTGCCAGAGGCTCGTGATCGAGGAAGCACTGGTGTGGCAGGGCACGTCGCCTCCCCGCTAGACTGCCCGCCATGCTGCAGGAGCGCCACATCCACGCCGTCGTCCCCGCCGCCGACCTGGACCGGGCCCGCGCCTATTGGGAGGGCACGGTCGGCCTCAAGCCCACCACCATCCGCTCGAACTTCGTCATCTACCAATGCCTGGACTCGTGGTTCGCGCTCTCCAAGTCGGGCGGTGCCGGTACGGCTCAGTCCACCGCGGCGGCGTTCATGAGCCACGACCTGGCGGCCGATGTGGCGGAGCTCAAGGCCCGCGGCGTCGTCTTCGAGGAGTACGACTACCCCACGCTCAAGACGGTCGACTCGATCGCCGATACGGGAACGTTCCACGCGGCCTGGTTCCGCGACAGCGAGGGCAACATCATCGGCCTGGTCCAGTTCGCCGAGCCGCCCCTCTGACTCGAGCGCGCCGCTGGAGCCCCGACACGGCGTCCCGTCCCGCGTCTTACCAACAGGTCTGGTAGAGCGCGCCCCGGACGCCCGTCGCCGAAGGCTCGTCGGACTGATTCGTGCTCGATGCCGCCCCGCCGGGTCGTGCCGCTTGACCTAGGATGCACGTCGCACCAAGCGGGCTGGTGGCTGCGGGAACGGCCCGCCTGGCGAGCCGCCCTCGACCGAGCCGCGTTTCCGACTAGCCTGACTAGCCGCCGCGCAGGCGCCAGCGGCGGTGCCCCACGTGCCACCGCTCCTCGGTGGCCAGGGGACGAGGCTGGCGCATGCTCGCGATCAGCACGCCGACCACGATGGCCAGCACGACGACGAGGGCGGCCGCCTGCTCCACGCCGAGCGGGCCCACCACCGCCTCGTCGCGCCACAGGAAGGCGATCCCGATGCGCCCCACGAGCCACCACACGAGGGCGGCCAGGAAGAGGTAGCCGAAGCGGAGGCGCCCGCGCGCCACCGGCTCTCCGAGCGTCTCGCGGTTGGCCGCCCACGTCCCCGCCTGGCGGACGCGATCGGGCAGGTGGCGGAGCACCGGACCTGCGTGGATGCCAAGGACCACGAGGATGCCAAGCAGGGCCCACAGGCCCTCGTAGGCCTGGGTCGGGTGAGCTGGCAGCTGCGCCGATGTTGAAAGCCACGGCCCATCGCCAACATACGCGACCGCCCACGCGCCGGTCCAGAACTGGCCCTGCCCACCGCCGTCGAGGAGCATCGCCAGCTTGCCCAGCCCGATGACCAGCAGCATCGACGTGCTGGCCACGTCCAGCCAGCGCGACGCCGAGTCAAGGAGCGCGGCGATGTAGGCGCCCGTGACGGCGCCGCCGATGACCGCCCCCAGCAGCGACAACCCGCCCTGTGCCGGGTCGACGAGGGCCAGCGGGTCGGCCTGGTAGTAGGGCAGGTAGTCGAGGGCGTACATCAGGCGCCCGCCGATCACCGCGCCCGGGATGATGCCGAGGACGATGAACAGCAGGTCGTCCAGGCGCAGGGCCGGGAGACCCGTGCGCAGCCCGCTCCGACCGGCGAAACGGGCCGCCATCAGGATGGCGACGAAGATCGCGCCGGCCACGGCCAGGGTGGCATAGGCGACGTCCGCGCTGACCGGGCCGCGCAGGTGCAGGAAGGGGTCGAAGGCCAGGTGGATCACCGCCAGCAGGTCGCCCATGTCAGGCCAGCGGCTCCGGCGGCGCCTGCGCGGCACCCGCCCGGGCCGTGCCACCGAGGCGCGTGACCGCGGCACCAGCGGTGACCAGCGTCAGGCTCCCCGCGACGAGGAGCGTGGCGGTCACCCCGGCCATGGCTGCCGCGATACCCGAAGCCAGGCCGCCGATGGGCGTCGTCCCGGCGAACACCGTCGTGTAGACGCTCATGACCCGACCGCGCAGGGCATCGGGCACCTGCAGCTGGATCAGGGTGTTGGTCGTGGCGCTCATGGTGATCGTGGCGAACCCCAGGAGGACCATGATGGGCAGGCTGACCAGCAGCAACGGGGAGAAGGCCAGCCCGACGAGCGCGAGCCCGATGAGGGCGCTGCCGCTGACGAGCAGGCGCAGCGTGGGCCGCAGGCCGAAGGCGATGAGGAGGGCGGCCACGAGCGATCCGACCCCCGCGGCGGCCATGAGGTACCCGTAGGTACTGGCGTCGCCGTGGAGCGAGTCGGCGGCGTAGAGCGGCATCAGGACGGAGAAGTTGAGCGCCACCGTGCTGACGATCCCCAGCACCAGGATGGCCAGCAGGACCGACGGGGTGCGCCGCACGTAGCGCAGGCCCTCGGCCAGCTGCTCCACGACAGCGCGCGGCGAGTGCGGCATCGGCGAACGGGTCGCCGGGTGGAGCTCCACCTCGTGCATCAGGAACAGGGCCGCCAGCACGGCCAGGTAGCTGGCCGCGTTGAGCATGAAGCAGAGCCCCACGCCGACCGCGCCGATGAGCACCCCGCCGACCGCCGGGCCGATGATGCGGGCGCCGTTGAAGGTGGCGCTGTTGAGGGCCACGGCGTTCACCACGTGCTCGCGGCCGACCATCTCGACGACGAAGGATTGGCGCACCGGCATGTCCACGGCGTTGATGCTGCCGAGGATCGTGGCCAGGACGTAGATGTGCCACACCTGGACGGTGCCGGTCAGGGTGAGCACGCCCAGGGTGAGCGCGACGAGGCCGGAACCGGCCTGCGTGACGTAGAGCGTCGCCCGCTTGGGCAGAGTGTCGGCGATGATGCCGCCGAACAGGCCGAGCACCATGACCGGCATGAACTGGAAGACGGCGCGCAACCCCAGGGCCACGGGATCGTGGGTCAGCAGCAGGATGAGCCAGCTCTGGGCCACGCTGTCCATCCAGGTGCCGACCAGCGAGATGAGCTGGCCGGACCAGAACAGGCGGTAGTTGCGAACCCCCATGGCGGACAGGCCGCGGCTCATGGTCATGCCGGCGAGGCACTGGTGGTGACGGGCACCGCGGCCAGGTCCCGCGCGGCGAGGGCGATGAGGTCCGTGCACCGGCTCAGGCCCAGGCGGCCCGCGTCCAGCGAAAGGTCGTAGTGGCGGAGGTCCATCCAATCGACCCCGAAGCGGCTCCGCAGGTAGCCTGCCCGAGCCCGATCGACCGAGGCGCACAGCGCCTTGAGCTCCGCGTCGTCGGCATCGGGTCGCACGTCCAATGGCAGTTCCTCCACCCGGGCCCGCAGGTAGCTCACGCGGGCGTCCATCGCGGCGTGCAGCTGCACGCGCAGGACACCTGGGCGGCCGGCCAGGATGAAGCCGGCGCCGCGGCCGGCGATGACCGCATTGCCGGTGGCGGCCGCCTCCTCGATCACGGCCCGCGTGATGGCGAAGAGGCGCTCACCCATGGCCATCTCGCCGGTCACCTCGACCGGCAGGGCGACCGTCACCTCCTCGGGAGTGGCGGAGGTGAGGGCCGCGGCCAGGCGGCGCCACAGACCGGGCAGCCGCTCGTCGTAGCCGGCCGCTTCTGCCTCCGGGATGCCACTGCGGGCCGCGACCTGGGCCACGAGCTCGCGGTCCAGGTACTCCGCCCCGAGGCGCTGGGCGAGCGCGCGGCCGATGGCCCCACCCCCGCTGCCGTACTGGCGGGACAAGGTGATGACGGCCATCAGGAGGGCAGGTGGGCCACCAGCTCCCGCACCGCCGCGGCCGAATGGTCGAACTCGGCCTGCTCGTCAGGGGTCAGCTCGATCGGCACGATCTGCTCCAGCCCGCGGCGGCCGAGCTTGACCGGCACGCCCACGAACAGGTCGTGGGCCCCGTACTCCCCCTGCAGCAGCACGGCGCACGGCAGGATGGCCTTTGTGTCGCCCAGGATCGCGGCGGTCATCTGGGCCACCGACGCGGCCGGGGCGTAGAAGGCGCTGCCCGTCTTGAGGAGCGCCACGACCTCCGCCCCGCCGTTCCGGGTGCGCGTCACGAGCGCCTCGATGCGCTCCGCGCTGAGCAGCTCCGTCAAGGGCACACCGGCCACGGTGCTGTAGCGCGGCAGCGGGACCATGGTGTCGCCGTGCCCGCCCAGCACGAAGGCGTGCGTGCTCGTCACGGAGACGCCGAGCTCGCGCGCGATGAAGGTACGGAACCGTGCGCTGTCGAGGACGCCGGCCATGCCGATGACCCGCTCGCGGGGGAAGCCACTGGCGCGCAGGGCGACGTGGCACATCGCGTCGAGCGGGTTCGTCACGATGATGAGGATCGCCTGGGGCGAGACGGCCGCGGCTGACCGCACGACGCTGCCCACGATGCCGGCGTTCTTCGCCAGCAGGTCGTCGCGGCTCATGCCCGGCTGGCGGGCGAGGCCGCTGGTCACCACGACGATGTCCGAACCGGCCGTGTCGGCGTAGTCGTTCGTGCCGGTGACCTGGCAGTCGTGGCCCAGGATGGGAGCCGACTCGGCCAGGTCGAGGGCCTTGCCCTGGGGCAGGCCCTCCACGATGTCGACCAGGACCACGTCGGCCAGGCCCGCCTCGGCGATGCGCTGCGCGGTGGTGGCGCCGACATTGCCGGCGCCGATGACGGTGACCTTGGGTCGGGACATGGGCGGGCACGCTCCTCTGCGGCGGGTCGGCAGGCCATTCTAGTCGGGAGGTACGATGCCGCCGTGACCACCCCGCGACCGGATGCGCCGCTCGATC
Source organism: Candidatus Sulfotelmatobacter sp. (assembly GCA_035622975.1). Taxonomy (GTDB): domain Bacteria; phylum Chloroflexota; class Limnocylindria; order Limnocylindrales; family CSP1-4; genus DASPUH01. Next base: position 10,793 of record DASPUH010000019.1, read on the forward strand.
CGTCCGTGCAGGCCGACTTCCCGGGGACGGGCGGCGGCCTCGAGCGCTACGCGCGCGATCCAGCCTGGCATTTCGACACGCTGGCGGTGCACGGCGGCTTCGAGCCGGACGCCGAGACGGGTGCCGTGGCGCCCCCCATCTACCAGACGAGCACGTACGCCCAGGAGGGCGTCGAGCGGCCGCGCCACGGCTGGGAGTACGCGCGGACAGGGAATCCCACCCGCTCACGCCTGGAGGCGGCCGTCGCCGCGCTGGAAGGCGCACGGCATGGGCTGGCCTTCGCCAGCGGTTCGGCCACCACCGCAGCCATCGCGGCCCTGGCCGTGTCGGGTGACGAGGTCGTGGTCAGCGACGACGTCTACGGCGGCACATACCGCCTCTTCGAGCGCGTCCTGCACGACATGGGGGTCACGGCGCACTACGTCGACCTCTCGGAGGACCCGGGGGCCGTCCTGGCCAAGGCCGTCACGCGCCGGACCCGGCTTGTCTGGGTGGAGACGCCGTCCAACCCACTGCTCAAGCTGGTCGACCTGACCGCCGTGGCCCAGGCGCTGGAACGGCGCAAGGGCCCGGGCGGCGAACGGCCCGTCCTCGTGGTCGACAACACGTTCGCCTCCCCCGCCGGCCAGCAGCCCCTGCAGCTGGGCGCCGACATCGCGTTCCACAGCGCCACCAAGTACCTGGCCGGCCATTCGGACACGGTCAACGGGGTCCTGGCCACGTCGCGCGACGACCTGTACGAGCGCCTGGCCTTCCTGCAGAACGCCATCGGCGCCGTGCCGGGCCCGTTCGACTGTTTCCTGGTGCTGCGCGGCCTGCGCACGCTGCCGCTCCGCGTCGAACGGCATGCGGCCAACGCGACCGCGGTCGCGGCGGCCCTGGCGAGCCGCACGGACGTGGCCCGCCTGCGCTACCCCGGCCTGGCGGACGGTCCGCACGCCCACCCGCAGGCGGCGCTGGCGAGACGCCAGATGCGCTACCCCGGCGGCATGGTCAGCTTCGTGCCCGCGGCCCGCGACGGCCGGACGCCGCACGAGCGAGCCCGGCGCTTCGTCGAGGCGACCCGCATCTTCACCCTCGCCGAATCGCTCGGCGGCGTGGAGTCTCTGTGCGAGCTACCGGCAGTCATGACGCACGGCTCGGTCCAGGGGTCCGCACTCGAGGTGCCCGCGGCGCTGATCCGGCTCTCGGTCGGCATCGAGCACCCGGACGACCTCGTGGCGGACGTGATGGAGGCGCTCGACCAGGCGTAGCCGCTAGTACGTCTCGACCTGGACCGGCAGGTGGGCGAAGTCGCGTACGTTGCGGGTGAGGACGGCCGCATCGGCGCCATGGGCAGCGACGGCGATCAAGGCATCGGCGAGGCTGAGCTGGTGCCCTCGTCGTCGAGCGTCGCCGCGCCACTGACCGGCCAGGAGCGGCGCTACCGCCCCCGGCTGGACGAACTCGATCGGCTCGAGCAGCGCAACGAGATCCGGATCGGGGTGCCCTGCGGCCCCGGTCGCCACTTCGCAGACGACGATCTCGTTCACGACGGGCTCGTCGCCATCCTCGAACAGGCGCCGGAAGCGAGCCCGGGCGGTGCGGTCACCCCGGAGGTAGTCGATCAGGAACGTGGAGTCCAGCAGGTAGCGCACTCAGCCCTCCGGACCTGGGTCGGTCTCCATCGCCCGCTGCGCGCGCACCCACCGGACCACCCCGCCCGGCTCGTCCCACTCCGGTGGCCCCTTGCCCGCCCACGCGCCGAAGGTCTGCTCGATCGCCAGACCGAGCCGCTCCCGCTTGAGGCGCGTCCGGACGGCGTCCTCGATGAAGCGGCTCCGGTTACGCCGTCCGGCCACGGCGTCGACCTCCGCCACGAGGTCGGCCGGGAGGGTCAGGTTCGTCGGTATGCGCACAGCCATGCGCATACCGTACCACTGACGGCAGGCCGTATCCTGCCCGCCATGTCGCTCACCGACGTGCTGCACCTGGCCGGGTTCGTGGCCGGGGTGTACGTCGTCGCACGCACGATGCTCGGGGCGATCCGCGCCTTTGTCCTCACCAGGGGCTCGAACGATCCCCTCATCCGGGCCTTCTTCCTCGTCATGCGGCGGCTCTTCGGTCTGATCGCGCACCGGGGCAAGAGCTACGCCTGGCAGGACCGCATCCTGGCCTATTACCCACCAGTCTCCCTGGTCCTGCTGCCGGTCTACTGGATCGCGCTCGTGGGCCTGGGCTTCACCCTCATCTTCTGGGCCCTCGGCGTCGGTTCGCTGGCCGATTCGTTCCGCATGAGCGGCTCGTCCATCACGACCCTTGGCTTCGCCAGCTCGCCGGTGACCGGCGCCTCGATCGCCGCCTTCAGCGAAGCCGCCCTGGGCCTCATCCTGGTCGCCCTGCTGATCTCGTACCTGCCGACGATCTACGGCGCCTTCTCCCGCCGCGAGCTGCTGGTCAACCTGCTGGAGGTACGGGCGGACTCGCCGCCCTCAGCGGTCGTGCTGCTGACGCGGGCCCATCGGCTGCGCGGCCTGGACGCGCTGCACGAGGTGTGGGAGCGGTGGGAGCCATGGTTCTCCGAGCTCGAGGAGACCCACACGTCGCTGCCGATCCTGGTCTTCTACCGCTCCCAGCAGGCGGACCATTCGTGGGTCAATGCCGCCGAGGCGATCATGGACACCGCCGCCCTCACGCGCTCGGTCGTCGATGTGCCGCTGGACGTCCAGGCCGACCTGACCATCCGGGCGGGCTACCTGGCCGTCCGCCGCATCGCCGACTACTTCTTCATCCGCTACGACGCCCATCCCCGGCAGGACGCGCCCACCAGCATCAGCCGCGAGCTCTTCGAGCGGGTGTGCGACGTCCTCGCCGCCGACGGGGTGCCGTTGAAGGCCGACCGCGATCAGGCGTTCCTGGACTTCAACGGGTGGCGGGTCAACTACGACCAGCCCGTCCTTGCGCTCGCTCGGATGACGACCGCCCCACCCTCATGGTGGACCCGGCCGATGCGCTCGGCCTACGCGACGGACGAGCCCGCGACCACCGCCTCGACGCGGGGCGGCTGAGCCGAGCTCGGGCTCAGGCTGGGCGGGGCCCGGCCTCGCGGACGGCCGGGCTGACCTCGTCCTCGTAGTGGCGGAAGTTCTCCCGGAACATCGCCGCCAGGCGGTCGGCCTGACGGTCGTAGGCCTCCCCATCCGACCAGGTGTCGCGCGGCTGCAGGACCTGGTCCGGCACGCCCGGCACCGTGGCCGGCACGGCGATGCCGAAGCGGGCATCGATGCCGAAGGGCACCCCCTCCATCGTGCGATCGATGGCGGCATGGACCATGGCCCGCGTGTGGGCGATGTTCATCCGCTCACCGGTGCCGTACGGGCCGCCGGTCCAGCCGGTGTTGATGAGCCAGACCGCGGCGTCATGCTCGCGGATGCGGTCGCCCAGCATCTCCGCATAGACACCCGGATGGCGCGGCATGAACGGCGCGCCGAAGCAGGCGGAGAACGTGGCCGACGGCTCCTTGACCCCCACTTCGGTCCCTGCCAGCTTGGCCGTGTAGCCGCTCACGAAGTGGTACATCGCCTGCTCACGGGTCAGCCGCGAGATGGGCGGCAGGACCCCGAAGGCGTCCGCGGTGAGGAAGATGATCGTCCTGGGGTGACCGGCGCGGCCGACCTCGGAGGCGTTGGAGATGAAGGAGACGGGGAAGGCCCCGCGGGTGTTCTCGGTGAGCGCCTCGGAGTCCAGGTCCAGCTGGCGCGTGGCCTCGTCCATGACCACGTTCTCCAGGATCGTGCCGAAGCGGCGGGTCGTGGAGAAGATGTCGGGCTCGTAGATGGGCGACAGGCGGATCGTCTTGGCATAGCAGCCGCCTTCGAAGTTGAAGACCCCATCGGGGCCCCAGCCGTGCTCGTCGTCGCCGATCAGGGTCCGGGCCGGATCGGCCACCAGGGTCGTCTTGCCGGTGCCCGACAGGCCGAAGAACACCGCCGTGTCGCCCGCCGGTCCCACGTTGACCGCCGAGTGCATGGGTAGCACGTGCTCGTCGGGCAGCAGGTAGTTCATGACCGTGAAGGCGCTCTTCTTGATCTCGCCGGCGTACGCCGTGCCGCCGATGAGGACCTCGCGTCGCGTGAGGTGGACCAGGATGAAGGTGCCCGTGCGGGTTCCGTCCCGCTCCGGCTCGGCCGTCAACGTGGGCGCGTCGTAGATCGTGAAGTCGGCCCGGAAGGCGCGCCGCTCGACAGCCGACGGGCGGATGAAGAGGTTGTGAGCGAAGAGGCTGGCCCAGGCGGACTCGGTCGTCACGCGGACCGAGCGGCGGTGGGCTGGGTGGGCCCCCACGAAGAGGTCCTGGACGAACGTCTCGCGCTTGGCCAGATGACCCAGGACGCGCTCGCGGAGGGCCTCGTAGTGCTCCTCGCTGATGGGCCGGTTGACGGGGCCCCACCAGACCTGATCGCGACTGGCCGGCTCGTCGACGACGAACTTGTCCTGCGGCGAACGCCCGGTGTGCGAACCGGTCTTCACCACCAGTGGCCCACCGGCCGCGATGAGGCCCTCGTCGCGGCGGATGGCCGCCTCGTACAGCGCCGGCACGCTGAAGTTGTGGTTCACCGGCGCACCCGCATGCCCGCGGGCACGAGCGGGACGGACGGTCGGCTGCGACGCGCTCAACGATCACTCCTTGCTCGGTCACGAGCGCGACGGGTGCCGCGGCCACGCCCGGGTGCACCGCCGGATCGGGCGGTGGACCGGCCGCGCGTGGCTGCCCCGGCGAGCCGGGAGCAGGGAGTCGGCTTTCGCAGTCCGGGGCATTCTACCGCGCGATCCCGGGCGGCCAGTGACCCGATGGTCATGGCCCGCGGTGCGTCCGTGCCGCCTGGTCAGCGCCTCAGGTGGCGCGGTGGGCCAGGAATTCCAGCAGGTCGAGCTTGCTGACGATGCCGGCCGGGCGGCCGCCTGACACGGCCACCAGCGCGGGCGCCCCCTGGGACAGCAGCTGGAAGGCCTCGTCGAGGGCGGCCGAGGTGGCGATCGTCGGCAGCGGACGCTCCATCGCCTCGCCGACGGTCCGCTCGACGATCGAAGGGTCGTGATACGCCCGCTCCAGGAGGCTCCGCTCGCTGATGGCGCCGACGATGCCCTCGATGGCATCGTCGGCCCGTTCGGACACTGGCATCTGGCTGATGCCGAACCGCTGGAGGGTGTCGATGGCGCTGGCCACCAGCTCCGTCGTGCGCGCCAGGACGACCGCCGGCAGCTCGCCGCTCCCATGCCGCGCGACCAGCACCTCCGCCACGCGCACCGGGGCGGTGGGCGATCCAACGAGCCCGTTGGCGCGCAGCCATTCGTCGTTGTAGAGCTTGGACAGGTAGTTCCGTCCGCCGTCGGGCAGGAGCACGACCATGATCGCGTCGGGCGCGGTCGCCGGTTCCTCGCGGATCAGGCGGGCCGCCTCGTCCAGCGCCGCCACGAGGGCCGTGCCACAGGACTCCCCACCCAGGATGCCCTCCTCGCGCGTCAAACGGCGCGCCATGGCGAAGGCGTCCCGGTCTGACACTCTCACCCAGCGATCGACCACGGCCGGGTCGAAGGTGCCGGGCATGAAATCCTCGCCCACTCCTTCGGTCAGGTAGGGCCGGGCGACATCGCCGGACAGCACGCTGCCCTCGGGGTCGGCGCCGACGATGCGGATGGCCGGGGCCTGCGCCTTGAGGTACCGGGCGATGCCCGTGATCGTGCCGCCCGTGCCGACGCTGGCCACCAGGTGGGTCACGCGGCCCTCCGTCTGGCGCCAGATCTCGGGGCCGGTGGTGGCCTCGTGGGCCCGCGGGTTCTCCTCGTTCCAGTACTGGTCGGGCTTGAAGGCGCCGGGGATGTCGCGCGCCAGGCGGGCGGCCACCGAGTAGTAGCTCTCCGGCGACTCGGGCGCCACGTTGGTCGGGCACAGCACGACCTCCGCGCCGTAGGCGCGCAGGAGCGCCTGCTTCTCCACCGACTGCTTGTCGGCCATGACGAAGATGCAGCGGTAGCCCTTGAGGGCCGCGGCGATGGCCAGCCCGTGGCCGGTGTTGCCGCTGGTGGGCTCGATGATCGTGCCGCCGGGCCGGAGCAGGCCGGCGCGCTCGGCGGCCTCGATCATGGGCAGCCCGATGCGGTCCTTGACCGATCCGCCCGGGTTGAGCATCTCCAGCTTGGCGAGGACCAGGGGCTGCGCCTCGACGGGCCCGAGGGAGGCCGTCAGGCGCGACAGGCGCACGAGGGGCGTCCGGCCGACGAGCTCGAGGATCGAGGCCGCGTACTCCATCACCGCGAGTATAGGTTGGGGCACGGGCGCGGCCAGGGTCAGCGGATGACCAGCAGCCCGGTGAGCAGGATGACGAGCACGATCATCGACACGATGACGTACGTCCGGTCGCGCTCGACGGCGAACAGGATCAGGGACGCCGCGACGCGTGCCATCGGCGTGAGGATCAGCGTCAGCAGCCCCAGCTGGGCGATCGCCTGCGGCCGGAGGTTGCGCAGGCCCTCGGCGAGCGCGCCGACGTCGGTCGGGGCCCCGCCCGGCGCCGCCCCCCGCAGCGAGCCGTCCCAGCCGACGAGGAGCGAGGCCACGAAGCCTGCCAGGACCAGGGCCGCGCTCAGGGCGACGCCGATCAGCAGCACCCGCGCCACGACGAGCCGCAGCTCGTCGGTCGAGCGGTGCGAGTCCGGCGGCCCGGGGGGCGTCGCCAGGGGACCGGTCATCCCAGGAACGCCACGTGGAGGCCCAGTCCCCGGGCGAGCATCTGGAGCGCGACGACGACCATGATCGGCACGAAGATCAGGCGCACCTGCTGGTTGCGCAGGCGCACCAGGATGCGCGAGCCCAGCAGCGCCCCGGCCAGGACGCCGAGCGCGACCGGTGCGGCCAGCCGGGCGTCCACGTCGCCGCGACCCAGGTAGATGCCAGCCGATGCGGCGGCGGTGACACCGATCATGAAGTTGCTGGTGGCCGTGGAGACCTTCATCGGCAGGCGCATCACGCCGTCCATGGCCAGGACCTTCAGGACGCCCGAGCCGATGCCCAGGAGGCCGGACAGGAAGCCGGCGAGGAGCATCATCACGAACCCCAGGCCCACCCGGCGTGCGGCATACGGCACCTCGCGCCGCAGCCGATGGTCCGGATACGAGCTCGCCAGGCGGAGGGCCGCGGCCGCGCGGGATGGCACGACCTCCGGTGGCAGCTCCTCGCCCAGCCGCGACACCTGCTGGAGGATCGAGAGGCCCAGCACGGCCGCCAGCAGGACGTAGAGCAGTTGCGGGGCCACCACGGCGGCGGCCAGGGCGCCGCCCACGGCGCCGGTCGTGGTAGCGACCTCCAGGAACATCCCGACCCGCAGGTTGGTGAGGCGGTCGCGGACGTAGGCCACGGCCGCGCCCGAGCTGGTGGCGATGATGGAGACGATGCTGGCCCCGATGGCCAGGTGGATGTCGACCCCGAAGATCGTGGTCAGGGCCGGGATCACGAGGATCCCGCCGCCCACACCTGCCAGGGCCCCGATGATCCCGGACAGGACGCTGATCCCGAACAGGGCCAGGTCCGCGCCGGGCGTCATCGCGCCCGTCACGTCACCGGCGGAGCGGCGGGCGGCGGCTGGGCGCGCCGGTGGTTCACGACCAGCAGCACCAGGCCTGCCGCCGTCGCACCCAGGCCCAGGAGGATGGCTACCGGCACGCCGAAGAACGTGAAGTCGTAGCTCAGGCGGAGGTTCTCCAGTGACGCCCGCACGAGGCCGTACCACATCAGCCAGAACGCCAGGACGTCGCCGTCGCGGAGGCGGCCGGCCAGCCGCACCAGCAGGTAGAGCGCCACGAGGCCGCCCAGGAAGTCAAGCGACGACTCGTAGAAGAAGAGCGGCTGGAACGCGGCGTCGGCCGGCACCGGCACCTGCCCAGGCAGCAGGTTGACGTCGCCGGGACAGAGGTAGGCCTGCACGCGATGGGCGCAGTCGATGGCGATGCCCCACGGCAGGTTCGTCGGCGGTCCGTAGAGCTCCTGGTTGGCGAAGTTGCCCCAGCGTGCGATGGCCTGGCCGAAGAAGAGGGCCGGGATGGCCACATCGGCCCAGCGCAGGAACGGCTCGTGGTGGCGCCGCGTGTAGATGAAGGCGCCGACCATGCCGCCGAACACGCCGCCATAGAGCGCCAGCCCGCTGTAGGGCGGCAGGATGATGCGGCTCCAATCGTCCTTGTAGAGCTGCCACTGGTCGATGACGTGGTAGGCGCGGGCGCCGATGAGGCCGGCCACCACGACCAGGAACAGGGCGTCCCCGATGCGGCCGACGTCCAGGCCGCGGCGGCCCGCCAGCCGCGCCGTGAGCCAGGCCCCGAAGCCGATGGCGACGGCGTAGCCCACGCCGTACCAGGGGATCGCCAGGGGCCCGATCTGGAGGGCGTCCGGGCTCGCCGGCGAGGGGATCACGGGCGAAGGATACCGAGTCGCACCGACTCGCCGCCCCCTGCCGGTCGGGGCAGGGGCCGGGCAGCGCTCCTATACTCGGCCGGTGGGTGAAGCCTGGGGCTGGTGGCTCTTCTTCGTCGGGCTGGCGCTGGGCGTCGCCGGCTACTGGCTCGTCAGCGGGCGGGTGCGACGGGCCGACGATGACCTCGCCGCCGACGAGCGAGCCAACGAAGCGGCCTGGATCAGCCGGACGGTCGCCAGCTGGGGCGGCGAGGCACCGGCCGACCTCGTGGCGCAGGTGCTTGACCTGCACCGCCGCTACCTGGACGGCGCCGCGCCCCTCCTTGCACCGGACGAGCCCGTGCCGTCGGATGCGCCACCGGTGGCCGAGTCAGACGGCTCAGCCAACCCCGCCGACGCGCCCCACGTGGAGGGCGACGGCGCCCATGGCCAGGCGGCGGAAGCGCACATCCACGAGGCCGGCTGACGTCATCGTCGCGGCCAGGTCGTCGGCGTCGGGGAAGCCGTCGAGCGACGCGGGGAGGTAGCGGTAGGCATCGGGCGAGCCGCCGGCCAGGGCCGCCATGAGCGGCGCGCTGCGGCGGAACGTGGCGTGGTACGCCCGCGCGACCGCGCGGTGCCGAGGCAGGGACAGCTCCAGGCAGACGACGCGGCCACCGGGCCGGACGACCCGGGTCATCTCGAGGAAGCCGCGGCGGTAGTCGGCCAGGTTGCGCAGGCCGAAGGCGATGGTCGCCGCGTCGAACGTGTCGTCCTCGAAGGGCAGCGCCAGCGCGTTGGCGACGCCGAACGTGAGCTGCACGTAGCCGCGATGGTCGCTCGTGGCACGCGCCACCATCGCCGGCGAGAGGTCGACCGCCTCCACCCGCCCGAACGGGCCGACGGCACGGGCAAGGCGGACGGCCAGCCGGCCGGTGCCACAGGCGACATCGATCGCCGCGTCACCCGTGTGCAACTCGGCCGCTTCGGCCGCCAGGTGCCGCCAGCGCTCGTCCGCGCCGACCGTCATCAGCGTGTTGAGGCGGTCATAGACCGGCGCGATCGTGTCGAACATGGTCGTCACGTCGGCTTCCGGGACGCGATTACCGGGGCGGGCCATGGCCCTCGATGCTAATCCCGATCAGAAGGTGCCGCTGAGCACCGGAGCCGCGCCCGGCGCGTCGGCCTGGACCACGATGCGGTCCCCGGCATGCCCGAGGGTCAGGCCGGCCGGGGCCTGGCCGATCCAGTAGGCCACGTCGCCGGCGTCGTCCATCCAGCCGATGAGGGTCAGCGACGACCCCCGCACGAGGAAGCAGTCGTACCGCGTGCCGCTGGCCATCCCGGCCAGGTCGCGGCTCCACACGGCGACCTGGCCCGACGAGGGGCTGAAGACGACCATGCCCATCGACGTCCCGTCCGCGCCCACGAGCGGCACCTGCCCGTGGTCGGGGCGCGCCAGGATGTGCCCGCTGGCCGACGCGAGCTCGCCCAGCGCAGCCACCTCCGCCTGCGCGACATCGCGCTGGTGGCTCATGTTGCCGACCATGACCAGCCCGCCGACGATGACGGCGGCCATGGCCACCGACGCGAGGGCGGGGACCAGCCGCCAGCGACGCCGGGCGGGGTCAGTGGGACGAGCGCCCGCGAGCGGCGCGGCCGGGGCGGGGGCGCCGACCGGCGGCCGCGAGGCGGCAGGCACGCGGACCATGCCCGTCTCATGGATCGAGCGCAGGATCCGCTCGCGGGCGGCCACGGGCGCCAGAACATCATCCGGCGTGGCGGCGGCGAGCAGGACCCCGGTAGCCACGAGCGCACCTGCCTCGGCGCGACACGCGTCGCAGGCGGTGAGGTGGGCCCGCACCTCTTCGGCTGCCGGGTCAGCCGCAGCACCGCCGGCACCCGGCGGGGCGGCGAGGTCATCGAGCACCGACGGCAGGATGCCGCCGGCCAGGGCATCGGTCAGCCACTGACGCACCTCAACGTGATCCATCCGACCCTCCACCCGTCAGCGTCCCGAATGCCTCCACGGAGCTCACCGCCGGCAGGACGCGCAAGCCCGTGTCGGGCCCCAGCACCTCCGCCAGGACCACGCGCAGCCGCCCCAGGGCCCGCCGCGTCCGTGTCTTGACCGTGCCGAGGGGCCAGCCCAGCCGGGCGGCGATCTCGGACTGGCTCAGGTCGTGGTAGTAGGCCAGCTCCAGGGCCTGCCGTTCTGGAGCCGGGATCGCGGCGAGCGCCTGGCGTACCGCGCCGGCGAGCCACGAGGCCTCGGCGGCCGAGGCGGGATCCGGCCGAGCCGCGGCGACACCCACCAGCTCGCCCCCGGCGACCAGGCGGTCGATGGCCGTGTCGTCCGTGGCCGCCCCGGGAGCCGCGCCGAGGAGCGTGCTCACGGGGCGCCGGGCTCGCGCCCGCAGGCGGTCCACGGACCGGTTCCGGGCGATCGTCAGCAGCCAGGCGGCAAGGGACGCCACCGAGGCGTCGTAGGTCTCGGCGCGGTTCCAGAGGGCCAGCATCGTCTCCTGCAACACGTCCTCGGCCTGGCCGCGATCCCCCAGCAGCCGGAAGGCGGCCCTGAAGATGGCGTCCGCGTGGCGGTCGTAGAGTGCGCCGAGCGCATCCTCGTCACCTGCCACGAGGCCGGCGACGAGTTCCGCGTCCGTGCGCCCGGAGGGGCTCATCGACATCGGTACGCGGCGCGGGCGGCACCGGTTTCAGGCGGCGCGCCGCTCACCCGATGGCCACCCCGACGAGGTGGCCGACGCCGTAGGTGACGGCCGCCGCGAACGCGCCGATGGCGATCTGCCGCGCCCCGCTGAACAGCGCCGAGCGACCGGTGAAGAGGCTCACCGCGGCCCCGACCGTGAACAGGGCCACGGCCGACAGGACCACGGCCACGGCGAAGGCGAGCGTGCCGCTGGCCAGCAGGAACGGCAGCAACGGTACGAACGCCCCGGCCGCGAATGACACGCACGAGCTGATGGCGGCTCCCCACGGCGAGCCCAGCTGGTCGGGATCGAGCCCCAGCTCCTCGCGGGCCTTCGTGTCCAGGGCCACCTCGGGGTCCTGCATGAGGCGCTGCGCCAGGCGGGCGGCATCCGCGGCTGGGATGCCCTTCCGCCGGTACACGGCGGCGAGCTCGGCCTCCTCCTGCTCGGGCATGACCTTGAGCTCCTCGCGCTCCAGCTGGAGCTGCCGCTCGAAGAGCTCCCGCTGGCTCTGCATGCTGATCCACTCGCCAGCGGCCATGGAGAACGCGCCGGCCAGCAGGCCGGCGACGCCGGCCAGGATCACCAGCTGGCGATCCGCGTTGGCGCCGACGAACCCCATCACCAGCGACAGGTTGCTGACGAGCCCGTCGCTCACGCCGAAGACGGCGGCCCGCAGCGTGCCGCTCCGCCCGGCGTGGTGCCAGGCCTCGTCGACTGCCTCGGTCGCCAAGGGCGCGGCGACGGCAGCGGCCGCCGCGGGAGTGGGCGCCGCGGAAGCGGCCGCCGCGGGAGCGGGCGCCACGGGAGCGGGCGCCTCGTGCTTCCCGTCCTGGCGGAGGCGCCGCCAGATCTCGGCGTGCTCCCGCTCGTCGGCCACGATGGAGGCCACGTCCGGGTTGTCCTGATCCAGGTAGGCCTCCTCCTCGTCCCCCTCGAGCGAACGAACCAGCTCGGTCACCGCGCGCGTGCCGAAGAGGCGGGCCACCAGCAGGATGAAGCGGATCCGCAGGCGGGGCCGCGGGTCAGCCTGGGGCACCGCCACCCCGGCGTCCCGGAGGCGCCCGGCCCAGATCTCCGCGTGCCGCCGCTCGTTGCCGGCGATGAGCCGGAACGCATCCGCCCGGCGGGGCTCGCGCTCGATCCGCGCCAGGGCGTCGTACAGCACGATCGCGTCGCGTTCCAGCTTGAGGTTGGCCAGGCTCACGGCCTGCTCGGGCGACGTCACCAAACCATCGTAGCGACGACGTAGCATGCGGACATGGATGCGCCCCGCCCGCTGCCGGCGCTGATCTACCTGGACGCTACCGCGGTGGAGGCCTCGATGCCGCCGCTGGAGGTGCGCCTCGGGCTGGCGGACCGGACGATGCGGGCGCTCGTCGCGGATGCGGAGCTGCCGCCCAAGATCGGCGTCCACCCCCGTCCGGCGGGCAGCTTCGCCCATGCCATGCCAGCCTGGCTGGATGGACGTGCCGAGGATGGCTCGGCCGACCTGCTGGGCCTCAAATGGGTCACCGGCTTCCCCGCCAACCGCGCGGCCGGGAGGCCCGCGATCCACGCGACGATCGTGCTCAACGACCCGGTCACGGGCGTCCCTACCGCGATCCTGGACGGCTCACCGATCACCGCGCACCGGACGGCAGCGGTGAGCGGCGTAGCCCTCCGTCACTGGTGTCCGGCGGTGCCCGGCCGACCGCTGCGGGCGGCCATCGTGGGCGCCGGAGTACAGGCGCACAGCCACCTGCCGGTCCTGGGGTCCGTGCTG
>DASPUH010000020.1:0-5858 GCA_035622975.1 Candidatus Sulfotelmatobacter sp.
GGCCACGGTCAGCCGCTTCAACGAGGGCCCCGTGGTGACGCAGTACGAGGTGCGCCCGGATGCCCGGATCAAGCTGTCGCGCATCGAGTCGCTGGCCGACGACCTGGCCATGGCCCTGGCCGCCCGCAGCATCCGCATCGAGGCGCCCATCCCCGGCAAGGACGTGGTGGGCATCGAGATCCCTAACCACCTCAGCGAGATCGTGGGCTTCGGCGAGCTGATCGCCGACGCCGACATGCTCTCGGCCACGAGCCGCCTGACGTTCGCCCTGGGCCGGGACGTTTCGGGCAAGGCCTACGCGGTCGACCTGGCCCGGATGCCCCACCTCCTCATCGCCGGCGCGACCGGCTCCGGCAAGTCGGTCTGCGTCAACGCCTTGATCACCAGCCTGCTCATGCGGGCGACCCCCGCCGAGGTCCGCCTGGTGCTGGTGGACCTCAAGCGGGTCGAGCTCGCGCCCTACGACGGGCTGCCGCACCTGCTGACCAACGTCATCGTGGAGGCCAATGAGGCGCGCGCCGCCCTGCAGTGGGCGGTGGCCCAGATGGAGGAGCGGTACAAGGCCCTGGCGGCCAGGTCCGAACGCAATATCACGGCCTACAACGCCAGCCCGCACGTGCCGCCCGAGGAGCGCATGCCCTTCCTCGTCATCATCATCGACGAGCTGGCCGACCTCATCATGCGCGAGGGCCGCAAGGTCGAGGACCCCATCGTCAAGATCGCCCAGAAGGCCCGTGCCGTGGGCATCCACCTTGTGCTGGCGACGCAGCGGCCCAGCGTCAACGTCGTGACCGGCCTCATCAAGGCCAACGTGCCCAGCCGCATCGCCTTCGCCATGTCCTCCAACGTCGACAGCCGGACCGTGCTGGACCAGCCCGGGGCGGAGGACCTCATCGGTCGCGGCGACATGCTCTACCAGCCGGCCGACCTGCCGCGCCCCGTGCGGCTGCAGGGCGTCTTCGTGAGCGACGGCGAGGTCCGCCGCGTGTCGCAGGCCTGGCGTGACCAGGCGCCCGAGCCCGACTACGACCCGGAGATCATCGCCTTCGCCGATGCCGAGGGGAACGGCGGCGGCCAGTTCGCCTGGCTCTCCCGCCTGGCGGAGGACGACATGACGCCGCGCGCCGCAGAACTCGTCATGAGCACCGGCAAGGCCAGCACGTCGATGCTCCAGACCAAGCTCAAGGTCGGCTTCAACCGGGCCAGCCGCCTGATGGACGACCTCGAGCGTTACGGCATCGTGGGTCCCCAGGATCCGCGCAACCCGGCCGTGCCACGCCACGTCTACGGCCCCGACAACTGGGTCCGCGGCCCCGACGACATGGACGACCCCCTGGGCTAGACACGCCGCAGCCCTCTCTTGTTCCACGCGAAGTCGGGCCTATGCTCTTCCGATGGATTGGCTCGACTACTCCACCCGGCTCATGAACGCGCGTTGGCGCGGCCGCAAGGTCACGCAGTTGACCATCGGAGGCGGAGTGACCGTCGCATGGTCGCAGGTCGGTGAGAGCGGGGCGAGGTTTCGGCTCGAACAGGGGTTCGAGATCTCAGACGCGCGCACCGGACTCGTTGCGGCGATCGAACCCGCGCACCTTGAGCGGGGCGCTCAGGCGTTCGTCGATCTCATTTGGGCGACTGTTCGAGCGGTTCGGACCGAGCCCGGAACGGTCCCCATCGTCGAGTTCGAGGACGGGCGCACCCTTCGAGCTGGACCGCACCCGACCTTTGAGTCCTGGTCATTCGTGACCGACGATCGTGGGCTAGTGGTCTGTATGCCGGGCGGCGAGATCGCCGTGTGGAGTCCCGACGGCGAGCGCGCGTCGAGCTGAGGCGTCGCGCATGGCGATCTACTTCGCCCTCAAACCCCGGCGCGGAACAGCGTTGTCGTGTAGGCGCCAGGGGACTGGTATGCGCCCGATGGGCGCCCGCCGTTGTCGCTGTAGTCACGGGCGTGCGGGCCGCGTGAACACGCGACGACCGAGTCACTGAAACGGGCGCATACGAGTCTCCCGGAGACTAAGCGACAACCGGCGCCCCCTCGCCGGCCCGACACCGAGTCCGTGCCGCCGCCAGGCGGCGCTGTGTTCGCCATACGCCGAGTGCCCGATGGGGGCCGCTGGCGGGAGCGCGTATCCTGTCCCCGCGCCTCGTCGTGCGTGATGCGGCGCCATCCGGAGGATCACTACCACCCCCATGACCGCTCGCGACGAGGCTCGGGCCACCGCGCGGCGCGCCACCGATCGGGATCGCGGCAAGCCTGAGACGGCCGCACCTGCCGGGCCGCGCCTGGGTGAGGTGCTGCTCGCCGCGCGCGAGGCCAAGGGCGTGGACCTCTACCGCGCCGAGCGCGACACGAAGATCCGCGTCAAGTACCTCTCGGCCCTCGAGCGCAGCGAGTTCCGCGAGCTGCCCGGGGCCGTCTACACGAAGGGCTTCCTGCGCAACTACGCGATGTACCTGGGCCTGGATCCCGACCAGGTGCTGGATCAGTGGCGGCGCGAAGGCGGCGCCGTCCGGCCGACCGGACCCATGATCATCGCGCCGCAGCCGCTGGAGGCGCCCCGCGGCGGCTTCACGTTCACGCCGGGCGTGCTGGTGGCGGCCGTCCTGACGCTCATCATCGTGGCCGTGGGCGGGTACATCGCCCTGCAGCTGGCACGATCCGTCCAGCCGCCCATGCTCAGCGTCACCTCGCCCGCCGCGGTCGTCTCCACGGTCGACGCGGACCACGTGCTGATCGCGGGTACGAGCGACCCCAACGTCACGGTCACGATCCAGGCCTCGGGCAACCAGACCTACCGTTTCTCCGCCGATGGTTCGGGTGCCTGGTCACGTGACGTGCCCCTCAGCAAGGGCGAGAACCAGATGACGATCACGGCCACCGACCCGAACACGGCCAAGGTCTCGCCGCCGTGGAACCTGATCATCAACGTGCCGATCCCGCCGACCCCCACCGGGCCAGCCATCGCCCTCACGAGCCCGGCGGACGGAGCCGCCGTGAATGGGGGATCGGTCGCCATCGCCGGCACCACGAACGGGACCAGCGTCACGATCACGGCGGTCGATGCCGGGCCGGCGACGCCGACAGCCTCGGGCAAGCCGACGCCGGTGCCCGCCGCGCCGCCGGCGCCGCTGCATCTCCAGGTCGGCGCAGACGGCTCGTTCACCGGCACCTTCCAGCTGCCGCCGGGCCGCTGGACCGTGACGGCCACCGCGTCCTCCTCCGGCGGCCAGACGACGGCCGTCAGCCACACGGTGACCGTGGCCATCGCGGGGATCGTCCTGACGGTGGAGATCAAGGGCAGCTCGGCATGGATCAAGGTGTGGGTCGACGGCAGCGTCGTGCCCTCGTACACCGGCGTGACCGTGCGCGCGGGGACGCGGCTCCAGTTCACGGGCAGCCAGAGCGTGGAGGTCCGCACCGGGTCGGCCGGTGCGACCTACTTCACCGTGAACGGGGTCGCCATCGGTGCGCTGGGCGGCGCAGGGATGCCCCAGACGTGGCTCTTCCAGCCAGGCAAGGCGCCGCAGAAGACGAACCACACGTGACACCCGGCCGCACGCCGACGGCGGAGGCGCTGATCGCCCTTGCCGGTGAGGTCCAGGCGGCGTGCGTCTCGCGGGGGCTGACCCTGGCGACCGCCGAGTCCTGTACGGGCGGCCTCGTCAGCCACGTCCTGACCGAGGTCCCCGGTTCGAGCGCCTACTTCCTGGGGGGCGTCGTGAGCTACAGCGACCAGGCCAAGAGTGCCCTGCTCGGGGTGCCGGAGACGACGCTCCGCCGGTACGGCGCGGTCTCGGCGCAGGCGGCGCGGGCCATGGCGATCGGCGCGCGCGCCATGCTCCGAACCGACCTCGCGCTCGCCGTGACGGGCATCGCCGGGCCGGCCGGCGGCACGCCGGACAAGCCGGTCGGCCTCACCTTCATCGCGCTTGCCGCGCCGCGGGGGGGACGCCTGGAACGGCACGTCTGGTCAGGCGGCCGGCCCGCGAACAAGCGCGCCAGCGCCCAGGCGGCGCTGCGGCTCGTCCTCGCGTGGCTCGACGCCACGCCCGGGACCGCCGCGTGACGCGCACCCTGGAGGAGGTCGGCCGCGGCCTGGCGCCCGACCGGCCGGCGCGCCTCGTTCCGACCGGCGAGCGGATCCATATCCTCGGCGGGGGAGGGGCGGGCGCATCCGAGGCGGCCCTCCTGGCGGCCTACGCCGGGGCGTCCGTGACGGCCTGTGACGCCGGCGGCCCATCTCCGTACACGGCGGCGGCAGAAGCGCTCGGCATCCCGTTCAGCTGGGCCCACAGCCCGGCCCACGTCGTGGATACGGCGGGGCGGCCCATCGTGGACCGGCTGTCGGTCACGAAGTCGCTGACCTCCGTCGATCCGGACCATCCCGAGTTGCGCGCCGCGACCGCCGCCGGGATCGCCGTCGAGGCGTGGCAGCAGGTGGTCGCCGACGTGGCCCTGACCGCCGGCCAGCGCCTGCTGGCGGTCACCGGCACCCACGGCAAGTCGACCACCAGTGGGTGGGTCACCCACCTCCTGGTCGGCGCGGGCCGGGACCCCTCGGCGGCCATCGGAGCGCTGTTGCCGGTCGACCTGTCCGGCAGCCCCGCCGCGACCGCCCGCTGGGGGAGGGGTTCCTGGATGGTCGTCGAGGCCGATGAGTACGCCGACAACTTCGCCCCCTACCACCCTGCGGTGGCCGTGATCCTGAACGCCGAGTGGGATCACCCCGACGTGTTCGCCGATCGGGCGGCCGTGGTCGACATGCTGGTCACGTGGGTCCGCGCGTCGCCGACCCCACCGCTCGTCGTGGTCAACCTGGGCGACCCGGGCGGTCGCGAGGTCGCCGCGCGCCTCGCCGATCTCGGCGGACGCCTGCGACCGTTCGCCCTGCTCGGGCCGGATGGGCCGGCGGCCGGCGACCTGCCGGCCGGCACCGTGACCGGATGGATCGCCTCGGCCGGGCCCGAGGGTGACCGTCTTGCGATCTCGGGCCTGCCAGGTGGGGACATCATGGCCGACGTGCACCTGCCGGGGCGGCAGTATGCGGCCGACGCGCTGGCCGCCGCGACCGCCGGCGCGGCCGCCGACCTCGCCCCGGCTCAGATCGCCGCCGGTTTGGCCAGCTTCCGGGGCGTGGGGCGGCGCCTCGAGCTGAAGGGTGAGCCACGAGGCATCGCCGTGCTGGACGACTACGGCCACCATCCCACGGCCATCCGCGGCACCCTGGCGGCCGTGCGCCAGCGCTATCCGGGTCGGCGCGTGTGGGCCGTCTACGAGCCGCTCACGTTCCACCGCACCGCGGCCATGCTCGATGCCTTCGCCGAGGTCCTGGCCACCGCCGACCGGGCCGTCATCGCCGATATCTGGGCCAACCGCGACCCGGACCGCACGACCACCAGCGCCCAGGCGCTGGCCGATGCGACCTCCGCGCGCGCGAGCGGCTGGCAGGCTACCGCCCCCGGCTCACCCGAGGCCACGGCCGACCACCTGGCCGCGCGGGTCGAACCGGGCGACGTCGTGCTCGTGATGGGCGGCGGCCGGTCGTACGTCATCGCCGAGCGTCTCACGGAGCTGCTGAGCCGCGCCCCCGGCGCGCGTGAGCTCCGGGAGGGCCGGGAGGCGCCCGGCCGCTAGAATCGGGCGGTGCCCACCCTCACGCCCGGTGACGGCCAGGATCTGGTCGACCGCTTCAAGCGCGCCTGGGAACGGCTGGATGTCGACGCTGCGGTGGACCTCTTCCGCGAGGATGCGGAGTACCGCTTCGACCCCTTCGAGGCGCCCCTGACGGGCGCCAACGCCATCCGTGCCCACTGGAACGACGTGGCCGCTTCGCAGGCGCACGTCGAGTTCGACG
>DASPUH010000021.1:0-11608 GCA_035622975.1 Candidatus Sulfotelmatobacter sp.
GGGTCGGGTGGACCACGAAGATGCCCGCTGCGATGGCCAGGCCGACCGCGTACCAGGCCAGGCGGCTCGCCCCGGCCCGCCAGCCACCACCTGCGGCCTGGTCGTCGTACTCGGCGGCGCCGAAGCGGGCCGCGTCCAGACGCAGGATGACCAGCAGCCCGGTGAAGGCCACCACGATGAGCACGCGGAGATCGTTCTCCACGCTCACGCCACCTCGTCGGTGCGCAACACCGCCAGGAATGCCTCCTGGGGGATCTCCACGCTGCCGACCCGCTTCATGCGCTGCTTGCCTGCCTTCTGCTTCTCCAGCAGCTTGCGCTTGCGCGTGATGTCGCCACCGTAGCACTTGGCCAGGACGTTCTTGCGCATCGCCCGCACCGTCTCGCGGGCGATGACCGTGGAGCCCATCGCGGCCTGGATGGGCACTTCGAACATCTGGCGCGGGATGAGCTCGCGGAGGGTGTCCACGAGGCGCCGCCCGACCTGGGTCGCGCGGTCGCGATGGACGATCAGCGACAGCGCATCGACCGGCTCGCCATTGACCAGGATGTCCAGGCGGGCGAGGCGGGCGGGTCGGTAGCCGATCTCCTCGTAGTCCATGCTGGCGTACCCCTGCGAACGGCTCTTGAGCTGGTCGAAGAAGTCCACGATGACCTCTGCCAGGGGCAGCTGGAAGGCCAGCTGGACGCGGGTCGGGTCCAGGTACTCCATCGTCTCGAAGGTGCCGCGGCGGTTCGTGGCGAGCTCCATCAGGGCCCCGATGTACGCGCTCGGGGTGATCACGGTGACACGCACCCACGGCTCGCTGATGGCCTCGATCTCGCCCGCTTCCGGCAGGTCGGCGGGGTTGTCGACCTTGCGCTCGCCGCGGCCGTGCGTGAGGGTCACCTGGTAGGCCACCGACGGCGCGGAGGCGATGAGCTGCAGCCCGAACTCCCGCTCCAGGCGTTCCTGGGCGATCTCCATGTGCAGGAGGCCCAGGAAGCCGCATCGGAAGCCGAATCCCAGGGCCACCGAGGTCTCCGGCTCGTAGACCAGCGAGGCATCGTTGAGGTGCAGCTTCTCCAGCGCGTCGCGCAGGGCCGGGTAGTCCGGCCCCTCGATGGGGTAGAGGCCGGCGAAGACCAGCGGCAGGGCGGCCTTGTAGCCGGGCAGCGGGAGGGCCGCCGGTCGATCGGCCGACGTGAGCGTGTCGCCGACCTGGCAGTCCCGCACGCTCTTGAGGCCGGTCGCCACGTAGCCCACCTCGCCGGCCGAGAGACCGGGCACGGGCACGGCCTGCGGCCGGAAGAAGCCCAGCTCGAGCGCCTCCGCCTCCGCCCCCGAGGCCATCAGGCGGATCGGCGCATGGGTCGCCAGGTGACCCGCGGCCAGGCGGACGTACGCCACCACGCCCTTGTAGGCGTCGTAGTGCGAATCGAAGATGAGCGCCTGCAGCGGCGCCGCCGGGTCGCCGCGGGGTGGAGGGATGCGGCTGACGATCGCCTCCAGGATCTCCGGCACCCCGGTGCCGTCCTTGGCCGACGCCAGCAGCACCTCCTCGCGCGGGATGGCCAGGACGTTCTCCAGCTCCTCGATCACGACGTCCGGCTGGGCCGAGGGCAGGTCGATCTTGTTGATGACCGGGATGAGCGTGAGCCCCTGGGCCAGCGCCAGGTGGACGTTGGCCAGTGTCTGGGCCTCGATGCCCTGGGCCGCGTCGACGACCAGGATGGCGCCCTCGCAGGCCTGCAGGCTGCGGCTGACCTCGTACGTGAAGTCGACGTGGCCGGGCGTGTCGATGAGGTCCAGGCCGTACAGCAGCCCGTCCCGGGCGGTGTACTCCAGGCGGACGGCCCGGGCCTTGATGGTGATGCCGTGCTCGCGCTCCAGGTCCATCGAGTCCAGGACCTGGCTCGTCATCTGGCGCGGCTCGAGCGTGTGCGTCAGCTCCAGCAGCCGGTCCGCGAGGGTCGACTTGCCGTGGTCGACGTGGGCGATGATGGAGAAGTTGCGCAGGCGGTCCTGGGGGATCGACTCGCTCAAGGGGCATGGTCCTGCTGGAGGCACAGGACGGTCCCGTCCGGTGCCCGGAAGTAGAGCCAGCCGAAGCCCTCGTACCGCGGCTCGGCGAAGGCCTCGGCCGCCCAGACGATGTCACCGACGAGCTCGATACCGGCGGCCACGAGCTCCGCCCGGGCCGCATCGAGGTCATCGACATCGAAAGCGACCGTGAGCGGTCCCGCTTCGGCCGGCAGCAGTCGCTCGTCGTAGCCGCCACCGGTGCGGAAGACCTCCACGAAGTCGCGGTTCCCCGACGGCAGCCGGAAGACCGCCCAGTCATCCTCCCGGTGGCCGGCCGGCAGCCCGAGCACGCCGCCGATGAAGGTGGTCATGGCGTCGTGACGGTCAGTCCGCAGGCCGACGAACGAGACGCGGCGGATCTGCACGGCGAGGCCTCCAGGGCTGCTTGGGAGCCTCGATGGTAGCGCGGGGTCGGCCAGCGCCGCCCCGGCTGCGGTGCGTGCTACCATCTGCCGTCGCGCCCGGCCGCAGGCCCTTCGCGCGTCCATCACCGCCCGTAACCCGAGGACCGTTCGACCTTGGCCCACTCCTCCCGCACCTGGCGCGGCGCCCGCACGCCGCAGGCCATGAAGCGCGTCCGGCAGGACGAGCGCAAGCAGGCCGTCAACCGGCCCCACCGCTCACGCACGAAGACGCTCGTCACGAAGGCGGTCGCGGTGGCCCAGACCGGCGATGCAGCCGAGGCCCAGGCGGCACTCGTGGCAGCCGTATCGGCGCTGGACCGGGCGGCCAAGTCCGGGGCGATCCACCCCAACGCGGCGGCACGACGTAAGAGTCGGCTGGCCCTGAAGGTCAACTCTGCGCTCGGTGGTGAAGCCATCGTCGGCGCCGCCAAGGCCGGCCGCTCGACCGGCAAGGCCGCCGCGGCGAAGGCGGCCAAGGCTCGCGTCGCGGCCTCCAAGGCAGCCAAGGCCAAGGGTGAGCAGACGGCCGCCGGCAAGGCGCGCGCCGCCCTGTCCCGCTCGACCCGCGCCGAGTCGGCGCAAGAACCCGCGGCCGCGTCCGCCGCCACCACGATCAAGGCTGCGCCGGCGAAGGCAGCCCCGAAGAAGGCACCGGCCACGAAGGCCGCCGCCAAGCCCGCCGCCAAGGCGGCGACGAAACCGGCCGCGAAGGCGCCCGTCGCCAAGGTACCCACGAAGGCCGCTGCCAAGCCGGCGGCCAAGCCGGCCGCCAAGCCGGCTGCGCAGGCGAAGCCGGCCGCGGCGAAGGCGAAGCCGGCCGCCAAGGCCAAGCCGACCAAGTAGCGCCCGCCGGCGGGCCCGACCGCCGGACCGATGCCCAGCGCCACCGATCCTCCGCGCCACCAGCCCGTGTGGTGCCATGTGCCGATCGAGGCCGTCGCGGACCTCCTGAGCCCCATCCGCAGTCGCCCCTGAACGTGGCCGGCCCGGCGGCCCTGGGCCGCCCGTGGCGCCGACGCGCGCACCACCATCACGGCTGGTGCCCGAGAGGATGTCGTCCGCCGCAGCCGCCTCAGTCGCCCCGCCTGCGCAGCGCTCGGAAGCGTCAGCCCGCGGGTGTCGGCTCCGGGCGCTTGGCCGGACCCGCCGCCGCATAGAACAGGCCGCCGACGAGCGAGCCACCCACGACCATCGCCACGAGCACGAGGCCGCCGTCGAGCTGGTCGCGCAGGACGAACGCCTGGAACGAGGCGGTGTCGGTCACGCCGGCCTGGGCCAGCGCGGCGGCGAAGGTCGGGTCGGTCGAAGCCTGGTCCAGGTAGCGCTGGTAGGCGCAGCCCGGTCCGGCCGCGCAGGTCGGCCCGACCGGCTCACCCAGCGCCCCGGTGTTGTTGTACGTGGGGTAGCCGGAGTCGGCGAAGACGAAGAGCAGGCGGATGGCCGCGTACACGACGGCGAGCGAGACGGCCGTGACGAGCCCGGCATACGCCCCGTCCACCAGGGCCCGCCACAGTGGCCGCCGTCGCTCGGAGCGCGCCGCGGCGTAGAAGCCGATGAGCAGCCCGGCCGGGATAGCGGCCAGGAAGACCAGGGCCTGGACCGCGATGATCAGCTCGAAGCTGATGGCGATCGTGACCGCCATGCCCAGCCCGACCCAGCCGGCGAAGATGGCGCCCCGGTCAAGGACGCGTGTCACGAGCGCTGGTGGGCCAGCGCCCCCGCTCCGGCGAAGCGGGCGCCCACGCCCAGCTGCTCCTCGATCCGCAGGAGCTGGTTGTACTTGGCCACCCGCTCCGAGCGTGACGGCGCCCCCGTCTTGATCTGGCCGGCTCCGGTCGCCACGACGAGGTCGGCGATGGAGGTGTCCTCCGTCTCGCCCGAGCGGTGGCTGACGACGGCCGCCCATCCGGCCGCGTGGGCCATGTCGATGGCCGCCAGTGTCTCGGTCACGGTACCGATCTGGTTGAGCTTGATGAGCACGGCGTTGGCCGACCGCTCCCCGATGCCGCGGGCGATGCGCTCGGGGTTGGTCACGAAGATGTCGTCGCCCACCAGCTGGACCCGGTGCCCGAGCCGCTTGGTGAGCTTCGCCCAGCCGGCCCAGTCGTCCTCCGCCAGACCGTCCTCCAGCGAGACGATGGGGTAGCGGGCCAGCCAGTCGGCCCAGAAGTCGATCAGCTCGTCGGTCAGGAGGGTCCGCCCTTCCTTGGCCAGGCGGTAGGTCAGCTGCCCGTCGGCCGTCGCGGGGACGTCGGCGTCCAGGATCTCGGAGACGGCCGGGTCCAGGGCGATGGCGACCTGCTCGCCGGGCCTGTATCCGGCGCGCTCGATGGCTTTCAGGATCACCTCGATGGCTGCCTGGTTGGACGGCAGCGACGGGGCGAAGCCACCCTCGTCACCCTGGCCCGTGGCGTAGCCCCCCTCCCGCAGCACGGTGCGCAGGGCGTGGAAGACCTCGCTGCCGGCCCGCAGCGCCTCGCTGAAGTCGGGGGCGCCGACGGGCAGGACCATGAACTCCTGGAAGTCGGTCGAGTCCGCCGCGTGGCGCCCGCCGTTGAGGATGTTGAACATGGGCACGGGCAACAGGTTGGCCCGGGCGCCCCCCAGGTAGCGGTAGAGCGGCAGGCCGTACGCACGGGCTGCCGCATGGGCGCAGGCCAGTGAGACGCCCAGGATCGCGTTCGCCCCCAGGGCGGCCTTGTTGGGTGTGCCGTCCAGCGCCCGGAGCGTATCGTCGATCGCCGCCTGGTCGGCGGCATCCGCGCCGAGCAGGGCCGGGCCGATCGTCTCGAAGACGTTGGCCACGGCGCGCCGGACACCCTTGCCGGCATAGCGGCCCCTCTCGCCATCGCGCAGCTCGACCGCCTCGTGCGCCCCGGTCGACGCACCGGACGGCACGCCGGCGCGGCCCATCGCGCCACCCTCCAGCGTCACCTCGACCTCGATGGTCGGATCGCCCCGCGAGTCGAGGATCTCGCGAGCGTCGATGGTCTCGATCTGCGTCTTCATGCTGGGCGGTCCTGCAGTGCGGCGATGCCGGGGAGGTCACGACCCTCGAGGAACTCGAGCGTCGCGCCGCCGCCGGTGGAGATGTGGGTCATGTGGGAGGCCAGGCCGAGCTGCTCGACCGCGGCGACCGAGTCGCCGCCGCCGACCACGACCGTGGTCCCGCCATCGGCGCGCTTGGCCAGGTAGCGGGCCATGGCCCGCGTGCCGTCGCCGAAGGTCGGCACCTCGAAGACGCCCAGCGGGCCGTTCCACAGGATCGTCTTCGCATCGTCCAGCGCCGCCTCGAACGCGACGCGGCTGGCCGGTCCGACATCCACCGCGGACCACGAGTTGGGGATGCGCTCGGCGGAGACGACCTTGTGCTCGGCGCCGCGGGTGACCTCCTTGGCCACCACGACGTCGACCGGCAGGACGACCTTCACGCCGCGCGCGGCGGCGTCGGCGAGGAGCTTGGCCGCCCCCTCCACGCGGTCGCGCTCGAGGAGGCTCTTGCCGACCGTGTAGCCCTGTGCCACCAGGAACGTGTTGGCCATGCCCCCGCCGACGACGAAGGTGTCGACGAGGCCCATGAGGTGCTCCAGCACCCCCAGCTTGTCGGAGACCTTGGCGCCCCCGATGACGGCCGCGAACGGCTTGGCAGGGTCCTCCAGCAGCGCCGAAAGGGCGCTGATCTCACGCTCCATGAGCAGCCCGGCGTAGGCCGGCAGCAGCCTGGCCACGCCGACCGTCGAGGCATGGGCCCGGTGGGCAGTCCCGAACGCGTCGTTGACGTACACGTCGGCGTAGCTCGCCAGAGCCTTGGCGAAGCCGGGGTCGTTGGCCTCCTCCTCGGCATGGAAGCGGAGGTTCTCCAGCATGATCACCTGGCCCGGCTTGAGCCGGGCGATGGCATCGACCGTGCCCACGCCGAGCGCGTCGCCCGTGACCGGCACGTGGACCCCGAGGAGCGTGCTCAGCCGCTCGGCCGCCGGGCGCAGGCGGAAGCTGTCGTTGACCTTCCCGTTGGGACGGCCCAGGTGACTGGCCAGGATGACGATGGCACCCTGTTCGCGGAGGGCCCGGATCGTCGGCAAGGCGGCCCGGATGCGGGTGTCATCGGTGACCTTGCCGTCGGCCAGGGGCACGTTGAAGTCGACGCGGACGAAGACGCGTTTGCCGGACGCGTCGAGGTCACGGATGGTGAGCTTGTCCATGGCCGCGGTCAGAAACGCGCGCCGACGAAGCGGACGAGGTCCGCGACCCGACAGCTGTAGCCCCATTCGTTGTCGTACCAGGCGATGACCTTCACGAAGTCGCCGCCCATGACCATGGTGCAAGCACTGTCGACGATCGACGAGCGGGCATCGCCGCGGAAGTCGCTCGAGACGAGCGGCTCGTCGCTGACGCCCAGGATGCCGGCCAGCGGTCCGGCCGCCGCCGCGCGGAAGGCCTCGTTGAGGGCCTCTACGCTCGTCGGCCGCTCCAGCTCGGCGGTGAAGTCCACGACGCTCACCGTGGGCGTCGGGACGCGCAGGCTGAAGCCGTCGAACTTGCCCTTCAGGTCGGGGATGACGAGCGACAGGGCGCGGGCCGCGCCGGTCGTGGTGGGGATGATGTTGAGGGCGGCCGCCCGGGCGCGCCGCGGATCCTTGTGCACCACGTCCAGGATGCGCTGGTCGTTGGTGTACGAGTGGATCGTGTTCATCAGGCCGCGCTTGATGGTGTAGGCGTCGTGGACCACCTTGACCGTCGGCGCAAGGCAGTTGGTGGTGCAGCTGGCGTTGCTGATCACGTGGTGCCTGGCCGGGTCGTAGGTCGCCTCGTTGACGCCCAGCACGATCGTCACATCCTCGTGGCTCGCCGGCGCGCTGATGATCACCTTGCGGGCCCCGGCGGTGAGGTGGGCCGCGGCCTTCGTGGCGTCGGTGAACTTGCCGGTCGACTCGACCACGATCTGCACGCCCAGGTCGGCCCACGGCAGCTCGGCCGGCTCCTTGACCTGCAGGGACTGGATGCGATGGCCGTCCACGAGCAGCGCGTCATCCGTGTGGCTGACCTCGCCGCTGAACGCGCCATACGTGGAGTCGTGCTTGAAGAGCAGCGCGTTGGTGGCCGTATCGACGAGATCGTTGACGGCTATGACCTCGGCCTCGGGCACGCGCTCGATGAGGGCCTTGAGCGTCTGGCGGCCGATGCGGCCGAAGCCGTTGATGCCGACTCGGATGGTCATCGCGGTAGAACCTCCTGGGGGATGGGAGCGACTCGAGTGTGGGGTGGCGCGGGAAGCCGGAAAAGCGTCATCGGTCATCTCATGAGGGGCTGTTCGGCCGCAACGCCAGCAGCGGCACGGCCCCGGCCAGGCCTACGTCGTCTCCGAGGGCGGCTGCCACGATGCGGGTCCGGCCGGCCACGACGCGGAAGGCGAGAGCGGCGACGGCCTCCCTGGCCGGCGCCAGCCAGCGTTCACCCTGGGCCCGGGCGAGGCCGCCACCGATGACCACGAGATGGGGCGTGAAGACGTCCACCAGGCCGACGAGGGCAGCGGCGAAGCCACGTCTGGCGCGGCCCATGATGTCGGCCGCCGCCGGGTCCCCGGCCTCCTCGGCCTGCGCCACCAGGCGCGCGTCGATCTCCTCCGGCATCCCCGGCGACCGCTCCCGGCGGGCCGCGATCGAGATCAGGCCGGGGGCGTCGCCGGCTGCGATCCGCTCCCGTGCCCGGGCGGCGATGCCGCTGCCGGATGAGACGGCCTCCAGGTGACCGCGCGCCCCGCAGCCGCAGAGGGGCCCGTCGAGCTCGACCAGGACGTGGCCCAGCTCACCGGCGAGACCGTCCGGTCCGCCGAAGAGGCGACCCCCGGCCACGATCGCTCCGCCGATGCCCGTGGACACGGTCAGGTAGAGGAAATCGTCCTCGCCCCGGGCGCTGCCGAAGGCCCGCTCGGCGAGCGCGGCCACGTTGGTGTCGCGCTCCATGACGACGTCGAGGCCGGTCGCCCGGGCCAGGGCGTCGCCGAGGTGGAGGTCGTGGAACGCACGGCCCAGGTTGGGCGGCTCAAGGAGCGTCCCGCTGGCCGCGTCGAGCGGCCCGGGGGCCGATACACCGAGGCCCCCGAGCGGCCTCGCCACGACCGCCGGGTCACGACGGACGGACGCCAGCGCCGCGACGCAGGCGTCGACCACCGCGGACGGGCCGGCGAGCACCGGGGTGGGACACGTCTGACGAGCCAGGACCGTCCCGTCGGCTGCCACGACCGCAACGCGGATGCGGCTGGCTCCCAGATCGAGCGCCAGGACCGCCGTCGTTTCGGATGGCCGATCCGGGCGCGCTGGGGCCACCGCCTGCGGCCACGCCGCCTCGACCATCATGTCGGCCCGATCGTACCATCCGCGCCCCTGCCGACCGATCCGGGCGGCCCCGGGGCGCCTGCCGCGGCCTGAACGAACGGGACCCCGGCCGCGTGGCCGGGGTCCCGTTCAAGAGGCTTCTTGGCGAGTGCTCAGCCGCCGATCTTGAAGACCTTGGTACCGCACACCGGGCAGGTCCCCTGAAGCGCGGGCTTGCCGTTCTTCATGGTGATGTGCTGGGCGTTCTTGACTTCGCGCTTGGCCTTGCACTTGACGCAGTAGGCCTCGGCCATCCCATCTCCTCCTTTCCGGCTCACGCCGGGGTGTCGGGTGGCGGTCCGGAGCGTCTGCCCGGCTCCGCCGTGTCGCGGGATCTTCAGGACGCCATGGCTGGCGCCCATAGTGACGGTCGCCATGCGGCCGCACCGGCCGCACGCGTCGCCTCGTCCATCTCGGCCAGGATGCCCAGTGCCTCCAGGCCGGTCTCGATACAGGCCGCTTCGGCCTGCTCCTGGGCAGCGCCCTGGACGAAGCGTCCAGTGGTGCGCTGTGCGTACGCCGCGCAGACTACCCCGGCCCGGCAACCGGCGAGGCCGGCCAGCACGAGGAGCGCCGACGCTTCCATCTCGAAGTTCAACACACCCTGGCGCGCCATGTCGGCCGCCAGGTCCGGGAAGCGGATCGGCAACCGGGCGACGGGTCGGCCCTGGGGGCCGAAGAAGCCGGGGGCCGTGGCCGTGATGCCGACGTGAGCGGTGTGGCCCAGGCGGGCCGCCGCTTCGACGAGGGCTGCCACGGCGGCGTAGTCGGCCACCGCCGGATAGCCGTCCCCGACGAAGTAAGCCGTCGTCGCCTCCAGCCGGACGGCGCCCTTGCTGATGACGAGGTCGCCGAGCGCGATGTGTTCCTGCAGGACGCCGCACGAGCCGACGCGGACGAGGGTGGGCCGCTCTGTGATGGCCAGGATCTCGGCCATCACGATCTCCATGTTGTCGGCCCCGATGCCGGTCGACACGACGGACACGCGGCGGCCCCGAGATCGGCCAGTGACCGAGGCGAACTCGCGGTGCTGGCGGTGGAACTCCACCCGCTCGAGGCGGGTGGCGATCCGTTCGACCCGCTCGGGGTCACCGGGGAGGAGGATGTACTCGGCCAACTCGCCTGGAGCGAGGCCGATGTGGTACTGGCGGTCAGTGTCCGGGAGCGCGACGCGGGGGTCCGCGTTCGGCAAGGCCGTCCCTCACTCGTGCTCGGCCCGGAGGCGGGCCGTGGCGAGGATAAAGCGGCCTCCGCACGAGCGTCAAGCGAACGGCGGCCGCCCCCGAGCGCGCTCGGCGCCGCTCATGACACCGGTGGGGCGCCTGGCGGCTCCCCGGCGGCGATAGGGCCGATGGCCCGGAGACGGTCCCGGATGCGGCGTCGCGTGCCCCGAGCGACTCGCCGGGGCGACCGCCACGCCGCCCTGGCGAAGAGCAGGAGCAGCGCGGCGGCGGCCAGGAGGGCAGCGGCGTCCACCCCGGCGGACATGGCGGGCTGGACGGCCAGGGTGGCGGCGCCGTCCTGAGCGGCCTCCCCCGCGGGCGGGGTCGCCGTGGCCGCAGGGTCGGCGCCGGGCGGCTGCGCGGCATCCGGATCGCCCGCCACGGTGAGGTCGGCCATGGCCCGCAGCTCCAGCTCCACCGCGCCGCCGCGCGCCACCGTGACCCGCGCGACCAGGGTCACAACCGTACCCGCCGCCATCGCGGGCGATGCGGCCGCCTCTGCGGGGAGGCGTACCGTGGCTTGCGCCGTGCCGTCGTCAAGGGTGAGCTGCGTTTCGTCCGCCGCCACGATCACGCCCCCGACCCGCACGAGGCGACCCAGCAGGGCGGGCAGGTCGGCGAGATCGGCATCGACCGGTTCGCCCGGCGGGGTGCTCCTCACAACGCCGGCCGGTGCCGTCAGGACCGAGGCGCTGCTGGCCGGCCGCCGGAGGACGACGAGGTCGGAGGGGCCGCGGAGCATGACGTACGAC
The DNA here is from genome assembly GCA_035622975.1 of Candidatus Sulfotelmatobacter sp. GTDB lineage: Bacteria > Chloroflexota > Limnocylindria > Limnocylindrales > CSP1-4 > DASPUH01. The sequence goes on from DASPUH010000021.1 coordinate 10,818, forward strand.
TCCGCGTCCGCCGCGCCCGTGGCCGGCGGCCGGGCGATGCCAGTGACCGCCACGCGGCTGCCGGGGACGAAGCGCGCGGCGGATACGGCGGCCGCGCTCCCGGCCCCGACCGACAGGCGCGAGCCGTCGCCGAGCCGGAGCTCACCGCGCCAGCTCGTGGCACTGCGCCGCACGGCCGAGACCGTGCCGACCGCGACCACCAGCGCCCAGCGGGCCCCCGTCGTCAGCGGAGCATGGGTGATCGGCCGCGGCTGCACCACCGCGCCGGAGGGCACGGCCACGGGAGCGGCATCCGCGCCCAGTTCGGGCGCGCCGAGGTAGTGCCCGAGCGTCCCGCTCACGCGGACCGATCGGCCGACGGCCGGGAGACGCACCCCCGGCGGGACACGGACGAGGATGGCCCCCGACCGGTCCTGGAGCGTGAACCGACGCTGATCGACGCCCCATAGCGCGCCCGCGGAGGTGACGACACCTTCGACGATGGCGTGCTGGCCGGTCTGCGTCACGCTGGCGATGGGGCTGGCCGCCTGACCCGAGGCGCTGGGGACGGGACCGGAGGCCGAGGGGACCGGCGTGGGCGCCGGGACCACGGCCGTGACATCCGAGCCGTCGCGAAGATACAGGCGATAGCCGCCCGTCGCGCCGCTCGAGGCGTGCTGGCCCAGGACCCCCGTGAGGCCCACGGTCGACCCGCGCCGGAGCGCCTCCCGGGAGATGCCGGTGGCCGTGCCGACCACCACCCGCAACGCCCCGGTGCCATCGTCGACCAGGACCGAGAAGCCGTCGGAGAG
>DASPUH010000022.1:0-3982 GCA_035622975.1 Candidatus Sulfotelmatobacter sp.
CAGCCGCTGGCCTTCCCTCGCGACGACGGGCCCCACGACCGGCTGACCGAGTGGTGGTACTACACCGGCCACCTCCGCACGGCCTCCGGCGGCACGTACGGCTTCGAGTTCGTCATCTTCCGCGCCGAGCGCGGCGCCTTCCCCGTGACCTGGGCTTCGCATCTCGCCCTGACCGACGAGCAGGGCGATCGATTCCTCTACGACCAACGGACAGAGGTGGGACCCCAGGTGGATGTGGCCCCGACCCTCTCGAGCGGGCCCAATGCGTTCGCCCTGGCCATCGCCGCACCCGGATCCACCCCGGGGACCGCGGCCGCCGCGGACGCCTGGGTGATGCGCGGCGGGTACCAGGGCCACGACCTGCTAAGCGCGGCGTCGGCGACGGCCGGCTTCGGCCTGCAGCTCACGGTGGACTCCGGCGCGAGCCCGCCCGTCCTGCACGACACGATCGGTTACGTGCCGTTCGGCGCGGCGGGCGGCTCGTACTACTACTCGCGACCGTCGATGGCGGCGGTGGGGACCCTGACCCTCGGGGGGCAGGCGCTGGCCGTGACCGGCGAGGCATGGTTCGACCACCAGTGGGGCGACTTCGTGACGGTCGGTGGCGGTGGCTGGGATTGGTTCGCGGTGAACCTGCCCGGCGGTTCGGCCGTCACCCTGTCGCTGATCCGCGCCGCCGACGGCACGTACCCGCTGGCCTACGGCACGTACGTCACCGAGGGGACGACCGTCCACCTATCGGCTGCCGACTTCACCGTCACGGTCACCGGGCACTGGACGAGCCCGCACACGGGCGCGATCTACCCATCCGGCTGGCGCATCGTCATCCCGAAGGCCGGCCTGGTCATCACGCTGCGGCCCACGGTGGCCGACCAGGAGCTGGACACCCGGCTCACCACCGGGGTCGTCTACTGGGAGGGCTCGCAGATGGTCACCGCCGCGCGCGACGGCTCACCGCTCGCCGCGCAGGCGTACGTGGAGCTGACGGGGTACGCCCACCCGTAGCCTCGGGGTGGCTCGGTGTCGTCGCCGCCGTACCGTATGCATCCAGCGAGTGTCCCGACCGACGGGCCTCCCGGATGACCCCGTCCAGCCGCTGTTTCATCCGCTCCATGCGTGAGGTGACCGCTGAGGGGCCTGAACGGCCTCGATCCGACTCTCCGGCGGTCAGGACGACCGCTCCGCGCATCACCCCGCGTACCCGGGCTGCCGCCCCGGTCAGGCAGGTGGAAGGGCGTCGACGAACTGCTGGATCTGGCGGGCGAGGGAGAAGCTCTCCTTCGACCGAGCAAGACGGATGCCCTCCTCGGCCAGCGCGCGGGCCCGCGCGATGTCGCCGAGGTCGGCCATCGCGGCGGCGGCGTCCCGGTAGCCCTCGGCGCGCACGTTCGGCGAGCGGTAACCGGCGATCTCCGCGAGCAGTCCATCCACCTGCGCGGATGCCTCGCGCTCGCCCCTGTGGGCCGCGATGCGGGCGCGGGCGCCCATGATGCGGGAACGGGTGGCGTATGACGGATGGCGCTCGGCTTCGGCAAGGGGATCCTCCGCATCATCGAGCCGTCCCTGCGCGATGAGGATCTCGGCCAGCCGGCAGGAGATGAAGCTGATCATGTGCTGGTCCGCCTGTTCACGGGCCTCGTCGAGCGCCTGCCGAAGGATCGCCTCAGCCTCGTCGAATCCGTCGCCGTATTTGACCGACCAGGCAAGGTCGGTGCGGGCGTGGGGCACGTAGCCCCACTGGCGGAGGTCGACCAAGGTGGCGATGGCTTCCTCGGCATCGCGGCGCGCCTCGTCGATGAGACCCTGTTGCGCTTTCATGACGGCCCGGCGATGCTGCGCTTCCGCCCGGACGGTGGGGTAGCTGGCGGCCCGCTCCATGAGGTTGCTGGCCAGGTCCACCACGGTCGAGGCAAGGGTCGGACCCGACACGGCGCTGGTGAGGAGGTTGGCCTCTACGTCGAAGGCCAGCCGGAGGTCGCCGGCCTGGAGGGCGTACTCGAGTGCCCGCTGGTCCGCCGCCACCGCCTCGTCCTCATGTCCCGAACCGACGAACCTTCGCCAGGCGATCGAAGACCACGCGCGCGCCAGCGCACCCACGTCGGCCGCGCTCGTCGCGTCATCGAGAGCCATGGCCAGTTCCGTGTCCCACCGTGGATCGTCGTTGAGGAGCGTGCCCGCGATGGATCCGAGGTCGAGAGCGAGCAGGCGGGCGTTCGCGGCCAGGGCGCGATCACCGATCCGCAGGGCGATCGAGAGGGCCTCGTCCGCACCAGCGACCAGCGGCTCGACCGGCTGACCGAGGTCGATGGCGGTCATGCCGACCTCGAGCAGCAGCTGGGCCTCGAACCGTTCGTCCGGTGCCGGGAGGGCCTTGGCCTGCTCGCACAGGTGCGCCGCGGCCACGCCGTCGCCACGCTCGCGGGCGCGACGAGCCGCATGCAGGAATCGTTCCGCTGCCCGGCCGCCCAGGATGTTCGCGTGTCGGACATCGAGCCGCAGCTCCACGAGATAGCGGTACGCCTGGGCGAGATGGAAGCCAAGGATCTCCTCGAATTCCATGAGGCGCTCGCTCGCCGCTCGTTCCAGCCAAGTGGCGAAGCGCTCGTGAAGGTCCGCCCGGTCGGCCTTGGTCAGGCTGTCGTACGCCGCATCGTGGAGCAGGATGTGGCGAAAACGGTAAGCATCCGCGACGGACAGGGCGGATTCAGAGGCGCTGATGAGCTCGCGACGCAAGAGCCCGGCGAGGCTGGAGGAGATGCCTGCGCGTGCTTCGGCCGGCGTCATCGCTACCAGGGCTACCTCCTCGAAGACCTGGCCCTGGACCGAGGCGCGCCGGGTGAGCGATCGTTCGTTGTCGGGGAGTCCGTCGACGCGCGCGGCCATGAGGGCCTGGATCGTGGGCGGGATCGCGACCCGATCCCCCTGGCCCTCCGCCGGCCCGCCATCGGCTCGCTCGACGACGAGGCCCACCATCTCCGTGATGAACAGCGGATTGCCGTCCGCCGCCGCGATGATCCTGGCCTGGAGCTCGGAAGGTAACGACGTCCCGCCCGGAGTGGCGTCCAGCAGTTCCCGGGCGCCAGTCGCGTCCAGACCCTGGAGGTCGATGCGGATGCCGGCAGGCACTGGGTGTGTGGTACCGGGCTGCCGGTGGAACAGGTCCGGGCGTGTCAGGCAGACGATCAGGATGGGCAGGCCGTCGCCCTCGCGGTCCAGGTAGTCGATGAGCTCCAGCAGGGTCGGCTCCGCCCAGTGGAGGTCCTCGAGGACAACGACGCGCGGCTCTCCCGCCGAGAGATGCTCGAAGGCTCGCCGCACGGCCCAGAAGATCTCGACCTGGCCGGCCGGCGCATCGCTCAGGCCGACGGCGGATGCGATGCGGGCGGATACGACCCGTGCGTCGCGCGCGCCGGTCAGGAGGCGCTCCAGCCTCGCGGTGGCCTCGCGCGGTGAGTCGGTGTCCCTGATGCCGGCGGCATCGAAGAAGACTTCCCGAATCGGCCAATAGGTGATGCCTTCGCCGTACGCCAGACAGCGTCCGAGGAGCGCAGGAGCGACCGGGCTCGCCCCGGCCAGGAACGCAGCCAGGAGGCGGGTCTTGCCCACGCCGGCCGGGCCGCTGATCGTCACCACCACCGGGTGCCGGCCGCGTCGCACCTGCCGGAAGGCCGAGCGCAAACGGCGGAGTTCACGCTGACGGCCCACCAGCGGTGGGAGCGGCCCGGCGGTCCATGGGCCCACGTGCGGACGGAGACTTACGAGCCTGTAGGCGGGGATGGGCTCTGCCTTGCCTTTGACCGCGATCGGGGCCATCTCCTCGACCGCGACGGCGTCGCGGACCAGGCGCCAGGTGCTTCGCGCGATCAGGATGTCGCCTGCTCCGGCCGCCTGTTCCAGGCGGGCGGCCGTGTTGACGGCATCGCCGGTCACCAGCAGCTGGCCGCCGCGAGCGTCGCCGGCGGCCACCTCGCCGCTGTGGAGG
>DASPUH010000023.1:0-3123 GCA_035622975.1 Candidatus Sulfotelmatobacter sp.
ACCTGATCCCCGGCCACGGGGGCATGCTCGACCGCGTCGACTCGATCATCTTCGCCGCCCCGGCCGCCTACTTCTTCATGCTGGTGCTGGGTGCCTTCCGCTAGGCCAGCGGAGTCGGCGCCGCCGTGCCGCGTCGCGGTCCTGGGCTCGACCGGCTCGATCGGCCGGCAGGCGCTCGAGGTGCTGGACGGGCTTCGCGACCGGTTCCAGGTCGTGGCCCTCGCCGGACGCCGTGACACCGCGGTCCTGGCGGCCCAGGCGGCCCGGCTCCGGCCCCGTGTCGTGGCCGCCGGGGAGGGCCAGCACGTCGAGTTGCCGCCCGCGGTCCAGCTGCAGGGGGCACCGGATCCGCTCCTGGCGCTCGCCACGCGGGACGACGTGGACGTGGTCATCGTCGCCACCGGCGGCCTGGTCAGCCTGCCCGCCACGCTCGCCGCGCTGACGGCCGGCAAGGTCGTGGCGACGGCCAACAAGGAGACCCTGGTGGCGGGCGGCCACCTGGTCATGCCGCTGGCCCGTCGCCAGGCGGCGGCGGTCGCCGTCGAGGCACCGGACGACCCACAGGCGAGCCCGCTGGGGTGGCTGCGGCCCATCGACTCGGAGCATTCGGCGATCTGGCAGTGCCTCGCCGGCGAACACCTCGGTGAGGTCGCCCGGCTCATCCTGACGGCCTCCGGCGGGCCGTTCCGCGACGGCCCGGGCGACCTCGAAGACGTCCGCCCGGCCGACGCCCTGGCCCATCCCACCTGGCACATGGGGGCCAAGATCACGATCGATTCGGCGACCCTCATGAACAAGGGCCTGGAGGTCATCGAGGCCCACTGGCTGTACGATGTCCCCTACGACCGCGTGGCCGTGGTCGTCCACCCCCAGAGCATCATCCACTCCGCCGTCGAGTTCGTGGACGGCTCGCTCAAGGCACAACTCGGACTACCTGACATGCGTCTCCCGATCCAGTACGCCCTGACGTATCCGCGCCGCGTGCCGTCACCGGCCCGGGCCGTGAGCCTCGCCGACGTCGCTGCGCTGACCTTCCAGCCCGTGGATGAGACCCGCTTCCCCGCGCTCGCCCTCGCCCGTCGGGCTGGGGCCCTGGGCCCGCGGGCCACGGCCGCTCTCATCGCGGCCGACGAGGTGGCGGTCGAGCGCTTCCTGGCCGGGTCCCTCAGCTTCCCCCGCATCTGGCGCCTCGCCGAAACGGCAGTGGACCGCTTCGGCGACCCTGGCCCCACACTGCCGGGCCTCGACGAGGTGCTCGCGCTCGACGCCGAAGTCCGACACTTCAGCCGCGCCTTCCCCGGCCGGGCCTGACGATGGACCTCCTCACGTCGCTCTCGAACAGCGCCGTCAACGTCGTCCTGGTGCTGGTCATCCTCGTGGTGCTGGTCGTGATCCACGAATTCGGCCACTTCGTGGCGGCCCGCCTGGCTGGAGTCCGGGTCCATGAGTTCGGCATCGGCCTGCCGCCGCGTGCCGTCACGTACCACCGGGGTCGCGAGACGGCCTACACGCTGAACTGGTTGCCGATCGGCGGTTTCGTCCGCCTGGAGGGCGAGGACGGCGACCGGGCCGACGACCCGCGCAGCTTCAGCGCCAAGTCGCTCAAGGTGCGCACCGCCATCCTGCTGGCGGGCGTGGCCATGAACATCCTGCTCGCCTTCGTCATCTTCAGCTTCATCGCCGGCTTCGCCGACCCGTCGGTCGACATCCGTGTCAACGGCCTCGCGCCCGCCACGACGAGCGGCGCCGTCGCGCCCGCCGTGGCGGCCGGCCTGCGACCGGCCAAGCAGATCGGGGGCACCGCCACGGCGCCCGTCTACGACGACTCGGGCGACGTCATCACGGCCATCGACGGACAGCACTTCGCGTTCTTCGACGCCGGCCCCACGGGCGAGCCCAACGCCGGGATCCGCTACCTGCGGGCCCACGCCGGCCAGCGGGTCACGCTGTCCCTGCTCCACCACGACGGCACGACGCAGGACGTGACGGTGCTGCTCAACGACACCACGGTCGCGACCTCTGCCCCGCTCGTCAACGGCGCGACGGGCCAGGGCGTGCTCGGCATCGTCGGCTACTGGTACCAACCGGGGCCCACCATCGCGCGGGGCCCGCTCGACGCGATCAGCCTGGGAGCGCAGCGCACGGTGATGGCGGCGGCCACCGTCGTGACCGCGGTCGCGGGGCTGCTGGGCAACCTGGGCAGCCCGCAGGTCGCCGGCCCCATCGGCATCGTGGGCATCGTCGGCCAGGTGCGCACGGAGAACCCGCCGATCTTCCTGGTCTACCTGATCGCCCTGCTGTCGGCCAACCTGGCCGTCATCAACACCCTGCCGATCCCGCCCATGGACGGCGGACGGGTGCTCGTGGGGGTCATCAAGCGCCTCGTGGGCACGCGCCTCAGCACGAGGGCGGAGGCGGCCACGTACCTCGTCGGTTTCGGCCTGCTCCTCGCCTTCATCCTCTGGATCAGCTACTTCGACATCACGCGCCCCGGCGGCGGCTGATGCCTGGCGCCATCCTGCCGGGGGTCGAGGGCGAGCCGCACCTGCCAGGCCGTCGGGCCACCGTCACGGTCGATATCGGCGGAGTGCTGGTCGGCTCACGCCACCCGGTCGTCGTGCAGGCCATGACCAACACCGACACCGCCGATGCCGACGCCACGGCCATCCAGGTGGCGGCGCTCGCGCACGCCGGCTCCGAGCTGGTGCGGGTCACCGTCAACAACGACGCGGCGGCCGCAGCCGTGCCGGAGATCGTGCGCAAGGTGCGTGGCCTGGGGATCGGCGTGCCGCTCATCGGCGACTTCCACTACAACGGCCACCAGCTCCTTACCGAGTACCCGGCCATGGCCGCGGCGCTCGACAAGTACCGCATCAACCCCGGCAACGTGGGCGCCAAGCGGCATGACGAGCACTTCCAGACGATCGTCCGGGTCGCCATCGACCAGGGCAAACCCGTACGCATCGGCGTCAACTGGGGCTCCCTGGACCAGCAGCTGCTGACCGAGCTGATGGACGCCAATGCTCGCCTGGCGGCCCCCAGGGACTCGCGGGACGTCATGATCGAGGCCATGCTGGCCTCGGCCCTCCGCTCGGCCGAGCTGGCCGAGGCGACGGGCCTGGG
>DASPUH010000024.1:0-2974 GCA_035622975.1 Candidatus Sulfotelmatobacter sp.
CGCCCTGTGCGTCTCGATCGATGAGCAGATCGTCCACGGCATCCCCGGCAAGCGGCGCCTGGCCGCCGGCCAGATCGTGTCCATCGACGCGGGCGCCATCGTGGACGGCTGGCACGGCGACGGCGCGCGCACCTGGGTCATCGGCGACGTCCCGCCCGCCGCCCGCACCCTCGTGGCGGCTACCCGCGAAGCGATGCTGGCTGGTATCGCCGCGGCGCGACCGGGCAACCACATGGGCGACATCTCGGCCGCCGTGGAGGACGTCGCCCTGCGCCACGGCTATGGCATCGTGCGCACGCACGTGGGCCACGGCATCGGCACCGAGATGCACGAGCCGCCGCAGGTGGAGAACTACCGCACCGGCCGGCCGGGGCGGCGCCTGGAACCCGGCCTGTGCCTGGCCATCGAGCCCATGTTCACCCTTGGCTCGGGCGACACGCGGATGCTCGATGACGGCTGGACCATCGTCGCCGCCGACGGCAGCCTGGCCGCCCACTGGGAGCACACCATCGCCATCACCGCCGATGGTCCACGCATCCTGACGACCAATCGAGCAGCAGGGGAGTCCTTGCCGGAGAACAGCATCACCTGATACAATCGGCGTTCGTGCGTCGGGGCTCGCCCCGGGCATGGACGTGCCCGTGCGGCCGGCCGCCAGTCGGACGGTCGGGCCCCACCCCCATCCAGCATCGTATCGAGGAGCCTGCTGCCGCCTGTGGCCAAGAAGGACGCCATCGAGGTCGAGGGCACGGTCGTGGAACCCCTGCCCAACGCCATGTTCGCCATCGAGCTGGAGAACGGCCACCGCGTCCTGGCCCACATCAGTGGCAAGCTCCGCATGAATTTCATCCGCATCCTGCCGGGCGACCGGGTCCGCGTCGAACTCTCGCCGTACGACCTCTCGCGGGGCCGGATCACGTACCGCTTGAAGTAGGAAGAACGTGAAGGTCAGAGCGTCCGTCAAGGCGCGCTGCGAGCGCTGCAAGATCATCCGCCGCCACGGCACCGTGATGGTCATCTGCAGCAATCCCAAGCACAAGCAGCGCCAGGGTTAGGAGGGCGAGTGGCACGCATCGCCGGCGTCGACATCCCCCGCGAGAAGCGGGTCGAGGTCGCCCTGACCTACATCTACGGCCTCGGCCTGCCGACCAGCCAGAAGATCCTCGTCCAGGCCAATGTCAATCCGGACACCCGAGTCCGCGACCTGACCGACGAACAGGTCGGCCGGCTGCGCGAGATCATCGACCGCCGCTACAAGGTGGAGGGCGACCTGCGGCGAGAGGTGGCCCTCAACATCAAGCGGCTCCAGGAGATCGGTTCCTACCGCGGCCTGCGCCACCGCCGCAACCTGCCCGCGCGCGGGCAGCGTACGAAGACCAATGCCCGCCAGCGCCGTGGTCCCAAGAAGACCGTCGGCGTGCGGCGCAAGAAGTAGGAGCAGCACCGCAGCATGGCCGAACGCAAGCGCGTCACGAAGACGCGGCGCCGGGAGAAGAAGAACGTGCCGTTCGGCCACGTTCACGTCCAGGCCACCTTCAACAACACGATCATCACCATCACCGACCCCACGGGCGGCACCGTCGCGTGGGGCAGCGCCGGCATCGCCGGCTTCAAGGGCTCCCGCAAGAGCACCCCGTACGCTGCCGCCCTGTCCGCCGAGGGCGCCGCCCGAAAGGCGCTCGAGCACGGCATGCGCCAGGTGGAGGTCTTCGTCAAGGGCCCCGGTGCGGGCCGCGAGCAGGCCATCCGCTCGCTGCAGGCCGCCGGCCTGGAGGTCACTGCGATCACCGACGTCACGCCCATCCCGCACAACGGCTGCCGCCCGCCCAAGCGGCGTCGGGTCTAGCGGCATGGCTCGCTACACCGGCCCGGTCTGCCGCCTCTGCCGCCGCGAGGGTGGCAAGCTGTACCTCAAGGGCGCCCGCTGCTACACCAAGAAGTGCGCCATCGAGCGGCGCCCGTCACCGCCCGGCCAGCATGGCGTGCGCCGGCGCAAGGTATCCGACTACGGGGTCCAGCTGCGTGAGAAGCAGAAGGTCCGCCGTGTGTACAACGTCCTGGAGCGCCAGTTCCACGGCTACTTCGAGCAGGCCGAGTCGCGCCCCGGCGTGACCGGCGAGAACCTCCTGCGGCTGCTGGAGACGCGCCTCGACAACGTCGTGTTCCGCATGGGCTTCGCCACGAGCCGGGCCCAGGCCCGCCAGTTCGTGGGCCACCGCCACTTCTCTGTGAATGGCCGGCCCACGACGATCCCGTCCTACCAGGTGCGACCCGGGGACCGCGTCGAAGTGCGCGAGGCGAGCCGCACCAACGGTCCGTTCAAGCAGGCCCGCGAGACCCTGCGCGGCGCGCAGGTGCCCGACTGGCTGACCGTCGACCCAGACAAGCTGGCCGGCACCGTGACCGGCGAGCCCCGGCGTGACCAGATGCCGCTCGAACTCAACGAGCAGCTCGTGGTCGAGTACTACTCGAGGTAGGCCAGATCCCATGATCGAACTGGAGAACCCGCAGGTCGCGTCGGTCGAGGAGCTCGGCGCCTGGTACGCCAAGTACGAGGCCAGCCCCCTGCCGGCCGGCTACGGCGTGACGCTGGGCAACGCGCTGCGACGCGTCCTGCTCTCGTCGCTGGAGGGCGCCGCCGTCACCTCCATCCAGATCCGTGACGTCTACCACGAGTTCAGCAGCATGCCCGGCGTCAAGGAGGACGTGACCCAGATCGTCCTCAACGTCAAGAAGCTGCGCCTCAAGAGCTACGCCAGCCACCCGGTCCAGCTCAAGCTGGTCAAGACCGGTGCCGGCACCGTCACGGCCGCGGACATCATGGAGTCGGCGGACGTGGAGATCGTCAACCCCGAGCAGGAGCTGATGACGCTCGACTCGGACGACATCACCATCGACATGGACCTGACGGTGGAGCGCGGCGTCGGCTACCTGGCCGCCGAGCGCACGGACCAGCTGCCCATCGGCGTCATCC
>DASPUH010000025.1:0-11080 GCA_035622975.1 Candidatus Sulfotelmatobacter sp.
ACGGCGCCAGCGAGGCCGCCATGGCGGGCACATGCGGCGTCTGGAAGGGACCGCCGGCCACGATGACGTTGCGCGCCAGGATCGGGCCACGGGACGTGGTGAGCCGGAAGCGGCTCGCGCCGGTGATCGCTGCGTCGAGCGCCGTGACGTCCGTCGCGAGCTCCACCGGTGCGGAGATGGCCGCGGCGTACGCTCGGAAGTGGTCGATCAGCTCGTCGCGGGCCATGAACCCATCCGGCTCGGAGCCGCGGTACGGGAAGCCAGCCACGGAGGTGGTCCAGTTGGGCGAGACGAGCCGGAAGGCGTCCCAGCGGTCCTGCCAGCCGCCGCCCAGGCTCGCCCGTCGGTCCAGCAGGACGTGCTCACGACCGGCGTGCCGCAACAGGTCGCTGACGATCAGGCCAGCCTGGCCCGCACCGACGATGACGGTCTCGACCTTCCGTGTGGACGTCACCCGCGTAGCCTACCGGACGTCAGGGGTGGGACCAGCGGCGGAGGCAGATGGGGCTGAACGAATACGACCACGCGCGGATCGCGGCGCTCTACGACGCCGAGAACCCCTGGGCCCGAGACGACGACTTCTTCCTTGCGCTTGCGGCCGAGACCCCCGGCTCGCGCGTGCTGGACCTGGGGTGCGGCACCGGCAGGCTGGCGCTCGCGCTGGCGGCCGCGGGGCACCGCGTCACGGGCATCGACCCGGCGCCTGCGATGCTCGACCGCGCGCGGTCGAAGGCGGGGGCTGAGCGGGTCGCCTGGGTCGAGGGAACCGTGGCGGCCGCGCCGACCGACGCCTTCGAGCTCGCCCTCATGACGAGCCACGTCGCCCAGGTGTTCGTCGACGACGCCGAATGGGTCGAGACACTGCACGGCCTGGCGCGGGCATTGACTCCGGGCGGGCGGCTCGCCTTCGACTCGCGAGATCCCGCCGCGAGAGCCTGGGAGCGGTGGTCGGGGTCCGAGGACGTCACGCTGCCGGACGGGGAGGTGGTGCGGACGAGGCTTGACGTCACCGACGTACGGGACGGTGTCGTCTCATTCTCGGCGACGAACGTCTTCGCCGACGGCGAGGTCGCGACCGCCGACTCGGCGCTCCGCTTCCGCAGCGAGTCCGAGCTGCGCGACTCGATCCACACCGCGGGATTCGCGGTGGGGGCGATCTACGGGGGCTGGCGCCGCGAGCCCGTCGGCACGGGCGATGGCGAGCTGATCGTCGTGGCTCGCGTCAGCCCGCTTCGTGCGTGAAACCGTGGTGAGCCGGCTGGGATTCGAACCCAGGACACGAGGATTAAAAGTCCCCTGCTCTGACCGCTGAGCTACCGGCCCCTGGGCGAATGGTAGGGCGTGCGCGATCGCGCGACCGCGACTACCATGCGCAGGCTCGCAGCCCAGAGCACGTCGGAACTCGCGCCGCGGAGGCGAGGATGCCAACCCCGATAGCCTTCGCCGGTGCGCGACCCGCCGTCCGCGCCGGCCTCGTCTCCGCGGTCTGACCGTCCCCTGACCTCCTGATCGGGCGGGCGTCGACCGCTCGACCCGCGCTGCCGGCTCTGCCGGCCGGAGGTCCTGCATGTGTTCCGCCTTAGCTTTGCGCGCCCGCGCGCCGTCCGCGCGCGCCTCACCCTGCTGGGTCTGCTGGCCATCATCGGCCCGGGGCTCGTCTCGGGCTTCGCCGACAACGATGCCGGCGGCATCACGACCTACTCCATCGCCGGCGCCCAGTTCGGCTACAGCCTCATGTGGGTCCTGTTGGCCAGCCAGCTGGCGCTCATGGTCACGCAGGAGGTCGGGGCACGCCTGGGCCTCGCCACCGGCCATGGCCTGTCCGGCCTGATCCGCGAGCGGTTCGGCGTCCGCTGGACGGCCTTCGCCGTGGTCACCATGCTGGCCGCGAATCTGGGCGACACGGTTGCCGAGTTCGCGGGCATCGGGGCTGCCCTGGCCCTCTTCGGCGTGCCGCTCCAGCTGAGCGCGCTCGTGGCCGCGGTGGCCATGGTCCTGCTGCTCGCCCGCAGCGACTACCGGCGCGTGCAGCTCCTGTTCGTGCTCGTCGGCGTCGCGGTCTCGGCCGCCTATGCCCTCAGCGCCGTCCTGGCCCGACCCGACTGGGGCCGGGCGCTGACGGCGCTCGTGATCCCGGGTGGCCACCTGTCGGACAGCGGCTACCTGCTGACGGTCGTCGGGGTCGTGGGCACGACGATCACCCCCTGGGGTCAGTCGTTCATCCAGTCGTACGTGGTCGACAAGGGTCTCGGCCCAAAGGACCTGCTTGGCTCGCGTTTGGACATCACGCTCGGCGCGCTGCTCACGAACGTCGTGGCCGGCTTCATCGTGGTCGCCTGCGCGGCCACGCTCTTCACCCATGGGGTGGTCATCACCGACGCGGCCGACGCGGCCCGGGCCCTGGGGCCGCTGGCCGGTTCGGCGGCCACCGTACTCTTCGCCCTGGGCCTGCTCGCGGCGTCCCTCCTGGGCCTCGGCACCGTGCCCCTGACGTCCGCGTATGCCGCGTGCGAGGCATTCGGCTGGGAGGCCGGTCTGGACCACCGCTGGGGCGAGGCGCGCGCGTTCTACGGCCTGCTGGCCTTCTTCGTGGGCTTCGCCGCCCTGTTCATCCTGATCCCGGGCCTGCCGCTCATCGCCGTGCTGTTCCTGTCGCAGGTCTTCGACGGCCTGCTGCTGCCGATCATCCTGGTCTTCGTGATGCTCCTCGCTCGCGACCGGCGGCTCATGGGCGACCTGCGGAGCGGACCGGTGCTCACGGCCCTAGGATGGACCGTCACCGGCGCGATCGGGGCGCTGTCCGTGGCGCTGGTCGCGACCCAGCTGCGATGATGCCGGCGATGGAGACGGCCCCGACGATACTGGAACTCGGCATCGTGCTCCTGGCCGCGGTCGTCCTGGGCTGGGTCGCGCGCCGGGTGGGCCTGCCGGCCGTGGTCGGCTACCTCGTCCTGGGGATCGCGGTCTCGCCGTTCACGCCTGGCTTCGTGGCCGATCGGGAACAGATCCAGCTGTTGGCGGACGCCGGCGTCGTGCTGCTCCTGTTCGAGGTCGGGATCGAGGTCGACGTGCCGAGCCTTCGACGCACCTACGGCGGCCTCACCTGGGCGGCCCCGCTGCAGGTGCTGATCACGACCGGCACGAGCGCGGCTGTCGTCTACGCCCTGGGCCTGGCGCTCGTCCCGGCCCTCGTCGTGGGCCTCTGCGTGGCCCTCTCGTCGTCGGTCGTCATCATCAACATGACCCGCAGCCGCCGGCGAACCACCGATCCCGCCACGGAGCGGGCGCTGCTCGGCTGGAGCGTGGTCCAGGACCTGACCGGCGTCAGCCTGGCGGCCGTCCTCCTGGCCCTGGTCGGGCCGTCGGGCTCCTCCGCGCCCGTCGCCCTGCTGGGCCTGGGCGCATTCGCCGTGGTGGCTATCGTCATCGCCCTCGCCCTGCCGTACGTCCTGCGCGGGCTGGCCGACCAGCCGGACCTGTTCCTCATCGTGTCGGTGGCCTCCGGCTTCGCCACCGCCGGCATCGGAGCCGTCCTCTTCGGCATCCCCCTCGCCCTCGCGGCGTTCGTGGGCGGGCTGGCCGTCGCCGAGAGCCCGACCGCCGCCGAGGCGCGCCGGCTCCTGCTGCCGTTCCGGGACCTGCTCGCGGTCCTCTTCTTCGTGGCCATCGGCATGCTGCTCGACCCGTCCGCGCTCGCCCGGGGTGTTCCCTGGCTGGCCCTGTTGCTGGCCCTCATCGTCGTCACCAAGGTCGGCGCCGCGTATCTGCTGGCCAGGCGAGCACTGCCCACCGTCCGGCCGTTCCAGCTGGCCGTCGGCCTGGGCCAGATGGGCGAGTTCAGCTTCGTCCTCGCCTCCGTGCTCCTGGCTGCCGGGGCGCTCGACGACTCGATCTATGCCGCCCTCGTGGGAACCGTCGCCATCTCGATCGCGGCCAGTTCCGTGCTGGTGCGTCAGGTCCGGGTCACCTCCCTGGTCGTCGCCTCCGGCTGACGCGCGCCCGGCTCGCGCATGCGTGGGGCCCGATCAGGAGCTGACCCCCTCCACGGTGCAACCGACCGCCAGCGCGGCCAACCCGAGCTCCCTCGGCGGCACCGCCTTGACTTACTGCGTGATCGGGTGTATATGCTACCTGTGAGTAGCAGGAAGTCGACGCCGCCCGCTACGTCCCGCCTGAGGCGCCTTCGCTCCGTCGTCTTCGGCATCCGACCCACCGCCACGGACCGCCGTGCCGCCCGCGTGGGCGCGGTGCTTGGGGCATCGGCCTCGCTCGTCGCGGGGCTGCTGGTCGTCGGGTTCCTCGTCGCCGACGGATCCGGCGCGACCTCCTCCAACGCCGGACCGCCAACGATCGTCGTCGTCGTGTTCACCCTCCCCGGGAC
This sequence comes from Candidatus Sulfotelmatobacter sp., assembly GCA_035622975.1. Classification (GTDB taxonomy): domain Bacteria; phylum Chloroflexota; class Limnocylindria; order Limnocylindrales; family CSP1-4; genus DASPUH01. Next base: position 4,382 of record DASPUH010000025.1, read on the forward strand.
CGTCTATGCGGGCTGGCGCCTCGGGCCGGGGGCCGGGCGGGGGCGACGGTTGGTGTGGGCCGGGCTTCGCTTCTGCGTCCTCGCGACCGTTGCCACGGCTGCTTTCTGGGAACCGGTGGTGGTCGTGGGCTTTGCTCTCAGCACGATCACGTTGGTGTCCGATACGGGCGCCGTCACCACGGTAGGCATGGCGCCGGGAAACATCCTCTGGGTGGCCCTGCTGGGGCCGCTGTACGCGCTGTTCTACGCCGGGTTCGCACTCGTCATGACGAGCCCGATCGTCGTTCCGGTGAGCCTCGCTTGGGCAGCCGCCCTCAGGCGCCTTACCCCGCAGCGCGCCGAGCCGGCCTGAGGCTCAGCTCACCGCCAGCGCGGCGATACCCACCACGACGAGGACCGCGCCGGCGAACCGCTCGCGCGACACCCGCTCATGCAGGAAGACGGCGGCCATGGCCGTGGCCATGACCACGCCCGACTCGCGCACGGCGGCCACCGATGCGGCGGGCGCCAGGCGAAGTGCCAGCAGGACCAGCCCGTAGGCCGCGATCATGAGCGTGCCGGCGACCACGGTCATGGGATGGAACTGGCCGCGGACGTAGGCGCGGCCGCGAAGGTAGAGGACGGCGAGGAGGTAGAGCACGCCGGGCACGACCATGACCAGCTCCAGGTACGTGACGGCCCCGGCCAGGGTCACCCCGACTCGGTCGACCAGCGTGTACCCGGCGATGGCCGCCGCGGTGGCCAGGGCCAGCAGCGCCCCGCGCGTGTCGCCGCCGCCGCGCAGGCCGCGCACGAGCAGCACGCCGGCCCCGACGAGCAGCACGCCGAACCCGCCGAACGCGGAGGGCTGGACGCCGAGGAGGGCGACACCCACCACCAGCACGATGACGGGGGCGGTCCCCCGGGCGAGCGGGTAGACCAGGCTGAGCTCCGCCCGGCGGTAGGCCCCCGCCAGGAGTACGAAGTAGATCAGCTCGAACGTCCAGCTCGCCACGAGGTAGGGCACGACAGCCGCCTGCACGCTCCACGTGGCCGCCGCCAGCGGCGCCACCACGACGCATCCCGTGCAGACCATGAGCGCCGTGCCGGCCTCCGTGTCCTCCGTCCGGCGCAGGAGCAGGTTCCACGAGGCGTGCAGGAACGCAGCGAGCAGCGCCAGCCCGAGCGCGAGTGGCGACATCAGGAAGGCCGGAGCGGCGGCCTCACCGCCGCGGCGCTACCTCCGGGTTGACCGGGGCGGGGAGCGGCTCGCCGCGCAGGCCGGCCAGCAGGTTCGCGGCCGCGATCTCGGCCATGCGCGCCCGGGTCGCGCGTGAAGCCGAGGCGATGTGGGGCACCACCAGGCAGTTGGGCAGGCTCAGGAGTGGGTCGTCGGCGCGCATGGGCTCCGGGTCCGTGACGTCCAGCGCCGCGCCGCCGATCTCCCCGTCGCGCAGCGCCTCGAACAGGGCGCCCTGGTCCACCACCGGGCCCCGACTCGTGTTGATGACGATCGCCGTGGGCTTCATCCTGCGGAAGGCGTCGCGGTCCATCAGGCCCCGCGTCTCCGGCGTCAGGTTGACGTGCAGCGTCACGAAGTCACTGGCCGCCAGCAGGGCGTCCATGGTCACCGCCCGGGCATGGAGGGCCGCTTCGTCCTCCGGCGAAGCGCGCACGGCATCGTGGTACAAGACCGTCATGTCGAAGCCAGCCGCACGACGGGCCATCTCGCGGCCGATCCGCCCGAAGCCGATGATGCCCAGGGTGGCATGGTGGACGTCGGTGCCCTGCAGCAGGAGCGGGCCCCACGTCTTCCAGCGGTCCGCGCGGACGTAGTCGTAGCCCTCAGCCAGGCGCCGGGCGGCCGCCATGAGCAGGGCGAAGGCGAGGTCGGCCGTCGTCTCGGTCAGGACGCCGGGCGTGTTGCCGACGGCGACCCCGCGGCGCGTGCAGGCGGGCACGTCCACGTTGTCGAAGCCCACGGCGTAGTTGCTGACCACCCGCAGCTGCGGGCCGGCGGCGTCCAGCAGCTCGTCGTCCACGCGGTCGGTCAGCAGCGCCAGCAGGCCGTCCACGCCGGCCACCCGCCGCAGCAGCTCCTCACGCGGTGGCGGCAGGTCGTCCGGCCAGAGGTCCACCTGGGTGGCCTGGGCCACCAGGCGCAGCCCCTCCTCGGGGATGCGGCGGCTGACGAAGACGCGCGGCCGCGCGGCGTCCGTCACGCTGCGTCGACGAGCGGCTTGACCTCGCCGATGAGCCGCTCCAGCGTCTCCACGTCGAACGGCGCCGGCATCTCGATGATGACCGACTCGAAGCCGACCGCCACCATCTCGCGGATGCGCTCGGCGATGGCCACCGGCGGGCCGAAGAGCGGCCGTGACGGTTCCAGCGACTCCTGCAGCGGCGTCTTGTTGTGGACCATGGCCGCCGCCCACACCGCCTCCGCCTCCGCCTCCGTATCGCGGATGACCATCCACAGGTTGCCGGTGCGCTCGATCTCCCGCTCGTCCCGCCCCACCGCCAGGCAGTGCTCGCGCAGGATGTCGTCGAACTCGGCCAGCTCGGCGGGCGTGCCCTGCGCGTTCCACTGGTCGGCGTAGCGGGCGACGGTGCGGAGCGTCTTCTTGCGGCCGGTGCCGCCGATCATGATCGGCAGGTGCCGCTGGACGGGCGACGGCTCCTGATGCAGGTCCCGGAAGGCGTAATGCGCACCGGGGGCGGATGTCACGGTCCCGCCGTCCAGCAGCGTGCGGCACGCCGCCACCGACTCGTCCAGCCAGTCGAGGCGCTCCCCGAAGCCCCGCCCGAAGGGGATGCCATGGGCCGTGTGCTCGAGCTCGAACCAGGCGCCTCCGAGACCCAGGATCGCCCGGCCGCCGCTGATGTGGTCGAGGGTCGTCACCGTCTTGGCCACGAGGCCCGGGTTGCGGAACGTATTGGCGCCGACCATCAGGCCGACCTGCACCCGCTCCGTCGCCATGGCCCAGGCGGCCAGCGTCTGCCAGCCCTCGAAGATGGGCTGGCCGGGGTCGCCGAAGATGGCGTACAGGTGGTCCCAGGCCCACACGTGCTGGTAGCCCAGACGCTCGACGCGGCGGGCCACGTCAAGGAGGTCGGCCCAGGCCACGGCCTGGCTCCACGGCAGGATGCCCAGCTTCAGGTTCGGCATGTCATGTCCTCACGGTCAGGCCGGCGACGACCTCGCCGAAGCGCTCCAGGGCGAGGTGCAGGTTCTCCCGGTTGTTGGCGTAGCTGACGCGCAGGTGCGTCGCCCCGACACGCCCGAAGGCGCTCCCCGAGAGGACCGACACGCCGCCCTCGTGCAGCAGGCGGTCGGCCATGCCCGGTCCGTCCAGACCGGTGCCGGCGACGTTGGGGAAGGCATAGAAGGCGCCGTGGGGCATGCGACACGTCACGCCAGGGATGGCGTTCAGGCCCGCCACGACCAGCTTCCGCCGGGCGTCGAACTCCGTGACCATCGCCTGCACGGCGTCCTGGGGTCCGGTCAGCGCCTCCACCGCGGCGACCTGCTCGAACGAGGCGACACAGCTCACGCTGTTGATGACGAGGCGGCCGAAGGCCGGCACCAGCGCCTCCGGCAGGATGCCGTAGCCCAGCCGCCAGCCGGTCATGGCGTAGGTCTTGCTGAAGCCGTCCAGCACGATGGTCCGCTCGGCCATGCCGGGGAACGAGGCGATCGAGTGGTGCTCCGCCCCGTCGTACAGGATGCGCATGTAGATCTCGTCGGCCAGGACCGTGATGTCGTGCTCGCGGGCCACGTCGGCGATCGCCTCCAGGTCCGCCAGCGTGAGCACGCCGCCCGTGGGGTTGGCCGGTGAGTTGAAGATGATCAGCTTCGTGCGGCTCGTGACGAGGCGACGCAGCTCATCGACGTCGAGGCGGAAGTCATGCTCCTCGCGCAGCGGCAGCGGCACCGGCGTGGCGCCCACGAAACGGGTCATCGACTCGTAGATGGGGAAGCCCGGGTCGGGGTAGATGACCTCGTCGCCGGGCTGGGCCAGGGCCAGCAGGGCGAAGAACATGATCGGCTTGGCCCCCGGTGTCACGACCACGGTGGCCGGATCCACGGTGAAGCCACGGCGGGCGGTGGAGTCGGCGGCGATCGCCTCGCGGAGCTGGGGCAGGCCCATGAACGGGCCGTAGTGGGTCCACCCCGCATCCAGCGCCCGCTTGGCCGCCTCGCGCACGTTGGCCGGGGTGTCGAAGTCGGGTTCGCCGATCTCCAGGTGGATGACCTTGCGGCCGGTCGCCTCCAGGGCCCGCGCACGGGCGGCGGCCTCGAAGGCCGTCTCGGTGCCGATGTCGACGACGCGGTCCGCCAGGCGCATCGATGCATGCTAGCGCCGGCCCGTCGGCGCCGTGGGAGAATCCGCGAGTGACCCGCTTCTACGATATCGATGACGCGACGGCGCGGCTGGCCGACGTGCGGCCGCTGCTGGAGGGCCTGCGGCGCGACCGCGCCCGGATCGCCGAGGCGCAGCGCGAGCTGGAGGAGTTCCGCGGCACGAACGGCAACGCCAGGCACGCCGACGAGATCCGCCGCCGGGAGCGCGAGATGGCCGCCATCGTGAGCCGGATGGAGGCGGCGGTCCAGCAGCTCGAGGATTGGGACGTGACGCTGCGCGACATCGGCAGCGGCCTGATCGACTTCCCGGCCCTCGCCAACGGCCGGCCCATCTGGCTCTGCTGGCGGCTGGAGGACACCGGGATCGGCTGGTGGCACGAGACCAGCGAGGGGTTCGCCGGCCGCAAGCCGCTCGCCGAGCTGACCTGATCGCCGGTCACGTGGCGCCGGCGGGTCGGCGGGCGCCGTCCGGACGGCTGACAGCGCCCGGACGGTTGGCGCTCGCCATCGACGTCGGCACCGGCACACAGGACGTCCTGCTCCTCGACGCCGATCGGGAGGTCGAGAACGCGGTCCGGCTGATCCTGCCCTCGCCGACGGTGATCCTCGCCGAGCGGATCCGGGCAGCCACCGGCGCCCGCCGACCGGTGCTCCTGACCGGGGGCCTGATGGGCGGCGGGCCGGTGGCGTGGGCGGCGCGTGACCACGCCCTGGCGGGCCTGGCCATCTCGGCCGTGCCCGATGCCGCCGGGACCCTGGACGACGACCTGGACCAGGTGCGAGCGCTGGGGATCACGATCCTTCCGCCGGATGCCGTGCCCGGGCGGGCGGCCGCGCCGGGGACCGTGACCATCGACCTGCGGGACGTGTGGCTGCCCGAGCTGGCCCAGGCCCTGAGCGCCTTCGACGTGGACCTGGCCGCGGTCGACGCCGTGGCCGTCGCCGTCTTCGACCACGGCGCCGCGCCGCCCGGCGTCTCCGACCGGCGCTTTCGGTTCGAGCGCCTGCGCGAACGGCTCGCGGCCGAGCCGGACCTTGGCCCGATCGCCTTCAGCTACCTGGAGCCGGACGTGCCCGCCGCCTTCACCCGCCTGGCCACGGCTGCGACTGCGGTCCGGGGGTGGCTGGATGGAGCTGGGCGTTCACGGGTGCCTGTCCTGGTCATGGACACCGGGCCGGCCGCGGTCCTGGGCGCCCTGGACGACGACCGCGTGCGCCGCGAGCTCGTGCGGGGCCGCCGAGTCGTGGCGGTCAACATCGGCAACTTCCACACCCTGGCCATGCGCCTGGAGCCTGCGTCCGATCGGCGCGTGGGCCGCGTGCCAGGCACCGCGGACCGCCGGCCTGGGGCGCCCCGCGTGCGCATCAGCGGCGTCTTCGAGCACCACACCGGCGAGCTGACGAGGCCACAGCTGGCGCGCTTCCTGCAGCAGCTGGCCGACGGCTCGATCCGCGACGCCGACGTGTTCGACTCCCAGGGACACGGTGCGCTCGTCCGGCCGGAGGGCAGCGGGCAGGCGGCTGGGTCCAACCGTGCCCGGGCGGCAGGATCCCGCGAGGCACGGCCGTTCCTGACCCTCAGCGGGCCGCGGCGCGACCTGCTGGCTGGGCACGTCGTCGGTGGCCTCGGCCGGCCCCACCTGGCCGTGCCGCACGGCGACATGATGCAGGCCGGCCCGTTCGGGCTCCTGCGGGCGCTCGCCGCACGCGCGCCCGGCTGGCGCGAGCCGATCGAGCGCCGCCTCGGCTGAGCACGGCCGAGGCTGAGCACGGCCGAGGCTGAGACTTTCCGCCGAGGCTGAGACTTCCGCCGAGGCTGAGACTTCCGCCGAGGCTGAACACCAGACGTTGCTAACGACGAAGGAAGGCCCGATAGCGGCCTCAGAGCGACCTCTCCGCGGTCGCGTTGTGCACGAGGGGTTCAGGGCGGCGACGCGGACGCCTCTCCGTCGTCGTTGCGAGCCTGTGGTGTTCAAGTCGACGGGCGGGTGTCCGGTGGGAGGGTCGGCCCTCGGCAGACGGGCTCGATCCCGAAGGGCACGACAAGCCCCGCCGCCGGGCCCCGCCGCCGGGCCCCGCCGCCGGGCCTCGCCGCCGGGCCTGTCCGCGGGCGGTGGCGACCTTCGAGGTTCGGGGCGGGCATCTCCGCCGGGCGCCGTGCGTCAGTCGCCGAAGTATTCGTCTCCGCGCGGGGCCCGGTAGCGACCACGGCTCAGCCGCTCCAGCAGCCGGCGAGTCGCCTCCGGGCGGGTATACAGCACGCCGACGGCGATCAGCAGGATGAAGTTCGTGCCGCCCACGATGCCGGCCATGACGTAGCCCAGCTGCGCGCCCACGCCGCCCTTCACGGACAG
>DASPUH010000026.1:0-18917 GCA_035622975.1 Candidatus Sulfotelmatobacter sp.
CGAAGCGCAGGCGCCGGTCGTCGATGACGTGCCCGGCCGAGGGCATCCCGTGCGCCGCCGGGATCAGGTGGGCGGCGAGTGCGGTCAACGTGGCCCGCTGGGCGGTGTCGAAGCCATCGAGGAGGTCGCTCATGCCGGGACCTGCTGGTTCGCCCGGGTTTCGACCAGGTGGTCGGCCGCCCGTAACGCCAGGGAGACGATCGACGAGGTCGGGTTGACGCCGGCCGAGGTAACGAAGCAGCTGCCGTCGACGACGTACAGGTTGGGCACGTCGTGGGCCCGGTTCCAGCGGTCGAGGACGGACGTGCGGGGGTCGTCGCCCATGCGCGCCGTGCCCAGCAGGTGCCAGCCCGAGTAGCGCATCAGGCGGTCCACTTCGACCGTGTGGGCGCCGGCCTCGCGGAGCGACTGCGAGGCCATCTTGATGTGGAAGTCCAGCAGGCGACGGGAGTTCTCCGAGACCCGGTAGTGGATCTCCGGGGCGGGGATGCCCGATGAGTCGGTCAGGGTGAGCGACAGCCCTACCTGGTTGGCTGGATCGGGCAGGTCCTCGCCGAAGAGGCCCCAGTTCGCGCCGCGCCCCAGGTGCGAGCGCACGTGCAGATGGTGGTCGGGACCCCAGACCTGCGTCCCGGCGCGGCTGGGCAGGGCGGCGTTGATAGGCCCGAAGGTCGGCGCGAGGCCCCATTTGGCGCCGCGGAGGAAGCCCCGGTGCTCATCGGTCTCGTAGAACTGGAACGACTCGATGGAGCAGCCGAACTGGCCCTGCCAGCTCTCCAGGTCCTCGTCGAAGAGCCCGCCCACGTTGGCAAAGGGATGCATCATCAGGCGCCGCCCCACGAGCCCCGATGAATTGGCCAGCCCGTCCGGGTGAGCGGGCGAGGCCGAGAGGAGCAGCAACCGGGGCGTGCCGACGGCGTTCGCGGCCAGGACCGTGACCCGCGCCGCCTCGAAGTGCTCCAGGCCCTCGCGATCGAGCCACGTCGCGCCGGTGACCAGTCCGGCCCGGTTCGTCTCCAGCCGCCGCACGCGGGCACCGGTCACCAACCGCGCGCCGGCGGCGATGGCCCTGGGCCAGTGGGTCAGGTCGGTGGAGGCCTTGGCGCCCTCGTTGCAGCCCTGCTGGCAGGTACCCCGCTGGACGCACGGCCGCCGCCCGTCGTACGGCACCGACAGGATGGAGTTGGGCTCGGGCCACCAATGCCAACCCAGACGGGCGTGGGCACGGGCGACCTTCAGGCCGCCGGCGCCGATGGGCAGCGGTGGCAGCGGCGGATCCTCGCCGCCGGCCGGATAGGCCGGATCGCCGCCCATGCCCGAGACGCCGAACTCTCGATCGGTCCGCTCGTAGTACGGCCGCAGCTCGTGGTAGTCGAGCGGCCAGTCATCGGCGATCCCGTCGAGCGAGCGGACCCGGAAGTCGGAGGGCAGCATGCGCGGCCAGGCGCCGGCGAAGATGAGCATCGAGCCGCCCACCGCCGAGTACATCAGCGGCGAGATCTCCGCATCGGTCTCGTCGATGGGGTAATCCTGGTCCAGGCCGCGCACGTTGGGGCTGGTCGACCACTGCTTGCGCATGGTCAGCTCCCAGTCCAGCTCCGGCCCGCGGTACTCGGCCTTGTCGTGCCAGTCGCCCTGCTCCAGGCAGACCACGCGGAAGCCTGCCTCGGCGAGGCGCCGTGCCACGACGCCACCCGATGCACCGGCACCGACGATCAGGACGTCCGCGGGTTCCGTCGGCAAGGGCTCGCTCCTTCCGCCGCGGATAGTAAACCTTATCTATCCCGGCCGGCGACTTCCCACCTCCGGGCCGACCGGCTGGTGGCGGGCAAGTCAGCCGGGCTGCACCGGGCGGCACCCGGGCCGCACCCGGGCCCGATCCTGCGCATTGCGCCAGGCGACGCTAACGACGGAGGAGGCGGCCTGCACCGCCCGATCCGTGCCCTTCGACCGTCGTTCGTTGCGCCTGCCGGCCTAAACGCCGCTCGAGCAGCCGCTGCTCCGTCGATGCCGCCGGCAGACGCAACGGGGGACCGGCAGGCACCCCGTCCGGCCGCCCGGATGCGCTCGGGGAACCCTGGCCCCGTCGTCCTCAGCGGCCCTTGGCGTAGCCCAGGGCCGTGAACTTGTCCCACAGCGACGCGGCGTTGAGCGTCTGGATGTGATCCATCATGTAGCCCTGCCCCACGTCGACCGGGAAGCGCTCGTCGAAGCGGACGCGAGCGATGGTCTCCTCGCGCGTCCAGCCCTTGGCCACGGCAGCAGCCACGGCGGCCTTCCAATCGAGCAGGACCGACCGCTGCGTCTCGATGTATCGGAGGGTCGTCACCGGCCCGTGGCCGGGGACCAGCGTATCCACGTCCAGCTGGCGGATCCGCTCGAGCGACTCCAGCCACTGGTCCACGTTCGACGTCATCAGCCAGGTCTGGCACTCGCAGAAGATCGTGTCGCCGGTGAAGACGACGCGCTCCTCCGGCACGTGCACGGCGACCTGGCCGGGCGTGTGGCCGGGCGTATGCAGCAGGTTGAAGGTGTGGTCGCCGACGCGGAGGGTCAGATCGCCGGTGAAGACGACCGTGCCCTTGTTGGGGTCGGCGTAGTACGTCTCGCGATCGGGCACGATGCCGGCCGCGTCGGGATCGTCGGTCGGGATCGCCTCCAGGGCGTAGGCGTAAGGGTCCAGGTCGGGCGTGGGCACCATGAAGTTCTCGAACAGCCCGCGGTGCTCGACGACCGTCCCGGCGCCCTTGAAGAAGTAGTTGCCGAAGATGTGGTCGACGTGGTGCTCGGTGTTGATGAGATACCGGATAGGGCCGTGTGACTCCGCCTCTGCGCGCATGGCCACCGCACGCGTCGGCAGCTGCGGCGTGTCGATGACGACGACGCCCTCGGAGGTCGTGACGAAGCTGGGGTTGCAGCCGCGCAGCCGCGTCGTGGTGAAGACATGGGGGGTCACCCGCTCCATCATCGAGGCCGCCTGTTCCATGCCGGGTCCTCCGATCCCTCTACTGCGTGGCGGTCAGGCCGCCGTCGATGCCCAGGACCTGGCCGGTGATGAACGAGGCAGCGTCCGAGCAGAGGAAGATGACCGGCCCGGCCAGGTCGCGCGTCTCGCCCACCCGGCCCAAGGGGATGCGGCCGACGATGCCCGCCTTGAACGCGGGGTCCGCTAGGAGCGTCGCCACCTGGGGCGTGTCGACGAAGGTGGGCATGATGGCGTTGACCCGGATGCCATGGCGGGCCCACTCGGTCGCCCACTGGCGGGTGAGCGAGCTGACGGCGCCCTTGGCCGCCACGTACGCGGAGTAGCCGGCGTTGATGCCCAGGTTGGCCCGCACGGACGATATGTTGAGCACCACCCCGCCCCGTCCGCGCTGGATCATGTGGCGCACGACCGGCTGGGTGGGCACGATCGTGCTGCGCAGGTTGAGCTCCATGATCCAGTCCCAGTCCTGGCGCGGGTATGCCTCGGCCGGGTGGAGAGCCTTGCCGGCGCCGCCGCCCACCGCGTTGACCAGGATGTCGACGCCTCCGAAGCGTTCGACCACCCGGGCCACCGCGCCCTCCGCAGCGGCGTCGTCGGTCACGTCGGCGACCACGGCCACGGCCTCGCCACCCATGCCCTCCACGCGCCGCACTGCGGCCTCCAGCGACGCTCGTGTCCGCCCCACGACCGCGATGCGCGCGCCGGCTCCGGCCAGCGCCTCCGCCAGGGCCGCCCCGATGCCGCCCCCACCACCGGTGACGAGGGCGACGCGGCCGGCCAGGCTGAACGCGTCGAGGACGGCCATCTGCGGCTCGCTCATGCCGGCCGGACGTCAGGGTCGGGCAGCATCACGTCACGCACCGCACCCACGAGGTCGTGGTACGAGCGGATGAAGCCGCGCAGGGTACGCACCGTCGCCCCGTACGTGTCGAACTCGGCGATCGACAGGCCGTCAGGCTCGTAGGCCCGCGAGAAGTCGGGGATGCGGGCGAGCAGGTCGGCCACGAGGTCGGGGTCCACCGGCACGTCCATGCGGGGCGCCGGGGCGATGCCACTCCCGTTGAAGCGGACCTGCCAGGCGTGCGGGATGGTCAGCGCCACGTCCCCACCGACGAGCTCGGTCCAGTGCAGCCGGTGGCGATACGCCGCCGCCAGGAGCCGGGTGCGGTAACCCCGCTCGCGGTACAGCCCCACGGCCCGCTTGAAGGCCGCGATGCCGGCCCAGTCGAGCGCGTCGGGGTCCACGGCGACGTCGTCCCGCTCGACCACCACGCGCATCCAGTCATCCAGCCGGCCGATCATCATCGTGCACACGGGGGACATGGTCGACACGTCCTCCCCGGCTGCGGCGCGGCCGACCAGGCCTCGCTCCACGGCCTCGCCGACGGCCAGCGCCTGGGCCACCGTGAAGCTGACCGTGGCGTTGATGTTCACGCCTTCCTTCGTCGCTCGCTCCAGGGCCTGCAGGCCCGCGCTGGTGGCGGGGAACTTGACCTGCATGTTGGGCGCCAGGCCGGCGAAGTGGAGCGCCTGGCGCAGCATGCGATCGGCGTTGCGGTAGTTGGCCGGATCCGTCTGCAGCGAGAGGCGGCCCTTCCGTCCGCCCGTGGCGCGGAAGACCGGCCCCAGCACCGCCGCACCGCTGACCGCCATCGCCTCCACGAGCGCCCAGGTCAGGTCCACCTCCGTCCATGACGGGTTGGCCGCGATGAGCTCGGCCAGCCGCGGCAGCCACCGGCCCTTCTCCTTGCGCAGGACCTCCAGGACGATGGTGGGGTTGGAGGTGGCGCCGGTCGCCCCGCGCGCGACGGCGTACTGCAGCTCTTCCACGGCGCACGAGTCGTTCCAGTAGTCGGTCGGCGTGTCGCGCACCATCGCCGCCAGCGGGCTGGTGGCAGGTGTCTCTCCCGTCGTCATGGCGGGATGGTATCATCACAATCGATAATCGATTATCCGTAGCGGGCAGGTCTCATGTCCTACGTCGTGACGGCCACCTGGAAGGCCAAGCCGGGTGAGGAACATGCGGTCCGTGAGCTCCTGGGCCGCATCGCCGCGGCCTCGCGCGAAGAGCCGGGCTGCCTGGCGTTCTGGGCCCACCGCTCGCTGGCCGAGCGAGGCACGTTCTTCCTGTACGAGCAGTACACATCCGAGCAGGCGTTCCGCGAGCACGCCGCGTCGCCCCACGTCCGGGCGATCGTCCTGGACGATGCGGTCGCCCGGCTCGACGTCAGGCAGCGCGAGTTCTTCGAGACGCTCTGAAGGAGGCCCGGCCATGGCGGAGACGGAGGAGATCCTGGGCCAGTTCCTGGGCGACGCCGGATTCCCGGTCGCCTGGGCGTCCGAGGTCGAGAAAGGCTTCTTCTGGGTCTTCGATGACCTGCACTGCCCCCACCCCATCAGCCCCATGTTCTTCGACATCGGGGGCTGGTGGCTGAGTTGCGATCACATGTTCCGCCGCTTCGGGACCCCTTTCGCGGTCGACTGGTTGGCCAAGAACGTCAACGGCTACGTGTACACCACGGCCATCCCGGCCGATCCCGAGCTGCGCATCGACGCCACGGAATACAGCGCGCGCTACGGGGCCCGCGTGCCGCGCGATGCGGCCTATGCCACGACGATCGGCCCCTACCTGGACTCCGTCCTGCCGGTGTACGGCGAGCACTTCGCCGACTGGTGGCGCGAGCGGCTGCGCCCGGAGATGGAGCGCAACTTCACCTTCCTGGAGGGGCGACTCGACGAGGCGGACCGCTTGAGCCTGGCCGAGATGGCCTGCGTCCTGGAGGACGCGATCGACATCCACGACCGCCACTGGAAGATCCACTGGATGCTCAACTTCGCGCAGCTCTCGGCCACGCTGAACCTGCGGGCCGTCATGGAGCGCACGCGCGGCAGCGTCGACGAGGGGCTCCTGGGCCGACTGCAGAACTCGGCCGCGGACCGCAACTGGGACTCCATCGAGGCCCTCTGGCGGATGAAGAACGAGGTCCGCGACGACGCCGAGCTGCGGACCGCCTTCGGGGCGACGGGCACCGGCACGATCGAGCCGGCGCTGCGCGCCTCCGAGCGAGGGCGCCGCTTCATCGCCGAGCGCGTCGAGCCGTACCAGCGCGAGTTCGGCTGGCACGCCGTGTGGAGCCACGAGTTCATCTACCCCACCGCCCGTGAGGAGATGGGACCGGTCCTGGAACTGGTCCGCGGCTACCTGGAGACCGACTACGACTACCCGTCGGCCATCGAGGCCATGCGGCGCGACATCGAGCAGGCCTCCCGGGAGATCCTGGAGGGCCTGACCGGGGAAGCCCTGGAGGCGATGCGGGCGGCCAACGAGGTCAACCTGCGGATGGCGCCGCTCACGCCGGACCACCACTTCTACATCGACCAGGGGGCCAACGCCCACGTCCGCCTGGTCCTCATGGCCATCGGTCGCAAGCTCGTCACCGACGGCCGGCTGGAGCAGCCCGACGACGTCATGTTCCTGCGCTACAACGAGCTGCGGGCCCTCATCGGCTCGGCGGCCGCCCTTGACGCGCGCGGCCTCGTCGCCACCCGGCGGGCCGAGCGCGCGGCGGCGGACGCGCTCCACCCGCGCGACTGGGTGGGGACCGTCACGCCGTCGCAGCTGGCCTTCCCCTACCTCGTCAACTGGGGCTATCCGGAGCGGTTCTACCAGCGCCAGTCGGCCGACGAGAAGCGCATCACCGGCATCGCGGCATCGCCCGGCACGATCGAGGGCCTCGCCCGGGTCGTGCGCACGGTCGAGGAGTTCGACGAGGTCCGGGAGGGTGACATCCTGGTCTGTCAGATGACCAATCCGGCCTGGGTCGTCCTCTTCACCAAGATCGCCGGGCTCGTCACCGACACCGGCGGCCTGACCTCGCATCCGGCCGTCCTGTCGCGCGAGTTCGGCATCCCGGCCGTCATCGGCACGTCGATCGCCACGCATCGCATCGCCACCGGCGATCGCCTGCGCCTCGACGGCTCGGCCGGCGTGGTGGAGATCCTCGCCCGCGCCTCGACCGGGACCTAGGCACGGTCACGATGGCCGGGGCCGTCTCGCGCAGCGTGCTGGCGGACCAGATCCGGGACCACCTGCTGGAGGGGATCCTCAGCGGCCGCTTCCCACCCCACTCGCGCATCGTGGAGACGCAGGTGGCCCGGGAGCTCGGCACGAGCCAGGCGCCCGTGCGCGAGGCGCTGCGCGCCCTGGAAGGGATCGGCGTGGTCCAGATCTCGCCGTTCCGCGGCGCACGGGTGCGCCGGCCGAGCCCCGAGGAGCTGCTCGGCGCGTACAGCGTGCGGGCGGCCCTGGAGGTGCTCGGGGCCCGTCAGGCCGTGCCGCGCCTCACCGATGCCGACCTGGCCGAGCTCGTGGGCTTCGGCGAGGCGATGGATGCCGCCGCGCGGACCGGCGACGGCCGGGGGGTGGCGGAGGCCGACGCGGCCTTCCACGGCCGCATCGTCGAGCTGGCCGCGAACCCGACGCTCCTCGGCATCTGGCAGTCCCTGGCGCCGTTCTCGCGCACGTACATGAGCGTGGTCGGCCCGGGCGCCGACCCGGCGTGGTCGGCCCAGCTGCACGTCCCCATCATCGCCGCCCTGCGTACCCGCGACGTGGAGGCCGTGGTGCGGGCCCTGGAGACCCACTTCGTCGAGGCCCGTGAGAACATGGCCGGGCGGCTCGCGGCGGCCGAATATGCGGCCGATGGCACCGTCACAGCCCAAGGGAACGCATGACCGCGCCACTCCAGCTCTCCGAGGAGATGACCGCCGGCGGCGCTCGTCTCCGGATCGACGTCCACGGGGGAGAACCGCGCGCGCATGTCCTCGACGACATGAGCTTCATGAACTACCGCCTGGCGGACGTCCGCATCTCGCCGCAGGTAACGCTGCCCGAGCCGGACATCGTGTGGCTCCAGGACGGCGACCGGGCGGTCGCCTACGACGGGCAGCGCATGACCTTCCACGGGCCGTGGCCCGCCGGGCCCATCCAGAAGGTCGTCGTGGCGATGCTCGCCCTGCGCATGGAGGCGACCGGCCTGCACCCCTTCCACGCGTCCGCGGTGCGCTATCGCGACCGCACGGTGCTGTTCCTGGGCGGCGAGTCCAACCATGGCAAGTCGATGGGCCAGATCGAGGCCTGCCGCCGCGGCGCCCTGCTGGTCTCCACGGAGACGACCGTCATCGACGAGGACGGCCGCGCCGTCCTGGGCTCGAAGGAGCCGTTCATCAAGCGCCGCACGGAGGGCACCGAGCGGGCCGACAAGGCCGCCCCCGATCGCGGGGTGGAGAAGTTCTTCGGGACCATGCCCTCCTGGGAGCTCTATCGCGAGCCGAGCAACGTGGACGTGGTCGTCGTGCCGGCCATCGACGGCAACTTCGAGCCGTCGCTCGAAGCCATGATCCCCTTCGAGCGCCAGTTCCAGACGTTCCACTCGTTGCAGAACTACTTCCTGCTCAACGAGCTGCTCGCCCCGGGGGCGCCCATGCCCGTGGTCGACACCGAGGGCCTGCGGCGGGCCCGGGCCGGCTTCGTGGAGCGGTTCACCACCCGTCCCTACTACTTCGTCCGTGCCGCCACGCCGCAGGTGCTCCTGGACGAGGTGGACCGGGTGCTGTAGGCGAGGATGCGGCCGTTCGCCTACGAGCGTCCCGCCAGCCTGGCGGAGGCGTTCGCCGTCCTGGATGCGCACGGCACCGCCGCGGTGGCCCTCGCCGGCGGGACCGACCTCATCATCCGGCTGCGGGATGGCACGGTCCGGCCGGACGTGGTGGTCGATCTCAAGGCGATCGCCGAGCGGGACGACGGCCTGCACGAGCGAGACGGTCGCCTCGTGATCGGCGGCTGGGCCGTCATGACCGACATCGCCGCGGACCCGCTCGTGCGCCGCGAGTTCACGGCCCTGGGCGAGGCGGCCCAGGTCGTGGGGTCGGCCCAGATCCGCAACCGGGCGACCCTGGCGGGCAACATCTGCAACGCCTCGCCCGCGGCCGACACGGCGCCGGCGCTGCTCGTGTACGGCGCGGAGGTCGTGGCGATGGGCTCGGGCGGGACCCGCCGCATCCCGATCGATGACTTCTTCATCGGCCCGGGACGGACCGCCCTGGCCCCGGGGGAGCTGGTCACGGCCATCGAGCTGCCGCTGCCCGAGGGTCGCCGGGGAGCGGTCCACCTGCGCCGCACGCGGCGGCGCGGCCACGACCTGGCCTCCGTGACGCTGGCCTGCGCGGTCATGGACGATGGGCACGCCCGCCTGGCCTACGGCTCCGTCGGGCCGCGGCCGCTCCTGGTGACCGATGACACCGGCGTGCTGGCCGACGCGACCGCCTCGGCCGAGGCGCGGGCCCGGCTGCTCGACCGCCTCCTGGCGGGGGCCAGCCCGTCCGCTCGCTCGATGCGCGCCAGCCCGGCCTACCGCCTGGCGATGCTGCGCGTCCTGGCCGTCCGCGCGGCCGACATCGCGGCCCGGCGCGTCGCCGGGGGAGCGGCCGCGTGACGGGGCTCATCCCCATCCGGGTCTCGGTCAACGGGCGACCGCGGGAGCTGGCCGTGGCGGCCCATCACACCCTGCTGGACGCCCTGCGCGACGACCTGGGCCTGACCGGCACCAAGGAGTGCTGTCTCGTCGGGGAGTGCGGCGCCTGCACCGTGATCCTCAACGGCCGGAGCGTCGACTCGTGCCTCGTCCTGGCCGCCGAGGCCGACGGCGGCACGGTCCTCACGGTCGAGGGCCTGGCCGCACAGGGCCGCCTGAGCGCGCTGCAGCAGGCCTTCCTGGACACGGGCGCCGCCCAGTGCGGCTTCTGCATCCCCGGGCAGCTCCTGGCCGCGCACGCTCTGCTGGGGCTCACGCCGCACCCCGACCGCGCCCAGGTGGAAGAGGGCCTGGCCGGCAACCTGTGCCGTTGCGCCGGCTACGAGCAGATCATCGAGGCGGTCCTGCGTGCCGCCGGCGCGCCGGCGGCAACGGCAGCCCGCGTGGAGGACGGGGCAGGGCAACGGTCGCGGCCGGACCCGGCAGCCACCCCGGACGCGACGGTGGCGCCGCAATGAACGGCCCGGTCGGCACCTCGCCGGCTCGCGGCGGCGGCCCCGATCGCGTCACCGGCCGCCAGGCGTACGTCGCCGACATCCACCTCGAGGACGTCCTCCACGTCAAGCTCGTGACCCTGCCCTGTGCACGGGCCAGGATCCTGGGCCTCGACCCGGCGGCGGCGCTCCAGCTGCCCGGGGTGCGGCTGGTATTCAGCGCGGCAGATCTGCCGCAGCCGGTCCCGCGCTTCGGGCCGCAGCTCAGGGACCGGCCCGTACTGGCCGTCGGCGAGACCAAGTACCACGGCGACCCGGTCGCGGCCGTGGCCGCGGAGACGCTCGATGCGGCCGAAGCGGGCGCGGCGGCCGTGCGGGTGGCGTACGAGGAGCTGCCGGCCGTCACCTCGATCCTGGCCGCCCTGGACCCCGCGGCCCCGCTGGTCCAGGACCCCGCGCTCCGTCCCGGCGACCCGCTGGCCGGCGGCAACGTCCTGCGTGAGCACCGCTACGGCTGGGGTGACCTGGCGGCCGCCGAGGCGCAAGCCGAGGTGGTCGTCGAAGGCGCCTACACGTTCCCCATGGTCACCCAGTTCGCCATCGAGCCGCACGCCTTCATGGCCGCCCCGGACGGCGACGGGGTCACGATCTGGAGCTCGATCCAGCATCCCAACTGGCTGCAGCGGGTGATCGCCTCGCTGCTCGAGCTGCCGCTGGCCAAGGTCCGCGTGATCGCGCCTGACCCGGGCGGTGCGTTCGGCGGCAAGCAGCACGCCAAGTACGAGCCGCTGCTGGCCTTCATGGCCCGCCGCACCGGCCGGCCCGTCCGTCTCGTGCTGACCCTGGAAGAGACCTTCCAGGCGGTCCGCCGCGGCGCGTCCGAGGTCCACGTGCGGTCTGGCTTCCGGCGGGACGGCGCCCTGGTCTTCCGCGACATCAAGGCCGACTACCTCATCGGCGCCTACGCCGACATCGCCGACCGGACCGTGGCCAAGGGCAGCTACACCTCGGCAGGGCCCTACCGGGTCCCGGCCGTGCGCATCGTCGCCCGCAGCGTGCTGTCCCACACCGTCCCCTCGACCGCGTTCCGCGGCTTCGGCAACCCGCAGCAGATCTGGGCCGGTGAGTCGAACATGGACGAAGCGGCGCGGACGCTCGGCCTGGACCCGCTGGACGTGCGCCTGCGCAACCTGGCCGCGCCCGGCGAGGCGTTCATCCCCGGCGACACACCGGCCGATGGCAGCTGGGCGGAGACGGTCGAGCGGGCGGCCGAGATGATCGGCTGGCGGACGGCCGCTGCCCCCGGCCGCGGGCGGGGCCTGGCCGTCGGCCTCAAGGAGGGTCCGACCACCGGCCTCTCCTACTCCATCGTTCGCCTCTTGGCCGACGGCAGCGTCGTCGTGTACGCCGGTACGTCCGACATGGGCCAGGGGGCGCGCACGATCTTCGCCCAGATCGCGGCCCAGGAGCTCGGCGCGCCCATGGAGGCGGTGACGGTCGTGATGGGCGACACGGCCGTGGTGCCCTACGACCAGCAGACATCGGCCAGCCGCTCCTCGGTCCTGATGGGCAACGCGGTCCTGCTGGCCTGTCGCGACATCCAGAGCCGACTGCGAGCCATGGCCGCCCGGCTGGAAGGGGTCGACGAGTCGGCCGTGATCGTGGACCAGGGCTCGGTGGTCATCGGTGAGCGCCGGTGGCCGGTCGGCGAGGTCCTGGCGCGCGGGCTGGGCCGGCTGGGCGGCGAGCTCATCGGCGTCGGCGAGATGCGCAAGGAAGCGCTGCCCGACCACCCGCTGGGCGGCACGGCCGCCTTCTACGAGTTCAACTGCACGGCGGTGGAGGTGGAGGTCGACCGGGCCACGGGCGACATCGTCATCGTCCGTCACGTGACCGTGTCTGACGTGGGCAAGGCGCTCAACCCCAACCAGGTGCGCGGCCAGGACGAGGGCGCGGCCATCATGGGCCTGGGCCACACCCTGATGGAGCACTACATCCTCGACGACGCCGGCCGCATCCGGAACCTGGGCGCCATCGACTACCGCATCCCGACGAGCATGGACCTCCCGCTGGCGATGGAGAGCGCGGTCGTGGAGAACGGCGACGGGCCGGGGCCCTACGGGGCCAAGGGCATGAGCGAGGGCGCGCTCCTGCCGATCGCTCCCGCCGTCGCGGCGGCCGTGCGCGCCGCCACGGGCGTCGTCATCCGCGACTTGCCGCTGACCCCCGAGGCGGTCTGGCGCGCCCTGCAGGAGGCGGCAGGGCCGCCCGGCAGGGACGAGGTGCCCGCGGGATGACGTTCGTGTACACACTGGACCACCCGCACGACCTGCCGCTGGATCAGGTCACGGCGCTCATCGGCGGCAAGGCGGCCAACCTCGGCGTCATGGCGCGGGAGCTGGACCTGCCGGTGCCGCCGGGCATCGTGATCACCACCGCGGCCTGCCGCGCGTACCTGGCCGGCGGGTGGCCGGCCGGGCTCGACGAGGAGATCCGTGCCGGCTTGGCGGGGGTGGAGCGGCAGGTCGGGCGTCGCTTCGGGGACGTGGCCGACCCGCTCCTCGTCAGCGTGCGGTCCGGGGCCCCGGTCTCCATGCCCGGCATGATGGACACCATCCTGGACCTGGGCCTGACAGACGCCACGGAAGTCGGCCTGGCCCGCGCCTCGGGCGATCCGGCGTTCGCGCGGGACTGCCACGAGCGGTTCCGGACGATGTTCCGCGACATCGTCGGCCAGGACGCGCCGGACGACCCGTGGCACCAACTCCGCCTCGCCGTGGAGGCCGTGTTCCGCTCGTGGAACAGCGATCGAGCGCGGGCGTACCGGCAGCGCGAGGGCATCCCCGACGACGCGGGGACGGGCGTGACCATCCAGGCCATGGTCTTCGGCAACCGCGGCCCGGATTCGGCGACCGGGGTCGTCTTCACCCGCAACCCGGCGACAGGCGAACCGGGCCTCTACGGCGACGTCATGTTCGGCGCGCAGGGCGAGGACGTGGTGGCGGGCACGCATCGCACGGAGCCGCTGGCGAGCCTGGACCGGCGGCTGCCGGCGCTGGCCGCTGAGCTGCGCCGTGACGGCGCCCGCCTGGAGGTCTTCTACCGCGACCTGTGCGATATCGAGTTCACCATCGAGGACGGCCGCCTGTGGCTCCTCCAGGTGCGCGTCGGCAAGCGCAGCCCGCGCGCGGCGCTGCGGATCGCCCTCGACATGGCCCTCGATGAGGGCTTCCCGCTGACGCGCCGCGAGGCCGTGGAGCGGGTCGCGCCGCTGCTGGGCCAGCCGCCGCGTGTCGCGACCGGCCTGCGCCGGGTGGAAGCCCCGCTGGTCACGGGACTGGGCGCCTCGCCGGGTCTGGCGACCGGCGAGATCGCCACGGATCCCGAGGCTGCCCTGCTGGTCGCCGACGCGGGGCGGTCGGCCATCCTGGTGAGGGGCGAGACCTCGCCCGACGACGTGCACGGCATGGCCCGCGCGGCAGGGATCCTGACCAGCCGCGGCGGCCTGGCCAGCCATGCCGCGGTCGTCGCCAGGGGCTGGGGCCTGCCGGCGGTGGTCGGTGCGCGCGACATGGAGGTCGGCGACGGGACCGTCCGCTTCCCCGGGGTCACGCTGGCGGCCGGGGACGTGATCTCCGTCGACGGCGACACCGGCGAGGTCTTCCGCGGCGCGGTCGGGGGAGCCTCAGACATCGCGCCCGAGGCGCGGACGCTGCTCGACTGGGCCCGTGAGCTCGGGAACGCCGTAACGGGGCCCGACGAACCGGGCGCCGGCGCGGTGGCCGCCGCGCCGGCCACCGCTGCTTCGGCCGCGACGGCCGCTCGGGCGGCCACGACCGACGACTGCATCCAGGCCCTGGCCGTGGTCGGCATGGCCTCCGCCGAAGGCGTGGCGCGTGCCGTGGGCGCGCCGGCGGCCGAGATCCAGCCTTTCCTGGACCGGCTCGTGGCAGACGGGAGCGTGGCGGCGCCCGGCGGCACGTACCGCCTGACCGATGCCGGGCGGGCCCGCCGCGCTGAGCTGCTGGCGGCAGAGCAGGCGGCCATCGGGCCGGAGGAAGCCCTCGGCGCCCTCGACGGCCTCCTCGCGTTCGACGGGCGCATGAAGGCCATCGTGACCGACCTGCAGCTGCGGCAGACCGACGCCGGACCGGTCCTCAACGACCACGCCGATGCGGCCTACGACGCGGCCGTGGTGGCACGGCTGGTCGCGCTGCACGGCGAGGCCGGGCCCTGGCTCGGCAGCCTGCAGCCGCGCTGGCCGCGCGCCAGACGCTACCAGGCCCGGCTCGACGCGGCCCTCGAGCGGGCCGTGGCGGGCGACATCCGCTTCGTGGCCTCGCCGCGTGTCGACAGCTACCACGGCGCGTGGTTCGAGCTGCACGAGGACCTCATCCTCCTCGCCGGCCGCACGCGCGCCGACGAGGTCGGCGCCGGACGCGCCTAGTCCCTGCCGGGGCGGGCCGTTCGGCCCTGTGCGTGGGCGACGAGCCGACGCTACGATCGGTCGACCGTCGGGGCGTCCGGCGGCGATCCGTGACACGTGATCGGAGCACGCCGATGGTCGTCCTGGAACGAGAGCCGGTCCCCGCCCTGCCGCCGGGGCCCGCGCCGATCACGGTGCGGGCGGCGACCGAGGCCGACTGGCGCGAGTGCGGCCGCATCTGCTACGAGGCCTTCGCGACCCTCGCCATCCGCCACGGCTTCCCGCCCGACTTCCCCACCGTGGAGGCGGCGTCCGAACCGATCCGCCACCTCATCGAGCACCCCCGCATCTACGGGGTGGTGGCCGAGGGCGAAGGCCGGATCCTGGGCAGCAGCTTCCTCGATGAGCGAGCGTCGATCTCCGCCATCGGGCCGGTCAGCGTCGACCCGACAGCCCAGGACGGCGGTATCGGCCGCCTGCTGATGGAGGCCATGCTCGAGCGCGTGGCCGCCCGTGACGTGCCGGGGGTGCGCCTGGTCCAGATCGCGTATCACAACCGATCGCTGTGCCTGTACACGAAGCTGGGCTTCGACGTGCGGGCCACGATGGCGGCCGTCTACGGCGAGCCGCTCGGCCTGACGATGCCGGGCTACCGGGTCCGCCGCGCCTACCCCGACGATCAGGCCGCCTGCGATGCCCTGTGCGTGCGCGTCCACGGCCACGACCGGTCGGGCGAGCTCGGCGAGGCCATCGGCGGCGGCACGGCCCGCGTCGTCGAACACCTCGGGCGCATCACCGGCTACACCGCCGGCATCGACTACTGGGACCACTCGGTGGCCGAGACGACGCGCGACCTCGAGGCGCTCATCGCCGCGGCCGATGGCTTCGGCACGCCGGGCTTCCTGGTGCCGCTCGACAACGGCGAGCTCCTCCGCTGGAGCCTGGCCCACGGGCTGCGCGTCTACTTCGTGACCAACCTCATGACCCGCGGCATCTACCAGGAGCCGCGCGGCGCCTGGATGCCCTCGGTGGGCTACTGAACCGGCCCGGGCCGGGCTCGTCCGGACCGGCCGAGCCGCAGGTCGTCACCGTCCTGGGGACCGTGCCCGCGCGCGCCATGCGGGTGGTCGACGCCCACGAGCACCTGTTCATCGCCTCGCCCGCGATGCGCGGCGGCGAGATCCAGGACGCGGCCCTCGTCCTCGAGGAGGTCCGCGACGGGCAGGCCACGGGCCTCACGGCGTTCGTCGAGCTGACCCCCATCGGCCTGGGGCGCCGGCCCGACCTGCTGCGGCGGGTCGCGGCGGAGACCGGCAGCCTCATCATCGGGGCGACCGGCTACCATCGCGACGAGCACTACCCGGCTGGCCACTGGGTCCACGAGGCGAGCACCCAGCGCCTGGCCGAACTGATCGTGGCTGACCTGCGCGAGGGGATGCATCCGCACGACTGGCTGGATGACGCCCCGCCCGACCCGGCGAGGGCCGGCGTGATCAAGGTCGGCACGTCGTACCAGCACGTCTCGGCCGGCGAACGGCGGCGGCTCGAGGCGGCCGCCATCGGCAGCGTGGCCTGCGGGGCGGCCATCGTCGTCCACACCGAGATCGGCACGTTCGGCCACGAGATCGTCGACATCCTCGAGGCGGCCGGCGCCGCCCCGGACCGCATGGTGCTGGCCCACCTGGACCGCAACCCGGACCTGGAGCTCCACGCCGAGATCGCGGCGCGCGGCGTCAACCTCGTGTACGACACGATCGGGCGCATCAAGTACCGCCCTGACAGCGTGCTCCTGGACCTCATGGAGGGGATGGTCGCGGCAGGCCATGGTTCGCGGCTGCTGGTCGGCCTGGACCTGGGCCGGAGCGACTACTACCGCGCCTACGGTGGCGGCCCCGGCCTGCGCACGCTGATGACCTCGTTCGTGCCGCGCCTCCGGCGGCGCGTCGGGGATGCCGCGACGGAGGCCGTCCTGCGCGCCAATCCGGCCCGCGTCTTCGCCATCGCCGGCGAGCCCGCGTGATGACCCTCGAGGAACGCTTCGACGTCGTCGTCGTGGGCGCGGGGGCGGCCGGTTCGAGCGCCGCGATCTGCGCCGCGCGAGCCGGGGCACGCACACTGCTGATCGACCGCATGGCGTTCATGGGCGGCACGTCGACCGCGGTCCTTGACACCTTCTACGCCTTCTACACCCCGGGCGCCACGCCCCGCCGCGTGGTAGGCGGGCTGGGCTGGGAGGTCGTGTCGCGGCTGACGAGGGACGGGGCGGCCTTCGAGCGCCCGAATACGTATGGGGCCGGCACGGGCGTGACCTACGACCCGGAGGCGCTGAAGGTCGCGTGGGAGGCGCTGGCCGCCGAGGCGGGGGTCGACCTGCTGCTTCATGCCTGGGCCACCGGGGTGCGCGTCCGCGACAGCCGGGTGGAGGCGGTCCGCACCTGGAGCAAGGGCGGCGAACGCTGGTTCGCCGGCGGCGCCGTGGTCGACGCCTCGGGCGACGCCGACGTGTCCGCGCTGGCCGGGGCCGGCTACGACGACGCGCGGACGACGCCGGCGACGCAGGCCCTCTCGACGCTGTTCAGGCTGGCGAACGTGGACGTGGCGCGCGCGGCGGCCGTGCCCAAGGCAGAGCTCTGGGAGCGCATGCGCGAGGCCGCGACGGCGGGCGACTACGACCTCCCGCGCCTCGAGGGCTCGTGGCACCGCACCCCGCTCCCGGGGGTCGTCATGGTCCACATGACCCGCGTCCCGCACGTCGACGCGACCGACCCGGTGGCGCTGACCCACGCCGAGATCGAGGGCCGGCGCCAGGTGCGGGAATACCACCGCTTCCTGCGCGACCGCGTGCCGGGCTTCGAGCAGGCCGTCGTGGTGGCCACGTCACCGGCCATCGGCGTGCGCGAGAGCCGGCGAGTCGTGGGCGACTACCGCCTCACCCGTGACGACGTGCTCGCCGCGCGGCGGTTCCCCGACGAGGTGGCCCTGTGCGGCGCGCCGATCGAGGAGCACGGCGCCGGCGCCGGCACGACCTGGGAGTACGTCGCGGATGGCGGCGTGTACGGCATCCCGTACCGCACCCTGCTCCCGGCCGGCTTCGACGGCCTCCTCGTGGCCGGACGCTGCTTCTCCGCGACGCACGACGCCCATGCCTCGGCGCGCTCGATGGCCACCTGCATGGCCATGGGGCAGGCAGCCGGCACCGCGGCGGCCCTCGCCGCGGCCGGCGGCACCACGCCCCGGGCGCTCCCGGCGGCCGACCTGCGGGCGCGGCTGGCGGCAGATGGCGCGCTCCTGGAACCGGCCGCTGCGACGGGGTCCGCGACGTGACCGCCCTCCCCGGCGGGCGGTTCGTCGGCCGGACGTGCCTGGTCACCGGGTCGACCGGGATGGGCGGATCCGCCGCGCGGGCCATCGCGGCGGAGGGCGGCACGGTCTTCGTCATCTCCCGGACGCCGGGCCACGCGGCGGCGCTGGCCGGCGAGATCACCGCCGACGGCGGCCGGGCGGCCGGGTACGTGGCGGATGTCTCGATCGAGGCGGAGGTCGAGGCCGCCGTCGGGGCCTGCCTGGACCTCACGGGCCGCCTCGACGCCGTCTACAGCGCGGCAGGCATCAGCGGCCGGCGCTTCGGCGACGGGCCTCTCGACGCGGCGACCCTCGAGGGCTGGGAGACGGTGATGCGCACCAACGCGACCAGCCAGTTCCTGGTCTGCCGGGCGGCCATCCGGCGCATGCTGGCGCAGGGACCGGACGCCGCGGGCATCCGTGGGGCGGTACTGACGATGTCGAGCACGCTGGCCACGCGCCCCGGGCCACGCCACTTCGCGACTCATGCCTATGCCGCCAGCAAGGGCGCCATCGAGGGCCTGACCCGGGCCGCGGCCGCGTTCTACGCGCCCCACGGCATCCGCGTCAACGCCATCGCACCCGGCCTCGTG
The DNA here is from genome assembly GCA_035622975.1 of Candidatus Sulfotelmatobacter sp. GTDB lineage: Bacteria > Chloroflexota > Limnocylindria > Limnocylindrales > CSP1-4 > DASPUH01. The sequence continues at coordinate 18,375 of DASPUH010000026.1, forward strand.
GCGACGCCCATGAGCCGGCGCGCCCAGGACGATCCGGAGATCCTGGCCTACCTCGCGCGGCGGCAGCCGCTCGCGGCCGGCCCGGTGACGGCCGACACGGTCACGCGGGCGGCGCTCTTCCTGCTGAGCGACGAGTCCAGCATGATCACCGGCCAGGTCATCGCCGTGGACGGCGGCTGGAGCGTCGGCGAGGGCTGACCGGGCGGGTCGCGGTCAGGCTGGCGCGACGGCGTGCCCGTCGTCCACCTCGAACCGCACGTCGAGGGCGTAGCGCTCGCCCGGGTAGCGCGACTCGGTGGCCTCGATGGGACGGCCGTGGACGTCCATGATCACGCGCCGCTCGACCAGCAGGGCGTCGCCTTCGACCACGCCGAGCAACCGCGCGTCGTCGGCCGTGGCCGCCTCCGCGGTGATCGTCGCGTGACCGCGCCGCAGATGCAGGCCTGCGCCGGCAAGGGCCTCGTGCAGGGATCCCGTCTCGAGGTCGGCGGCCATGACGATGTCGCCTGTCCGTCGCACCAGGACCGCCAACTCGACGGCCGT
>DASPUH010000027.1:0-14412 GCA_035622975.1 Candidatus Sulfotelmatobacter sp.
CCCAGGTCGAAGTCGATCGGCCGGTCGAACGACTCGTCAAGCTCCGTCGCTTCCAGGATGCGCGAGACGCGGTAGGTGCGCAGGCTGCCCTCGCGCCTCGCGACGAGGTACCAGATGCCGGCCTTCAGGACGAGGCCGAACGGTTCGACAGTCCGCTCGACCGGTCCGGGCCGGCGGTCGTAGCGCATGTGCACCCGATGGCCCTCCCAGACGGCCTGCGCGATCGTCGCCAGGGCCGGCAGCTCCTCGTCCCCCTTGAACCAGCCGGGCGCCACCAGCAGGAAGCGTTCGCGCACCCGCGAGGCTCGTCCCCGCAACTCGGGCGGCATGGCGGCCAGCACCTTGAGCTGGGCCGCCGCGAGCACCGTGCCCAGGCCGAGCTGTGCGGCGGCGCCGCCCAGGCCGGAGAGGAACAGCGCCTCCGCCTCGTCGGCATTGAGGCCGGTCAGGCGCGTGCGATAGCCCTCCACGAGCCGGTAGCCGCCGGACGGGCCGCGCTCAGCGTAGACGGGGATCCCTGCCGCGGCCAGTCCCTCCAGGTCGCGGTAGATCGTGCGCAGCGAGACTTCCAGCTCGTCGGCCAGCTGGCGCGCGGTCAGCTGCCCTCGTGTCTGCAGGAGCAGCAGGATCGCGACCAGTCGACTGGCGTGCATGCGCGCATCCTACACCTATTGTTGCCATGGACTGTCAGGTACGTCTGAGACGATCCGGACACCAGGGAGAAAGCCTTTCAGGACCGCGGTGGTGGCCCCGTCCCGCGCCGCAGGGAGACCCCAGATGATCGATCCCCAGAGCTGGATGCGCATCCGCCAGCAGGACCGCGACCTCGAGATGCAGGCCGCGCATCGTGCCAACCTCGTACGTGGGGTCGGCGGGGGTGCGCGCCGCCCCCCCGCCCTGCCGCTCGGCCCGCTCGGCCGTTCCGTCGGCCGCACCCTCGTCCGGGTCGGCCTCTGGCTGATCGTGACCGAGTAGGACGCGCAGCCCGTCGACAGGCCGTCCGACGCGCCCTACAGATGCCCGCTGATCCTTTCAGAGGTCCGCGACCGTCGGTTCGTGACGATCCGTCGCGGTGGGATCCTCACCGATGCGGAGCGTTGGACGCCACGACGCCGGCGGCGTAGCGTCTGCGTGATGCGACCGCTGCGCTACTCCATCAACGTCACGCTGGACGGCTGCGTCGATCACCGGGTCGGGATCGCCGACGAGGAGCTGCATCGCCACGCGACCGAGAACGTCGCCTGGGCGGATGCCCTCCTCTTCGGCCGGGTGACCTACGAGATGATGGAGGCGGCGTGGCGGCGACAGCCGCCGCCGGCGGTCGTGCCCGACTGGATGGAACCGTGGATGGAACCATTCGCGCAGACGATCGACGCCGCGAAGAAGTACGTCGTGTCCGGCACGCTGGAGCGGGTCGACTGGAACGCCGAACTCGTGCGCGGCGACCTGGGCACGGCCGTCCGCCGGCTCAAGCAGGAGCCGGGCAACGGACTCCTTACGGGCGGCGTGAAGCTCCCGCTGGCGCTGGCGGAGTTGGGGTTGATCGATGAGTACGAGTTCGTGGTCCACCCCAGGGTGGTGGGCCACGGCCCGACCTTGTTCGCCGGCCTCTCTCGATACCTGGACCTCAGGCTGGTCAGCCGGCTGGAGTACGCCTCCGGTGCGGTGGCGCTGCGCTACCAGCCGAGGGACTAGCAGCCGGAAGCTGAGGCAAGCCGGTGCGGGGGGCACGCCGGCCCGCAGGCAAGCCTGCGCGAAGCCAGACCGAACTCGCCGGTTATCCGCACAGGTGATGCTGCTCGGATGCCGGCACGCGAACGGGCGCTCGACCGCGCTTCTCGGCGGGCCACGCAAGCTGTCGTCACGATGGGCCAGGAGATCCACGATGCCAGGGTCAACCGCGACCTGACGCTTGCGGAGGTGGGTCGCGCGGTGGGTCTGTCGGCCGCCGAGGTGAGCCGGATCGAGCATGCTCTCCGGCCGCGGGTCAGTGTCTGGCATCTGTTCCGCCTGCTGGCGGCCGTCGGGCTGGACCTGTCGATCAGGGCGTATCCCGGTGGCCCACCGATGCGTGGCGCCACCCAGGCCGCGCTCCTCGCACGGTTTCGGGCACAGCTCCCACCCGATACGCGCTGGGTGCACGAAGTCGCGCTCGACCTGCCAGGCGATCAGCGGGCGTGGGACGCAGTGGTCCGCATGAGTGGCCTGCGGATCGGCGTTGAGGCCGAGACCCGCCCGCGCGACCTGCAGGACCTGGCCCGGAGGCTTGCCCTCAAGGAGCGCGATGGCGACGTCCACCGCGTCATCCTGCTGCTCCTTGACTCGCGGTCGAACCGCGATGCGCTCCGGGCCCCCAATCCGCTCGTCGGCTCGCGCTTCCCGGTCGACCGGACGGTGGCCCTGGAACGACTCCGCCTGGGCAAGGACCCGGGCGGCAACGCCATCCTGCTGCTGTGATGCGCAAGGATGTGTCTTGGTTCACCAGCCAACCGGGTTCGTGGCAACAGCACCTTCACGCGCCCGCTTGACGGATCACCACGCGCGATCTTGCCTGGGGAGCAACCAAGCGACGGGTCGGCACCCTGCGTGTGGGGCGGAAGCCCTGAGGGCCGGGTAGAGCCGCCTGGACGATGAACGGATCCCTCCGAATCGGTCGTTCAGCCGATAGACGGCCGGTCCGCGAGGCCTTCGTGGGTCCCGGGGCCCGTTCGAAGCAAGGACTGCCGCGGCGACGAACGCCAAGACGGCGCCAATGTCCGTTGCTTGCTTCAGGGGTAAGGATCGCCCCGGGGGCGCCGCGACGAGGTGTCGGCGGCCGCGGTCGCGCTCAGGCGGGCACGGCGGGCGCGTTCGCGGCGGTCGGAGAGCCAGGTCAGGACGACGATGAACGTCGCCCCGGCCAGCGCCAGCGCGGCCGGACGGTAGACGGCTAGCCAGACGCAGACGAGCAGGACCACGACCGCGCCCAGGAGCGCGATCGTGACGATGGACAGCGGCCGGCGCCTCAGGCGCATGGTGTCAGGGCCCTGCGGCGGATCGGGCAAGGCCCCTCAGCCGCACCGGGCCACGGCCCCAGCCGCACCGGGCCAGGGCCTCGGTCGCGTGGTGGACGGCCGTGGCCCGGCTCGCCCGGCTCGGGGCCGCCGCCCCTATTCCAGGTAGTCCTTGAGCTTGCGGCTGCGCGACGGGTGGCGCAGCTTGCGGAGCGCCTTGGCCTCGATCTGGCGGATGCGCTCGCGGGTCACGTTGAACTCCTTGCCCACCTCCTCGAGCGTGCGGGCGCGGCCGTCCTCCAGGCCGAAACGCAACTGCAGGACGCGGCGCTCGCGGCCGGAGAGCGAGTCAAGCACGGCCTCCACCTGCTCCTTGAGGAGCTGGTGGGAGGCGGCTTCGGCGGGCGCCAGGGCGGCCCGGTCCTCGATGAAGTCACCCAGGTGCGAGTCCTCTTCCTCGCCGATGGGCGTCTCCAGCGAGACCGGCTCCTGCGAGACCTTGATGATCTCGCGGACCTTGTCGGGCGTGACCACGATCTCCTGGCCCTTCGACATGGCCTCGGCGATCTCCTCGACGGTCGGCTCCCGGCCCAGCTCCTGGAGCAGGCCACGCGAGACGCGGATGAGGCGGTTGATCGTCTCCACCATGTGGACGGGGATGCGGATCGTGCGGGCCTGGTCGGCGATGGCGCGGGTGATGGCCTGCCGGATCCACCACGTGGCGTACGTGGAGAACTTGTAGCCCTTCTCGTAGTCGAACTTCTCGACCGCGCGGATGAGGCCGATGTTGCCCTCCTGGATGAGGTCCAGGAACGACATGCCCCGGCCGATGTACTTCTTGGCGATCGACACGACGAGCCGGAGGTTGGCCGACGTCAGCTGCTCGCGGCCCTCCTTGCCGATGCGCACGAGGCGACCGCGGCGATCGCGCGGCTTGGTGGTCGGATCCGCATCGGGGTCCCAGCCCATCTCGAGCATCAGCTCGGCGTCGTGCCCGCCCAGGATCCAGCGGGTCAGCGCGTCGTGGCCGATCAGCCGCGTCCAGTCGTACAGGGCACGCAGGCCCGCGTTGTCGCGCGACTCCAGGTCGCCGTTGTGGACGGCCAGGTAGGACCAGTCGACGAGCTCCGTGAAGTGCTCGGCGTCGGGCGCCTTGGTGTACTCGGTGACGAGGTGCTTGGCCTGCCGCAGCAGGGCATGGGTCGCCTCGGTAGCGTCCTTCTGGGCGCGCGTGAGGTGCAGATCGGGCGGGGCCTGCAGCAATCCGTCCTGCTCGGCCGCGGCGAAAGCCGCGCGCACGACCTGGTCCGACTCGACGGTGAAGGGCAGCCGATGGGCCGCGTGCTTGGTGCGGGTCTTCTTCTCGGTGTCGTTCTTCGTCCATTCCCATAGCGACAGGACGGCACGCCATGGCTCCTCGACGATCTGCTCGCCGAGCTCGATCGCCTTGGCCAGGACGACTTCCTCTTCCGCCGTCAGGAGGGGCACCTTGCCGATCTCCTTGAGGTACATGCGGACCGGGTCATCGATGCCGATCATGTCGGCGGCGATGGCCTCCAGCTCCTCCTGGGTGGGCTCGTCCGCGTCCTCCTTGGTCAGGATGGCGGGCGGCTCCTCCCACGGCTGCTGGCCGGCCTCCTCGACCGAGACGGCCACGCCGAGCTCGGCGGCCACGCCCTCCAGGCCAGGCACGCCCAGGGCGGCCTCTTCCGCCTCGTCCTTGGGAGCGACGCGGTCGTCATCCAGGCCGCGGCGCTTGCCGCGTTCGAGGACGGCGGCGACGAGCTGGGTGTCGAGGGGGTTGGTCATCGGGCGGGTCCTCCAGCGGGGGTGGCCAGGGGTCGAGGTTCGGGTGCGGGTTGTGGATCGGGGCTGGTCAGGGTCGCGGTGGCGGTGGTCCGGCCGGGGTGCGCCCGGTGGCGGGCCAGCAGCGATGCCTCGCTGAGGCGACGGTCGAGGTCGTGGCGAGCGTGGTCCAGCTCGCGCACGGCGTCGCGCAGGCGGCTGGCGGCGGCCGTGTCGCGGTCGGCTTCGGCCTCGGCGAGCTCGGCGCGCCGGAAGTCGAAGAGGTCGGCCAGGCGGCGCTGTTCCAGGCGCAGGAGGCACTGCTCGACCGCCTGGTCCAGCGCCGCGTCGCCATCGGGATCGGGATCGGTCCGGGCGTAGAGCGTGCGGGCCAGGGCGGCCAGCGTCGGGTCCAAGGCTTCCAGGAAGCGGTCGCGCCGGAATTCGCCGCCAGCATCCGCTTCCCGATCGGCCAGGACGCCCCGCCACAGCTCGCGCGCGGGGGTGGTGATGAGGGCGTCGGGGGCGAGGCGCTCGCTGACGGCCGGCTGGAGCTCGGGATGGATCAGCAGCAGGCGCAGGAGCGTCAGCTCGACGGGGTCGAGCGCGCGCGTGACCGACTGCGGGTCGAGCGCGTCCGGCGTGGCGAGGACCGCGTCCAGGTTGATGCGCGCGCCGGCGTGCGCCTCGCCATCCACGCCACGGGCGCGCGGCGAACCTGCACGCGGCGCACCCGGCCCGACGGCCACGCCCGGCTGGCGCAGCTTCTCGTTGATCGAGCGATCATCCACGCCGCTGCGGACCGACAGGTTGCGCACGTACAGCTCGCGGCGGACCGGGTCCACCAGCGAGCGCAGGATGGGCGCCATGGCGCTGACCAGGCGGTCCTTGCCGCTCTGGGTCGTGGGCGGGTAGCGCCTGGCGTAGTGCTCCAGGAGGTAGTCGACCACGTCGACGACATGCTCGGTCGCCTCGCGCCAGGCCGCGGGATCCTCGCGGATCACCTCGTCCGGGTCCTTGCCCTCGGGCAACCGGACGACGCCCACGTCGGTCAGCCGGCCGCGATGCGGCGAGCGCTCGATCTCGCCGATCAGGCTCGACAGCTCGGTCGCCCCGAAGGTGCCGGCACCCTGCCCTGCCGGGTCGACGTCATACGCGAGGGCGATGGCCGGCGCGTAGCGCGTGGCCAGCTCGACCTGACCGGCCGTGAGGGCCGTGCCCAGGCCGCCGACCACGTTCTCGAAACCCGCCTGATGGGCCATCAGCGCATCCGTGTAGCCCTCCACGATCACGACCTGGCCGGCCTTGCGGGCCGGCGCCTTGGCGCGGTCGATGAGGTAGAGCGTGCGGCTCTTGTCGAAGAGCAGCGTGGCCGGCGAGTTGAGGTACTTGGGTCCGCGGTCGCGAGCGGGCGCGCCATCGGCAGCGGCCGGCGGCGCCGCCTCGTCCAGGATGCGGCCCCCCAGGCCGGAAGCGCCGCCCGACGCGTCGCGGATGGGGAAGATGACGCGGCTGCGGAAGCGGTCGTAGACGGCCGGCCCGCCGGCGCGACGGCGCGTGCTGCGGATGACGAGGCCGGCCGCTTCCAGCTCGTCCTCCGACACGTTGCGCTTGCTGATGAGGGCCCTGGTCAGGCCGTCCCAGGCGTCGGGCGCGTAGCCCAGCTGGTGGGCCTGGATCGTGGCGTCGGTGAAGCCGCGGCCGCGCAGGTAGTCGAGCGCCCGCTGCCCGACCGGGCTGGCAGTGAGAGCCGCGTGGTAGAAGGCGATCGCGGCCTCCATCACGTCGCGGAGGCGCTTGCGCTGGGCGTCCTCACGGGTCGTCCGCTCGTCGAGCTCCACGCCGGCGCGCGCGGCCAGACGACGGAGCGCCTCGGGGAACAGGACGCCGTCACGCTCCATGACGAAGCTGAAGACGTCACCGCCCTTCCCGCAACCGAAGCACTTCCAGGTCTCGCGGGCAGGCGTCACGACGAAGGAGGGCGTCTTCTCCCCATGGAAGGGGCAGAGTCCCTTGAAGGAAGCGCCCGCCTTCTTGAGCTGGACGGTCTCGCCGATGACCTCGACGAGGTCGACCTTGTCCTTGACGGTTGCAGCGATGCCTGCGGTCGTGCCGGTGTACCCCTGTTGCGTTGCTCGTGGTGCTGTCGGTGCCGGCCCCTTTTCCCGCGTCAGGTGCCAGACACACTCAGAGCCGTGTCAAGTCTTGACACGGCTTCCCGTGGCCAGATTCTGCTCCGAAACACGGCGTCTGTCAAGACCTTGTCAATACCCGGAGGGAGTATCCCAGCGGATCGCGCCACCCGCCTAGCGACGTCGCGTCTCTCCGCCGCTCGCGCCGAGTCCCGTTAGCCACTTGCCTATCAACCCCATCACTGATCTAAGCACGAGCGAACCGCCTAAGGCCCGGCGACCCCCGGCCAGTGCGCCCTAAAGGTTTCCTCGAGCGTCCCCATTCATACACCGGACCGCAATGGGCCTTAAGCACGCGGTCTGGCGGTGATTCCCGTACTCGGCGAAGGCTTGACGGACCGGGTTGTGCTCCCAGTAACAATGTGGACGATACGGGCCGCGCCAAGCAGCGACTTGCTGAGAGATCATCCATGGCTGCTGGGTACGAAGTCCTCAGTCTCCGCCAGCCGAAGGACCTCCACAGGGTCGGGTGCCTCCTGGGGCTTGATCGCGGCCGACCGCTTTCGCGTTGTCACACGTTCCACCCACACGCCCGCCGGTCGCCTGAGCGACGCTAGGGGGCGAGGGCCTGCCAGGTGACCCCGCCATCCGTGGTTGCATACAACACGGCGTTCAAGCCGTCCCCGGCCGGCCACCAACCATCGATGTCGTCCACGAACTGCGGCCCTGCCTCGTGGCTGGTCGGCGGGACGGCCACGGTCTGCGTCCAGGTGGCCCCGCCGTCGTCGGTGTGACGGACAGCCGCATCGCTGAAGGCGACCCAGTGCTGCTGGTCGATGACCGAAACCCACGAGAAACCAGCTGGCAACGCTGCGACGTCCGTCCAGGACGAGCCCGCATCGGACGTACGGATCAGGTGCGTCACCGAGCCGCTGTCGCTCTGGAAGTCCACCGCGACAACGCCAGTGCGACCATCGGCGAACACCGGCTGACCGAAGAACAGCTGCGCACGCGTAGAGCCGGCTGGCAACGAGAACGCGGCGTTCGTCCATGTGCGTCCGCCGTCATGCGTCATCGCGATTCCGCTGCCCACATCGGCGTTGACGACCACGCCATCGTTCGGCGTGGCGAAGGCGATGCTGCCCTCGATGCCGACGCTCCCGCCACCGGTCGGGCGGTCGACTGACCAGGTCCGGCCGCCATCGGCCGTATAGAAGAGATCGCTGTCGTTGGCCCCTTTCGCGAGGTCGCCGCTCAGGAAGGCGAAGCCATGGGCCGCGTCCAGGAAATCGAACTGGACCGGCGGCAGGATCTCGCCGAAGCGGTTGATGACGGCCTTCGGGAGCTCCGACTTTGCCCAACTCGCCCCACCGTCGGTCGTACGCCAGATGTCGATGCGACCGTAACCAGGGTCGGTCGGGGCGGTGAACGTCTCGGCGAACGCGATCCAGCCGTGCCGAGGATCGGTAAAGGTCACGCCGAGCGAATCGCCCCTGGAGCCCGCGAAGCCGCCGGGCGCGGTGAGGTCCGACCAGGAGGCGCCTCCGTCGGACGTCACGACGAGTTTCTGGTCGGTCCATGCCCAGCCATGACTGGCGTCCAGCAGACCCGCGGCCTGCACGTTGGCAGGCGCTGCTTGCGTGGGCGCGGTCGGGACCAGGCTCACGGTGGTCGTGGCCGCGTCGACCGGGGCGCTGAACGTCAGCGCCAGCCCGCGTCCCACGTTGGCTGCGTCGCAGGCCGGATACGGTCCCTCGGTCACGGTCATCGATGCAGCACCTTGCCCGATCGACAGGGTGGAGGTGACGTCACAGATGACGCCACCCCAGTACAGCCACACCTCGGGGCTCGGCTGGCCCCCCGGGTTCCACGCCGTGATGTCCGATGTCCCGTACTCAGCCGGGATCCGCGTGCCGGCCGGCAGGACGAGCGGCTGGGCGCCGGTCAGCGACCCCGACTGGTCGTCGATCGTCACCGCGATCTGGTGAGTGCTGCCGAGGGGCACGGTCACCGTTGTCGCGGTCTGTGCCGTCGGAGCCGCCGAGATCGTGGTCCAGCTACGACCGCCGTCATGGCTCGCCTCGACCACTTGCTTGCCGGCGTTCCCATCCCAGGTCAAAGCGAACCAGTCCGTATCGGTCGGGAGCGAGATCGATGCTGGAATCACGACGTCGAACTGCCCTGGCTGGCCAGCCAGCCAGGATCGACCACCATCGGCTGTGCGTTGAGTCTCGCCGCGGACGCCCCACCAGGTGCCCACTCCGTCCGACCGCATCGCGATACCGGCGAGCGTATCGCCGAAGTCGATGGAACCGACGGACGGGCCAGAGCCATGGATCGAGACCCCGGCACGAACGGTCCACGTCGTGCCCGCGTCCGTGGTGCCCAGGACCCACTTTGGAGCGGTCCCGCCGGCACTCGGTCCCGTGCAGCCGACCCAACCGTCGTGGGCATCCGGGAAGCTCACCGCGGCCGGCCAGCCGCCGGTCGGACAGGGGTTGCCGCGGCTCGACCAGGTCCGTCCGCCATCGGCGGTCGACAGCAGCCCACCGGAAGCGCCGCCCACAGCCGGCCCACCCGGGAGCGTCGCCCAGCCGTGGGTCGCGTCGGTGAAGCTGAGCGACGTTACGTCCGTCGCGCTGGCTCGCTGCCACGTGTAGCCGCCGTCAACGCTGGCAAGCACGCCTGGGCCACACGGGTTCGTTGAACCGTCACAGTCGACCCCGATCCAGGCGTCCTGCGTCCCCCACACGGCCACGGAGGTGGGTTGCGCCAGCGGCAGCGCGATCGGCACAGACCAGGTTCGCCCGCCGTCGCTCGTGTGCCACACCGCACCGTTGCCCGTCGCAGTCGATCCAACCGACAGCCCCGTCTCGGCGTCGACGAAGGCGAGGGCCGTCGCGGTGGCGCCGGGCACTGGCGAGGTTGGCTGCGCGGTCACCGTCGGTGACGTCGGCTGCGACCCGAACAGCAGGTGCCAGGTCTGGCCGCCATCGCTCGTGCCGTACAGCTGCAGGTTGAGGTTGAGGTTCCCGCCGACATCCCTGTTGACCCCGTCGACGATGGCCCAGCCGTGCTGCCGGTCGGCGAAACGCAGCGCAAACCCGACAAAGAAACCAGGCGGCAGGCCTGCGGGGCTCATCGGCGACCAGGTCCCGCCGGCATCGTCCGTCGTGTAGAACGTCGACGCCGACCCGTCCGGTGTGCTGAGGAAGGCCAGCCAGTGCTGTGCGTCGAACGGCGCCACGGGTCCGTTGTCCTCTCCCGGAAGGGTCCCTCCGACTTGCCAGGTCGCGCCGCCGTCGGTCGTGATGAGGTACTCGGTGACCCATGCAAGGCGCTCGGTGCTCAGGTATTCGGCGGATAGCTCGTAGGCACCATCACCCGCGGGCATCGGTAGACCGCTCACCTCCTGCAGGTCGGCTGCCTGGTAGCCGGTGGGCACCGGGAAGGTGGTCGCCTGCCATGAATGTCCGCCGTCCCGCGTCGCGAACAGCGCGTCGAGGGTCGGGCGGCCGGTTGGCGGGAACGGTTCCTGGGTCCCCACGGCCCAGCCGTCCTGGGCGTCGATGAACCGGATACCGCCAACGACAGCTGCAGGCGTCGTGGCGACGACCGTCCACGTGGCTCCGGCATCGGTTGTGCTCAACAACGTGCCGGGGCCGTTGCCCGACGCGCTCATCAGGAGGTACCCGCTCGAAGGACTGAAGAAACTGAATGAGGCGGCGGTGCCAGCGTGGGTCGGCAACGCCAGCGGCTCCCACGTGCGACCGGCATCGGTCGTCCGCTCGAATAGCGGACCGCTCTGGGCGAAGGCGACGTCGGGCGAGGCGAATGTGATGGCGGCGTAGTAGTCGGAGCCGATGGATCCCTGGTCCACCCAGGTCGAACCGTCGTCGGCGGTCAGGAAGAGATGCCCATTCGATTCAGCCCACCCGTGCTGAGCATCGAAGAGTCCGAAATCGTCGACTTCGGGGCCGGTCGCGAGAGTCGGCGACGGTGACGTCGAGGAGCGAGCCACGGACGTGGGGACGCTGGTCGTGGCCGGCTCCGTCCATGACCCGAACCAGATGTCGCTCCCGATCACGACGACGAGGCCGGTTGCGCTGAGGGCGCCCGTGACGAACCCATCCAGCGGAGGCGGGTTGGTCTGACTCAGGGGCTGCCAGCTGGTCGCGTCGGTCGAGATCCAGGCGCGGCCTGTGGCAGTGAAGAGCTCGACGACCCACGAGCCGTCGGAGAGGAAGCGGGGCAGATCGGTTCCCAGCTCGAAGGGCGGTTGCTTCTGCCAGCTGGAGCCGTCGGTCGTACGCCAGGTGGACAACGCCCCGCTTTCCGGATCGATCGTGACGCCGAGTGCGCCACCCGGCACGGTCGCCAGGTCGCCCAGGATCGGGCTTCCGGTGGGCAGTGCCGCCTGTGCCCAGGTCGTGCCATCGGTCGAGTACCAAGCCCCTCCGTCGGTGCCGGAAGGGATCGCGTGGACGTCCAGCTGACCGGTGACAGCGACGCCCGTCGGCGTCGCGACGATCGCGTCGATGACCGCATTCGGGAAAGTCTGATGGAACTGGGTCGCCTGGGTCCAGGTGGTGCCATCAAGCGAGGTCCAGATGCTGCTGCTCAGGTCCCCGATCACCGGGGCCACGACGCCACTCGCGACCAGGCCGGTCGGACCAACGACCACCTGCACGCTTTCGACCCGCCCGAACGCGGCGAGGCCAGTGGCCGGGACGGCCCGCCACGTGTGACCGTCGCTGGACGTCCACATCCGCAGCTGGTTCACCGGGTTGCAGCCTGCCGCTCCACCACCGCACTTCCCGTCGAGGGTTGCGTCCTCGCCGACAAGCAGAAGTCCCCCATGCGGGAGAAGGACGATCTGATCGAACACGCTGCCGGCCAGCGCTGGATCGGTCGCGACCGTGCGCTGCCACGAGCGGCCATCTGGCGATGACCACAGCACGCCCTGCGTGGCGTACACGCTGCCCACGCCGAGATAACCGCCGCCGGGCAACGCGACCATGCTGTCGACAATGTCGTTGCCGGTGGACGCGGCCTTGGTCCACTCGATGTCGGGGGCAGCGGACGGCGATGTCGACTGCGACCCCCGCGGCGAGGCCGTCGGCCCAGCGGGACCCAACAGGCCGCCCGGCATCCAGGCGGCGATGAGCGCAAGCACGACCACGACGGCCAGCACCGGCATCGCCCAGGCGAGGCTCACGCGCTGGGCGCCCGTCCCGATCGGGCCGACGTCATCCGGCAGACGATCCAACGCGTCCAGCAGCGAGTCCGGAGCCGACGGCAGCGCCGCGGTGGAGAGACTCGTTCGAAGCCGACGCTCGAGGTCGTCGGTCATGGCCGATTCGTCGGCGCGGGCACTGACGACGCCTCCGCGAGTCCCGCCTGCATCGTTCGCAGGGCGTGGTGCAGCCGCGATTTGACCGTGCCCTCCGGCCAGCCAGTCCGTTGGGCCACGGCCGCCAGCGTGAGATCCGCGAAGTAGTGCAGCACGACGACGACCCGCTGGTCAGGATCCAGCAGCGTCATCGCACGCACGACCTCGTCCCGCTCCAAGACGCTGCGGAACGGGTCGGCTTCTGCGACCGGGTCAGCCGTCGTGTCGAGCGCGATGAAGCGCACACGCCCACGGCGGCGCAGGCGGTCGCGGCAGACGTTGACCAGGATGCGGTCGAACCACGCCTGGAAGCCATCGGGGTCGCGCAGCGTCCCTGCCCCGCGCCAGGCACGAAGGAGCGCCTCCTGCGTCGCATCCTCTGCCTCGGGCCGATCGCCGAGAAGCAGGCCCGCCAGCCGATAAGCGCGATCGAGCTCCCCCGCCGCCAGGCGGCGGAAGCGATCCGCGGTATCGGTGCCGGGGTGACTCGTGGGTTCCCCTTCATGAGCGAGACCCGCGCGGATGGGTTGTCGCCTATCCAGACGAGCGGCTGGCAGAATCCGTTCTCAGGCCGGCGGCGGCCCAGGCTTCGAAGCCGCCGACGACATCGGTGGCGTGCGGGTAGCCCAGCTCCTGGAGCGTGGCCGCGGCGAGGGTCGACGAGTAGCCGTGGGCGCAGATGAGGATCACCAAGCGCTGGGGTCGGCCGTCAGCGCCGGGTCGTGATGGCCCGACGAACCGGGTGCCGCTCCGTCACCGCTCGATGGTACGCGGCGCCCGACAGCTTCGTGACGAATGACTCTTGGCTGCACCGCGGCGCCAGTCGCATCGTCGCCGGGAGGCGATCAGAGGGAAGGCATGCCCCGGACCAGCAGGATCGACGGCCTCGCGTGGGTCGCGACGGCGTTGGCGGCCGTCGCGTCGGCGGCTGGCCTGTTCACCAACGTCTACCGGGACGTCGCGCCGATGGTCGACCAGGCCAGAGGCACGGACCTCGCCACCCTCTTCGGCGCGGTGCCTGCCCTGGTCTTCGCGCTTCGGGCCGCTCACCGAGGTTCGCCGACGGGCCGTGTGGTCGTGGTCGGGGCGCTGGCGTACCTCATCTACACGTACGCCATCTACGGCTTCCAGGTGGTCGTCAGCCCGGTGACACCGCTGCACATCGCGGTCCTGGGCTTCGCCACCTGGTCGGTCGTTTTGATGGTGCCCACGATGGGTCGGGCCGCCGCCGTCGGCGGACACCTCCGGCGGCGGACCACGTCGGCCTTTCTGGGCCTCGTGGTCGTCATGTTCGCGGCCCTGTGGATCGGCCAGATCATGTCGATCGTCACGAGCGGAGCGCTCCCCTCCGCCATCACCGACCTCCACCTGCCGACCAGCGCGGTGTATCCGCTCGACCTCGCGTTCGCCCTGCCGCTTCTGGGGCTGGCCGCGTATCGACTGGGGCGTGGCCTGCCGTTCGGGGCCGCCTTGGCGCTCGGCGGCCTCGTCTTCGCCACGCTGATGGCCCTGAGCATCCTGGGGCTGTCGCTGGTCCAGCAGGCGAACGGCTCGCTCGGCGACCCGTCGATGTCGGTGGGCTTCGGCGCCATCGCGGTGATCGCTGCCGTACTCGCCGGCCGGGGGCTGGTCGAGCCGGACCACCCGCACGCGCCGGAGGGACACGCGCTGGAGGGGCACGCTCCGAACACGGTCCGCTGACGGCCAGCGAGACCGAGCCGGCGTCGGGCCCGGTCCGGGTCACCGACGCGAGGTCGGGGTGGAGACGTGGGCCGTATGCTCGGGCCATGCCAGGTGACCGGCTGACGTTCCTGGGCCACTCCACCGTCCTGATCGAGATGGCCGGCACGCGGCTGCTGACCGATCCCGTGCTCGGTCACGTCCTGTGGTCCATCCGCCGACGGGCGCCGGCCGTGGCCGCCCACCACCTGGACGCGGTGGACGCCGTCTTCATCAGCCACGGCCACTTCGACCACCTGGACCTGAAGTCGCTGCGCACACTGCCGGGGAGGCCGACGGTCATCGTGCCGGCCGGCCTGGGCCGCATCGTGGGACGCACCGGCCTGGGAGAGGTCGTGGAGGTGGACGTGGGGGAGCGGCTTCGGCTTGG
>DASPUH010000028.1:0-25180 GCA_035622975.1 Candidatus Sulfotelmatobacter sp.
CCGGGCAGCAGCCCTCAGCGAACGCCTTGCCACCTACCTGTGGGACGCGGGGGACGAAGCAGGGGCGCTGACGGCGGCCGCAGCGGCGGTCGACCTGATGCCGGCGCAACCGGCGAGCCGCGAGCGGGCAGCGCTCCTGGCCAGCCGCGCCCGGCTGCTCATGCTGGCCAATCGCGACGTCGAGGCGCTGGACGTCTGCCGGTCGGCGCTCGAGGTCGCTCGCGCAACGGAGGCGGAGCACGAGCTGGCGGGCGCGCTCATCACCGAGGCGACCCTCATCGGCCGCAGCGATCCCCGGCGCGGGGTCGAGATGCTCGAGGCCGCCCGACGGCTCGCAGAGAAGCTCGACGATGTCGTTCAGGTGCTCCGCGCCGACAATAACCTGTGTGTGGCGCTGGACGCCCTCCGTGATTTCGATCGCGCACAGGAGGTCACGGCCCGTGCCATCTCCCTTGCCACGAAGGCCGGCTTGGAGCGGACGAACGGCCTCACGTTCTACGTGAACGCGGTGGCGTTCGCGATATGGGCGTCACGGTTCAGCGAAGCGGTCTCGTTGGCCGAGCGAGCCATCGCCATCGGCGGCACGGGCGACCTCCTCGTCTTCGCCCAAGCTGCCCGCGGAGCGGCGCTGATCGGTCTTGGTGAGCTATCCAGCGCCCTCGACGCGTTCGCGGACGCGCGGCGGGCGGCGCCGCGGGGCATGACCCCGGACACGATGGCGGACCTCATCAAGGACGAGGCGCTCGCGCTCTGGTGGCTCGGCAGGCCGGAGGAGGCCCTGGCACGACTCGACGAAGCGCCCGCGGGCGACGGCGTCGGGCCGCTGCTGCGGGTCATCTGCCAGGTCTATCGCGCGATGATCGAGGCGTCACTCACGCAGGCAGCCCGGCTCGCCGGAGATACCCGGGGACGTGACACGCACCTGGCGGGCCTCGTCGCGGCCGCCGACGGCGCGAGATCCACCGCCAGGGAGGCGACCCGCGCCGACGGCTCGATCCCGTGGCCGATGCGGATCCAGCTCGCCCTGCTGCCCGGCGAAACGGCCCGTGCCGGCGGCGTCGGGGAGCCAGCCGCTTGGGCGGCCGTCGCGGAGGAGGAGGCGGACGTCGGCGACGTCTACTACGAGGCGTATGCGCGCTGGCGCCATGCCGAGGCACTGGCGGCCGAGGGATCCAGGTCCGCGGCGGTCAAGGCAGCCATCCGCCGGGCGCGGCTGGTCGCAGAGCGCGCCGAAGCCGGCGGTATCGTCCGCGAACTCGACGCCCTGGATGCCACGCTGGTGTCAGCAGGATGACACCGCGGCTGTCACGGGCATCCGTTGACGCCGCCCCGTTCGCGGCCCACTCTACGTCCATCGCCCGGACCGGCAGGTAAGCGGGCAGCGAGCACAGCACAGACTGAGAGGTCCGACATGGCGAACAAGAAGAAGCCCACCGCGCCCGAGGGCGTGGGCTCCAAGCTCAAGAACGACGGCGACGACGTCGAAGGCCACAGCTTCCTGATGCACCCGAGCACGGGCCAGGAGCTGGCGCGCTTCAAGAACGCCGACCTGGAGCGCCAGGCCCGCCAGCGCCAGCTGGCCAAGGAAGCGCGGCCCAACAAGAACAGCCGCTGACCGGCCGCCCACGCGGGCCGGCGGCAACCTACCTCCTACGACCGGGCTCGCACGGGCCCGGTCGTTCCCTGTCTAGGCGGCGGAGTCGGGCTCCGTCGTCTCGACCTCGGGCGCCGCGGCGTTCGCTGCGGGCTCGGTGGTCGGAGCGTCGGCCGAGGGCGTCGTCGTCGGAGCGGCGGCGCCTTCGCCGCTCATGCTGCGGCGGAGGTCACTGGCCACGTCACTGGCCTTGCGCGCGAGCCGCTGGCCCAGGTCCTCGGTGGCGTCGGCCACGCGGTGGGCCACCGGACCCGCCTTGACGCCGGCGGCCGCGGTCACCTCCGCGGCACGGGCGCCGACCTCGCGCACGACGGGCGCCGCACGCTTGGCGAACTCGTCGACCGCCGCGGTCACCTTGTCGATGAGGGCGTCCGAGCCCGCCTCCCCGTCCGTGGCGGGATCCTGGTCATGGGGCGTAAGTGGTTCGGTCATGGTCCACCTCCTGTGCCGTGCAGTCTGCCTCAATGACGGAAATGGCGAACGCCGGTCGTGACCATCGCCGCGCCCGCGCGCTCGGCCGCGGCCACGACCTCGGCGTCCCGCACCGAGCCGCCGGGCTGGACGAAGGCGGAAACGCCGCCCCCGAGGCATGCCTCCACCCCGTCGGCGAAGGGAAAGAACGCGTCCGACGCGCAGACAGCCCCATGCGCCCGTTCCGGGCCAGCCTTCTCGACCGCCAGTCGCGCGCTGTCGACGCGGCTCATCTGGCCCGCGCCAACCCCCACCAGGGCGCCGTCCTTGACCAGCACGATGGCATTCGACCGGACATGCCGCACGAGGCGCCACGCGAGGTCGAGGTCGCGGGCCTCGGCGGGTGTCGGAGCGCGCGACGTGACGACCGACCACCCGTCCGGCCGATCGGCGGCCGTGTCGGCCGTGGTCGCCAGGACCCCGCCGCCCGCACTGCGGATCTCGACGTCCGGCACGGGCGGGCGGCCCAGCCACGGGTCGACCACGACTCGCAGGTTGGGCTTGCCGGCCAGGACGGTCGCCCCGTCCACGGTCAGCTCGGGGGCCACGACGACCTCCAGGAAGATCGCCGTGAGGCGCTCCGCGAGCGGTCCGTCCACCGGCCGCGTCACCGCCGCCACGCCGCCGTAGGCGCTGACCGGGTCGCCGGCGAGGGCGCGGTCCCAGGCCACGAGGACGTCGTCACCCTCCGCCGCGCCGCATGGGTTGGCGTGCTTGACGATCACCGCGGCGGCCCCGTGCAGGTCGCGGGCCACCCCCGCGGCGGCCGCCGCGTCGAGCAGGTTGTTGTAGCTCAACGCCTTGCCCTGGCGGAGATCCACGCCCGTGGCGAACGGGCCGCTGCCGGCCGGCGCATCGGGGCGCCGATAGAGGGCCGCCACCTGGTGCGGGTTCTCGCCGTAGCGCAGCCGCTGGACCCGCTCCAGGTCCAGGACGAGGTGGAGCGGCAGCAGGTCGTCGGCCGCCCCGTCGGCCGCCCCGTCAGGCACGACGCCAAGGCGCCGGCTCAGCTCGGAGGCGATGTGCCCGTCGTATGCGTGCGTGCGCCGGAAGGCGGCCACGGCCAGCCGCCGACGGGTCGCCTCCCCGACCGCGCCGTCGCGCTCCAGCTCCGCGATCACCGCCCCGTACTGGTCGGGCGAGGTGAGGACCGCCACCGAGGCGTGGTTCTTGGCCGCCGCCCGCACGAGGGCCGGGCCGCCGATGTCGATCTCCTCGATGAGCTCATCGATGGTGATGCCCGGCCGCTCGGCCGCCGCCTCGAACGGATAGAGGTTCACCACGACGAACTCGAACGGGGCGATGACGGCCGCCGCCAGCTCGGCGCGATGGCCGGCCTGGCGCCGGTCGGCCAGCACCCCGCCGTGGATGCGCGGGTGGACCGTCTTGACGCGACCGTCCAGCATCTCCGGGAAGCCGGTGACGTCGGCCACGTCGGTGACCGGCAGGCCTGCCTCGCGCAGGGTGCGGGCGGTGCCGCCGGTGGACACGAGCTCGACCTCGCGGGTCATCAGCTCACGGGCCAGCTCCAGCAGCCCAGCCTTGTCGGACACCGACAGGAGTGCCCGGCGAGGCCACGGGACCTCCGCCGCGGCGGCCGCATCGATGGCCACCCGGCCGTCGTCGCCGAGCGTCAGCGCGCCGCCTGCCAGCAGGGCGACGGCGCGCGGAAGCAGCCGGTGCTCCACGGCGTGGATCCGGGGGGCCAGGCTCGCGCCGTCATCGTCGCGGCGTATCGCCACCGCCTCCTGGAAGACGATCGGGCCGCCGTCGAGCGTCTCGTCTACGAGGTGCACCGTCACCCCGGTGACGGTCACGCCGGCCGCCAGGGCGTCGTCGATGGCATGCCCGCCGGCGAATGCCGGGAGCAGGCTCGGGTGGACGTTGAGGATCCGTCCGCGGAACGCCGCCAGCACGGCCGGGCCCAGCAGCCGCATGAAGCCGGCGAGCGCCACGACACCGACCTGCGCCTCGCGCAGTGCGGCAGCCAGCGCGGCGTCCCATGCGCCCTGACCGGGCCAGTCGAGCGGCCGCAGCAGCAGCGTCGGCACGCCGGCCGCGCGGGCGATGCCGAGGGCCGGGCAATCGCGGTCGGCGAAGACGAGCGTGACATGGCCGCCCAGCGCCCCGCGCCGCTGGGCCTGCAGGAGTGCCGCGAGGTTGGAGCCCGTGCCCGAGACTCCGACCGCGACCGCCGTCGGTGCCATCAGGCGGTGGTGCCGCGCTCGAGGTAGCGGGCGCCCCCCGCCACCGCGATCGGCACGACCGTGCCGACCGACCAGGCGGCGACGCCGAGGCGCTCCGACATCCCGAGCGCGACGGTGACGCCCTCCGGCGGCACGACCAGGACCATGCCGAGGCCGCCGTTGAACGTGGCCCGGATCTCAACGTCGTCCAGGCCACCGAGCGCGCCAAGCAGCCGCATGACCGACGGCATCGGCCACCGGTCGACGTCGACGCGGGCGGCGAGGCCGTCGGGCAGGGCACGCGGCACGTTCCCCGGCAGGCCGCCCCCCGTCACGTGCGCCGCACCGCGCAGGTCGTGGCCCGCCACGCGCAGGGCCGCCCGAAGCTGGAGGACCGTCCGGGCGTACACGCGCGTGGGCGTCAGGAGCACGTCCGCGACCGTGGCCATCGCGTGCCCCGGTTCGGCGGCCAGCGCCGCATCCGCCGCCGGCCTGCCGAGCGTCCGGCGCAGGAGGGCCTGGTACGGACCCTGGAGGTCGACCTCCCACTGGCTCACGAGCGCGCGCACGAGGGAGAAGCCGTTGGCGTGGAGGCCCGAGGCCGCCAGCCCCAGCAGCACGTCCCCCGACCGGACCGCCGTGCCGTCGAGGAGATCCGATCGCTCCACGACCCCGATGCAGCAGCCGGCCAGGTCGAACTCGTGCGCCTCCATGAGCCCCGGATGCTCGGCCGTCTCGCCGCCGACGAGAGCGCAGCCGATCGCCGCACAGGCATCCGCGACCGAGCCCACGATCGCCGCCACGGCCTCCGGCACGAGGCGCCCGACCGAGAGGTAGTCCAGGAAGGCCAGCGGCTCGGCGCCGCTGCACACCACGTCGTCGGCGCACATGCCGACCACGTCCGCGCCGACGCCGTCGAAGCGGGCCGCGGCGGCCGCCAGCATCGCCTTCGTGCCGATGCCGTCGGTGGACGCCACCAGCAGCGGCTCGCGATAGCCCGCCGGGAGGGCGATCGCGCCGGCGAAGCCACCCAGCCCGCCGACCAGCTCGGGACGTCGGGTCCGCTCGATGGCAGGGCGCATCAGCTCCACCGCCCGGTCGCCCGCGGCCACGTCCACGCCCGCCCGCGTGTAGGCCGGTCGCGGCGCCGTCCCCTTGGTCACCGGACCGCCAGTGGCTCGTCCCGGGTGTCCTCCAGGACGAACTTGTGGCTCGCCACGTCATAGGGCACGGGCACGGGATACCGACCGTCGAAGCAGGCGAAGCAGAAGCGCTCGCGCGGCAGCTGCAAGGCGCCCAGGACGCCCTCGATGGAGAGGTAGGCCAGCGAGTCCGCGCCCACGTAGTCGCGGATCTGGTCGAGGCTGTGGGTCGCGGCGATCAGCTCGGTCTCGATCTGCGTATCGATGCCGTAGAAGCAGGGGTTGAAGATGGGTGGCGCGCTGATCCGCAGATGGACTTCACGGGCTCCCGCGCGCCGGAGCAGGCTGACGATCTGCTTGGTGGTCGTGCCCCGCACGATCGAATCGTCGACCACGACGAGCCGCCGGCCGCGGATCTGCTCGCGCAGGGGGTTGAGCTTGACGTTGACGCCTCGCTGCCGCAGGGCCTGGCTGGGCTGGATGAAGGTCCGGCCGGCGTACCGGTTCTTGACCATGCCCTCGCGATACGGCAGGCCACTCGCCTCCGCGTAGCCAGCCGCGGCGGGCGCGCCCGTCTCGGGCACCGGCATGACGATGTCCGCCTGGGCCGGTGCCTCCCGTGCGAGCGCCTCGCCCATACGGCGGCGGGCCTCATAGAGGTTGCGGCCGAGCATGTAGGAATCCGGCCGGGCGAAGTAGATGAGCTCGAAGACGCACAGGTTCTCGTGCCCCTCCGCGAACCGGACGGAGCGCGGTCCGCCGGCCTCGCCGAGCACGACCATCTCCCCCGGGGCCACGTCGCGCACGTACTCCCCACCCAGGACATCGAGCGCGGCGGTCTCCGAGGCCAGGACCCACCCATCGTCGGGCAACCGCCCCAGGACGAGCGGCCGGAAGCCATGCGGATCCCGGATGCCGACGAGGCGCTGGCCGTCCATGACCACCAGGGCATAGGCCCCCTCCGTCCGCGGCAGGACCCGCAGGAGCGCTTCGACCAGGTCGCCGGCCGGCTCCTCGGCGAGCATCGCGGTGAGGAGCTCCGTGTCGGTCGTCGCCGTGAGGCGGCCGCGACCGCCGGGCAGGTCGGCCAGCAGCTGCCGGGTATTGACCAGGTTGCCGTTGTGGCTGACGGCGACCGGCCGGTGCGGCCCGATGCGGAAGGTGGGCTGGCTGTTCTCCCAGCTCGTCGAGCCGGTGGTCGAGTAGCGGCAGTGGGCGCTCGCGAGGTGCCCCCGCAGCGAGGGCAGCCGCCGCTCGTCGAGGACCTGCGCGACCAGCCCCAGGTCCTTGTAGACCATCACGTCGTGGCCGTCGCTGACGGCCACCCCGGCCGACTCCTGCCCGCGGTGCTGCAGCGCGAAGAGGCCGAGTGCGGCGAGGGGGGCCGCCTCGTGGCCCGGGCTGAAGACGCCCAGCACGCCGCACACGGCTCAGGCCTCCTCGCCGAGCGCGCGGGGCAGGCCGGCGGACCAGGCGTGCTCGAGGGCCCCGACCGGCACGTCGACGTCATCCGCCACGCCCGCTCCGCGCTCCTCCGCGGCGCCCGTGGCGGCGAGCCCGATCAGCCGGACGCGCAGCCGGTCACCACCGACGCGACCGAGGCGTTCAAGCGGCACGGCCCGCCCTGCGGCGAGGTCCGCCAGGCGCTCCCAGCCCTTGGGCGTCGTGGACACGACCACCCGGCTGGGTGCCTCCCCGAACAGCTCCAGGGCCGGCGTGGAGCCGACGGCCAGCTCCAGCTGCGCTCCGAGGCCCGACCAGACACAGCATTCGGCAAGCGCCACGGCGAGGCCACCACCGGACACATCCTGGGCGGACGCCAGCAGGCCCTGGGCGGCGGCCTCGAGGAGCAACTCCTGCAGCGCCCGCTCGCGGCCAAGCTCCAGGCCGGGCGGCCGGTCGTCGAGGCTCGCCCCAGCCAGGCTGGCATAGACCGACCCGGCGAGGCCCGGGGTCGTGCTGCCCAGGAGGCCGACGACGTCATCCGGCGATCGAAAGGGGGGGCTGACCCGCCGCTCGATGTCGTCGAGCAGGCCGAGCACGCCGATCTGGGCCGTGGGCGCGATCGCTCCGCGCCCCGATTCGTTGTAGAAGCTGACGTTGCCCCCGGTGACTGGCAGCTCCAGCGCCCGGCAGGCGTCGGCCACCCCGCGGATGCCCTCGGTGAAGGCCCAGAAGGCCTCCGGGCGGCCGGGATCCCCGTAGTTCAGGCAGTCCGTCACGCCCATGGGCCGGGCGCCGGTGATGGCCACGTTGCGCGCGCACTCGGCGACCGCCATGGCCGCGCCCAGGTAGGGATCCAGGGACGCCACGGCCGCGCAGGCATCGGTGGCCATGACCAGTGCGCGGGCCGTGCCGCGCACGCGCAGCACGGCCGCCCCGTGCTCCCCGGCCGCGACCGTGTCGGCGCCGACCGTCTCGTCGTACTGCGTCGTGACCCAGGCACGGCTGCACACGTTGGGGTGGCCCAGCAGGGCCAGCAGGACCGCGCCCGGGTCCATGCCGCGCTCCGGGAGGCCGGGCTCGCGCTCGAGGAGCTCATGCTGGACGCCGGGAGCCGGCGCGGCCCGCTCGTGCACCGGGGGGCGGGCTTCCCGGTGGTACACGATGGCGTCACTGGTCAGGGCCGGCGCCGGGATCCGCGCCAGCTCGACACCGCCGGACACCACGCGGATCAGGCCGTCGTCGGTGACCCGGCCGATGACCGTCGCGCCGACGCCCCACCGCCGGCAGACGCCCTCCACGTCGCCCACCAGGGCCGGGCGCACGATGGCCAGCATCCGCTCCTGGCTCTCGCTGATCATGACCTCCGCCGGGCTCATGCCCGTCTCGCGGCGTGGGATCGCGTCCAGGTCGACGCGAATGCCCGTCCCGGCCCGATCAGCCGTCTCCGACACCGCACACGTGATGCCCGCCGCGCCCAGGTCCTGCAGGCCCTCCACCAGGCCGCGGTCGATCAGCTCCAGGCTGGCCTCGATGAGGAGCTTCTCGGCGAACGGGTCGCCGACCTGCACCGTGGGGCGCTTGGTCGCGCTCGAGTCGTCGAAGGTCGCGCTGGCCAGGACGCTGGCCCCGCCGATGCCGTCGCGCCCCGTGGCCGAGCCGAACAGCACGACCGCGTTGCCCGGGCCGGGCGCCGCGGCGCGCGTCAGGTGGCGCTCCTCCAGCAGGCCCACGGCCATGACGTTGACCAGGGGGTTCTCGCCGTAGCTGGGGTCGAAGACCAGTTCGCCGCCCACGGTCGGCACGCCGACGCAGTTGCCGTAGCCACCGACGCCGCGCACGACGCCGCGCACGAGATGGCGGGTGTGCTCGTCGGCGGGGTCGCCGAACTTGAGGGCGTCCAGGACCGCGATGGGGCGGGCGCCCATGGTGAAGATGTCGCGCAGGATGCCGCCCACGCCGGTGGCCGCGCCCTGGTATGGCTCGACGGCGCTGGGGTGGTTGTGCGACTCGAGCTTGAACGCCACCGCCAGGCCATCGCCGATGCTGATGACCCCGGCGTTCTCGCCCTGGCCCGCCACCACGCCGCGACCGGCGCTGGGCAGGCGCCGCAGCCACGGACGCGAGCTCTTGTAGGAGCAGTGCTCGCTCCACATCACGCTGAACATGGCCAGTTCCAGGTCGTTCGGGGCACGGTCCAGGCGGTCGTGGATGGCCGCCAGCTCCTCATCGGTCAGGCCAAGCGCGCGGTGGAGCGGCATGGGGAGATCGGCAGCGGCCACGGCCGTCTCCACGATCGTCATGCCGCGGCGCTGGCGAGGCCGCTGCCGACCAGCGAGCGCAGCAGCAGCAGCCCGTCCGCCGACCCGAGCAGCGGTTCGGCGGCGCGTTCCGGGTGGGGCATCAGGCCGCAGACGTTGCCCCGCCGGTCGATCACGCCGGCGATGTCGCGCGCCGAGCCATTGGGGTTGCCCTCGGGCGCCACGTAGCGGAAGACCACGCCGCGACGCGCCTCCAGGGCATCCAGCTCGTCCGGGGGCAGGAAGAAGTTGCCCTCCCCGTGCGCGATCGGCAGGCGCAGCGTCATGCCTGGCGGGACGGCCCGCGTGAAGGGCGTGTCGGTGCGCTCGACGGCCAGGCGGACCCAGCGGTGCTCGAAGCGCAGCGAGGCGTTGCGCAGCAGGGCCCCGGGCACCAGGCCGGCCTCTGCCAGCACCTGGAAGCCGTTGCAGATGCCCAGGACCAGGCCTCCCCTGGCGGCGTGATCGCGGACCGCCTTCATGACCGGGCTGAAGCGGGCCAGCACGCCGGCTCGAAGGTAATCGCCGTAGGCGAAGCCGCCGGGCAGGATCACGACCTCTGCACCCCGCAGGTCCGGTTCCTCGTGCCACAGGGCCACCGGTTCCGCGCCCGCCAGCTCGACCCCGTGCAGCGTGTCCCGGTCGCAGTTGCTGCCCGGGAAGACGACCACGCCCACCCTCATGCGACCGGCTCCCCCAGGGGCTCGACACGCCACGCCTCGATGAGCGGGTTGGCGAACAGCTCGCCGGCCAGGCGGTCCACGATCGATCGGGCGGCCCCCGCGTCGGCCGCCTCGACCGCCAGCTCGATCCGCCGGCCGACGCGCACGTCGTGTACCTCGGTGGCGTGGAGGTGGGGCAGCGAGCCCGCCACCGCCCGGCCCTGCGGATCCAGGATGCCCGCCCGCGGCATGACCGCCACGACGAAGCGGAAGGTCGTCACGCGATGACGTCCTCGGCGAGGTAGCGCGCGAAGCTCGCCCCCGTGAGGCGCTCGAAGGCCTCCACGTAGCGGGTCCGCGTGCCGCTCACCACGTCCGCCGGCAGCTCCGGCCCGGGCGGCGTCTTGTCCCACGCCAGCGTCTCCAGGTAGTCCCGCACGTACTGCTTGTCGAAGGACGCCTGCGCGCGGCCCGGCTCGTACGCGGCGGCATCCCAGAAGCGGCTGGAGTCGGGGGTCATGACCTCGTCGATGAGGAGCAGCTGGCCGCTCGCGCCATCGATGCCGAACTCGAACTTCGTGTCGGCCAGGATGATGCCCTTCGACTCGGCGTGGGCCGCGCCGAAGCTGTAGAGATCGCGGGCCGTGCGGCTGACCCGCTCGGTCAGCTCGGGGCCGATGAGCTCGGCCATGCGGGCCAGGCTGATGTTCTCGTCGTGGCCCTCCTCCGCCTTGGTGGAGGGCGTGAAGAGCGGCTCCGGGAGCCGGTCGCTCTCGCGCAAGCCGGCCGGCAGGGGGATGCCGCAGACGGCCCCGACACGCTGGTAGTCCTTCCAGCCGCTGCCGGAGAGGTAGCCGCGCACGATGCACTCGACCGGCAGGACCCGGGCCCGACGGCAGATCATGGAGCGGCCGCGCAGCTCGTCGGCGGCGGCGGCGAACTCGGCCGGCAGGGTCGTCACGTCCGTGCCCAGGACATGGTTGGCCACCAGCCCGGCCGTCTCGGCGAACCAGAAGCGCGACAGGCCGGTCAGGACGCGGCCCTTGTCCGGGATCGGCGTGGGCAGGACCACGTCGAACGCGCTGATGCGATCGCTGGCCACCAGCAGCAGCCGGCCGTCGTCCACGCTGTAAAGGTCGCGGACCTTGCCGGCCCGGACGAACGATTCAGCGAGCACCATGGGTCACCTCCGGGACGGGTTGCAGGGCCTCCAGGCGCGCCAGCACCTCGGGCACGTGGCGCAGCTGGGCGTCGTCGTCGAAGCACGCGGCGAGGGCGGCCTCGCTGAGGGCGGCGGTCACCGCCGGATCGCCAGCCAGGGACTCCGCCAACGAGCGCTCCTCGTCGGCGGCCCGCAGGGCATGCCGCTGGACGATGTCGTAGGCGGCTTCGCGGCTCAGGCCGCCCTCCTCCACGAGGGCCACCAGGACGCGACCGCTGGCGTGCAGCCCGTGGCCGCGGGCCAGGTTCTGGCGCATCCGCTCGGGCCGCACGACGAGGTCGCGCACGAGACCAGTGAAGCGCACCAGCATGTAGTCGAGCAGGCAGGTCGCATCCGGCAGGGCGACCCGTTCGACGGAGCTGTGGCTGATGTCCCGCTCGTGCCACAGGGCCTCGTCCTCGAGTCCGGCCGTGGCATAGCCGCGCAGGAGGCGGGTCAGGCCCACGAGGCGCTCCGAGAGGATGGGGTTCCGCTTGTGGGGCATCGCGCTCGAGCCCTTCTGGCCCGCGCGGAAGGGCTCCATGACCTCGCCGATCTCCGTGTGCTGCAGGTTGCGCACCTCCGTGGCGAAGCGCTCGATCGACCCACCGCAGACGGCCAGCGTGGTCAGGAAAGCGGCGTGGCGGTCCCGCGCCACGATCTGCGTGCTGACCGGCTCCGGATCCAGCCCCAGCTCGGCTAGGACCTCCGCCTCGATGGCCGGCTCGAGGTGGCTGTAGGTGCCGACGGGGCCGCTGATCTTGCCCACGGCCAGCCCGGCCGCCGCGGAGCGCAGGCGTTCTCGGTCGCGATCGAGCTCGAAGGCCCAGCCGGCGAGCTTGAGGCCGAACGTCGTCGGCTCGGCGTGGACGCCATGGGTGCGGCCCATCATCAGCGTCGAGGCATGCTCGCGGGCGCGCATGGCGACGGTCGCGACCGCCGCCTCGAAGTCGGCCAGGAGCCGCTCGCTCGCCGCCCGCAGCTGCAGCGCCAGGCCGGTATCGACGACGTCGCTGCTGGTCAGGCCCAGGTGCAGGTAGCGGCCCGCCGGTCCGACGGACTCGGCGACCTGGCTGACGAAGGCGATGACGTCGTGGTCGGTCGTGCGCTCGATCTCGGCGATGCGGGCCACGTCCACACGCGCCAGGGTCTCCATCGAGGCGAGCGCCTCGCCCGGGATGAGGCCCCGGCGGGCCTGTGCGCGCGCCACGGCCAGCTCGACCAGCAGCATCGCCTCGAAGCGCGCCTGGTCGGTCCACAGCGCGCCCATCTCGGGCAAGGTGTAGCGCGGGATCATCCGCCCACCCCCGCCGACACGCGGCCGATGTCACGCCGCAGGTGGGCCCCCGCAAACGCCACGTGGCCCGCCGCCGCGTAGGCGGCATCGGCAGCCGCGGCGGGGTCGTGGCCCCGGCCCACCACGGTGAGCACGCGCCCGCCGGCGGTGCGCAGGCCGCCGGCCGCGCCGGCGACGCCCGCGGTGAAGACCAGGCCACCGGCCGCGCGAGCGTCGGCCAGCCCGCCGATGGGGTCGCCGCCCCGCGGCCGCGCCGGGTAACCGGCCGCCGCCAGGACCACCGCCGCGCAGGCCTGCGGAGCGGCCGGCAGGACCGCGCGCGGGGCGAGGCCAAGCCGGGCGGCGGCCGCCGCCAGGTGGCCGCCCGCGGCGGCCGCGAGGAGCGGCCCGAGCGGCACGGCCAGCCGCGGCAGGACCGCCTGCGCTTCCGGGTCACCCAGCCGGACGTTGAACTCGAGGAGGCGGGGGCCGCGATCGGTGAGCATGAGTCCGGCGTAGAGCACGCCGCGGAACGGGATGCCGCGACGAGACGCCTCGGCCAGGACGGGCGCGTGGACCGTGTCCAGGAGATCCTCGACGGCTGCCTCGTCCAGGTCCGGCAGTGGCGAATACGCACCCATGCCCCCGGTGGTGGGGCCTTCGTCGCCGTCCTCCAGCCGCTTGTGATCGCGCGCGGCAGGCAGGGCCAGCACCGCGGTCTCGTCACAGAGGGCCATGACACTGGCCTCCGGCCCGGCCAGGCGCTCTTCCACCACCACGCGCGCACCGGCCGCCCCGAAGCGATGCTCCACGAGCGCCTCGCGCAGGGCTTCGGACACGGTCGCCTCGTCATGGCAGGCCGTGACACCCTTGCCCGCGGCGAGCCCGTCGGCCTTGACCACGACTTGCCAGTCGCGGCCGGCGGCGAACGCCAGGGCGGGGGCGACCGCCTCGAAGGCGGCCCCGGCGGCCATAACCACGCCGGCCGCGGTGGCGATATCGCGAGTGGCGGCCTTGCTCGCCTCGAGGCGTGCCCCGGCCGCACCCGGGCCCAGGGCAGTGAAGCCGGCCGCCGTGAGCGCGTCGGCGACCCCCGCCACCAGGGGGGCTTCGGGGCCGCTCACGATCAGGTCGGGCCGCAGCTCGCGGGCGAGGCGCACGACCGCCCCGACATCCGCCGCCTCGACGCCGGGCACGAGGTCCAGGCTGTCGGTCGGGGGCTCCGCCATACCCGGGTTGCCGGGCGCCACGGTGACCCGTTCGACGCCCGGTTCGGCGGCCAGCCGCCACGCCATCGCGTGCTCCCGCGCGCCGCTGCCCAGGATCAGGATGCGCCGCGGCGTGGCGGTCGTCATGCAGCCACCGCCGGGCGGGAGCCGCGGGTGATCGTCTGCGTCCGTTCGGGCCCCACGCTGACCAGGGTGATCGGCGCACCCGCGCGCCGCTCCAGGGCTTCCACGAAGGCCACCGCGGCCAGCGGCAGGTCGGCCATCGAGTCCGCCGTCGACAGGTCGGCGGTCCAGCCGGGGAACGCCTCGTAGACCGGCTCCGCGCGCTCGAGCTCGGCGACGGTCAGCGGCCAGCGGTCGACCAGACGCCCATCCAGGCGGTAGCCGATCGCCATGCGGACCTCCGCGAGACCGGAGAGGATGTCGAGCTTGTTGAGCATGATCTCGCTCACCGTGTTGACCGTCACGGCATGCCGGATGGGCACCGCGTCGAACCAGCCGCAGCGCCGCGGGCGGCCCGTCGTGGTGCCGTACTCGTGGCCCCGCTGGCGCAGGTGCTCGCCGGTCGCGTCGTGGAGCTCCGTGGGGAAGGGCCCGGCCCCGACCCGGGTCACATACGCCTTCATCACGCCGACCACGCGGTCGATCTGGCGCGGCCCGATGCCGCTGCCCGTGGAGGCGCCGCCGGCCACCGGGTTCGAGCTGGTGACGTACGGGTAGGTACCCTGGTCCAGGTCCAGCAGGGCGCCCTGGGCGCCCTCCAGGAGCACGCGCTGGCCGGCCGCGAGCGCGGCGTGCAGGAGGGCCGTGGTCTCGGTCAGGTGCGGCGCGAGCCGCTCGCCCCAGCCGGTCGCGCGGGCCACGAGCGGCTCGATCTCGAAACCCTCCTGCCCGAAGCGACCGCGCAGGATGGCATTCGCCAGCGGCACGCTGCGCTCCAGCCGCGCGCGCACCAGCGCCTCGTCCGCGAGGTCGCCCATGCGCAGCCCGACCCGCAGGGCGCGGTCGGCGTACGCCGGGCCGATGCCACGATTGGTGGTCCCCAGCTCGCCACCCGTTCGGTCACCCTCCAGGGCCGCGTCCAGGGCCAGGTGGTGCGGCAGGATCACGTGGGCGGCGTTGCTCACGCGGAGGCGGGACACGTCGACGCCCCGGGCCGTCAGGTCATCCATCTCCTCGATGAGACGGGCGGGGTTGATGACGACGCCGTTGCCGATCACGGGGGTGATGCGGGGATCGAAGACGCCGCTCGGGACGAGGTGCAACTTGAACACCTCGTCGCCCAGGACGATGGTGTGGCCGGCGTTGTCGCCGCCCTGGTAGCGCACGACATACGACACGCCGGCTGCCAGCAGGTCGGTCGCCTTGCCCTTGCCCTCATCGCCCCACTGGAGGCCGACGACCACCATCGCCGGCATCAGGCGGGACCCCCACGAGTGGCTGGCCGCGACATGAAAAAGTCCCGCGGCCGCAGCCCCGGGACCTGGATAGACTGCCCCCTTCCTCGGCCCGCCGCGACGCGGCGACGGGACCCACGGGCGAAGGTGCGGACGGACCTCACGGGGTCCGCGCTGCCCCTTCCTCGAGCAACGGCTCCTCCCTTGCGGGTGGCGGGCAAGCCCGCGTGGTTGGGTAAGGCCGGATGATAGCAGGCCCGGCGGTGGCCCCTCCGGCCGCCTCGGCGACCGGCCTGGCGGGACCGGGTGCGGCGGTGCACCGCACCTTCGGGGACCCCGTCCGGTACCTTCGACCGACCGGCTGCGCGCGGGTCCGCGCCCTACGCTACGGGCACCGGGATCGACCCGTGGCCGCGTCGTATGGCGCGACCGTCATCATCCGCGCGCCCGCTCGGGTGCGCACCGTGGTCATAGGGGAATCGTTGCTGCGACTCCTGCGCGCCGTGGGCCTGCTGGCCCCGGTCGCCGTCGCCCTGAGCCTCATCGTGCTGCCCTCGGTGCGTGACGAGGCGACCATCGCCATGAGCGACCCGCGCGCCATCGCACAACTCGTCGTGGCCGCCCTCACCGGGGCTGGCGTGATGGCACTCCTGGTGGGCCTCTTCGTCGGCGGCTGGGCCGACCGGGTGTCGCGCTCGGTCGACCGGATCGCGGCGGGGGACTACGGCGTCCGCCTGCGCGCCAGGGGGAATGGCGTGGAAGGCCGCCTGGCCCACTCCATCAACTCCATGGCCGAGCAGCTGTCGGAGAAGCACAGCGCCGCGACCGTCGACCGGCTCACGCTGGTCGCCAATCGCCAGACCATCCTCGCCGAGCTCTTCGACGAGGTCGAGCGCACGAACCGCTACGGCCGGCCGCTGTCGGTGGCGTTCGTCGACATCGACCACTTCAAGCAGGTCAACGACACGTACGGGCACCAGGTCGGCGACATCGTGCTGCGCGAAGTGGCGGGCACCCTGCACGAGCACATCCGGGCCACCGACCGCATCGGACGGTACGGCGGCGAGGAGTTCATGCTGATCCTGACCGAGACGGAGATCCAGGACGCGGCCGGCCTGGCGGAGAAGCTGCGGATGATGGTCATGCGCCAGCGCATCCCCATCGAAGGCGGTCAGACGATCAGCGTCACGATCTCCATCGGCCTGGCCGGCGGCACGGGCGATGTGGTCCGTTTCGACACCATCGTGCGCGACGCCGACGCCGCCATGTACAGCGCCAAGAGCCTTGGCCGCAACCAGTCCTACGTGTTCGCCGAGCCGGACGAGGATTCACGCATCCCGCGGGCGCCGATCAGCGCCGAGGGCCGCGCGGAGGCGACCGAGATCGGCCGGGCCGCCCGTGCCGCGGCCGAGGAATGGCTCCACAGCGCGGTCAGTCCCCTGCCCCACTACCGCGGCAAGCCATCGGACCTCATCGCCACGCTGGCCACGGCGATGGCCCGCTCGCTCGACCTGCCCGACGCGGAGGTCGACCGGATCCGGGCCGCCAGCCTGCTCCACGACGTGGGCAAGATGGCCATCCCGTCGGACATCCTGGAGAAGCCGGCGCCGCTCAACAGCCTCGAGTGGCAGAGCGTCATGCAGCATCCCCGCTTCGGCCAGCTGATCCTGGAGCAGGCCGGCTCACTGCGCGACGCGGTGCCGATCATCCTGCATCACCACGAGCGCTTCGCCGGCCACGGCTACCCGTACGGCCTGCGCGGCCAGGACATCCCGCTCGGCGCGCGCATCGTGTCGATCGCCGACGCGTATGACGCGATGATGCACGACCGTCCCTACAAGTCATCCATCGGCCACGACCGGGCCATCGCCGAGCTGCGCCGCTACGCCGGCAGCCAGTTCGACCCCGAGCTGGTGGACCTCTTCTGCGACCTGTACGCCGCCGGCGTCCCGGGCTGGGACTTCGTGGGCACGAGCATCCAGCCGAGCGCACTCCTGGACCTCAGCAGCGCTCGCCGCCGCCGCCGCCGCGGAGACGCCGCCGCAGGCTGAGCCGC
The DNA here is from genome assembly GCA_035622975.1 of Candidatus Sulfotelmatobacter sp. Classification (GTDB taxonomy): domain Bacteria; phylum Chloroflexota; class Limnocylindria; order Limnocylindrales; family CSP1-4; genus DASPUH01. The sequence goes on from DASPUH010000028.1 coordinate 17,018, forward strand.
TCGCCGGACCAGCCGGTAACGACCGCCCCTCCAGCGGCAGGAGCCCCGGCGCCGGTCTCACCCGCCCGCCCGACTCGCCCGCAGCCCAGACTGGCGTCGTGTCCGTTCTGGACGACGCGCCGCGGGTCCCTGCCAACGATCGGGCCACGTGGCGGACGTGGCTCACAGCGGACCTCGCTCGCGCGCGGCGCATGGCTCGTGACGTGGCGACCGCACTCCGAGACCACGGGGACCGCTGAGGCGGCCGCTTCCGGCGAGCGTGCGCAGGGCTGACATAGTGCCCCGCTGCCGTCCGGTGGGCGTGCCGACGGTCGGCGGCAGGGAGGAGGCGGCGGACGCGCGAGGGGAGACGCGTCCGCCGCTGGGAAAGGCGTGAGCGGGTCAGGCGATGGCGGGCTCGAGGGTCCGGTCGAGGACGTCGTCCTCGGCTGTCTCCGGCTCGTCGTCGTCCGGCTCGTCGAGCTCGTCCGGCTCGGCCGTCGAGATGGCCGCGAAGCCCAGCGCATGGGCCTGGGCCGCGAGCGCATCGGCCGCCGACTCGGCGGCGTAGTCCTTCTTGCGGCGGCCGGAGAGCATCTCCACGTGCGCCGCCACGATCTCCGTCTTCCAGTGCCGCGCCTTCTTCTCGTCCTCCCACTGGCGCGTCTGGAGGCGGCCGTCGATGGCCACCATCTGGCCCTTGCCGAGGTATTGGCCGCAGATCTCGGCCAGGCGGTCCCACGTGACGATGCTGTGGAACTCGCTGCGCTCCTCGCCGGCGCGGTAGTCGTTGGTCGCCACGGAGAATTGCGTGACGGTCTTGCCGCTGGCGAGCGTACGCAGCTCGGGGTCACGGGTCAGGCGACCCGTGATCAGGACCCGGTTCATGTGCAACCTCCCGGGAGCGCCGATGGGCAGGCTCCCCACGTGGACGGCGGGACGGCGGAACGGACCGGCGGGTGGTCGGCGCGAGGGCGACGACGCGAAGCAGGCTAGCGGGCGCCGCTTATCGGTGACTTACCGAACGACAGCGACGAGGTGCGAGACCGACACCGCAGATGCCGCACATCCGATGCCAGCCACCGCGCCCTAGAATCGCCGCGACTCGCTGGGTCACAGCGACGGCTCCACTTGGAGGGCAGCATGGCTGAATCCAGCGGTCGCACGATCGTCGAGCGCTATGCCCGCGCCGTGCAGGACAAGGATCTCGACGCCCTGGCGGCGCTCGTCTCCGACGACTACGTGGATGAGATGCCCCAGTCCGGCGAACGGGTCCGCGGCAGGGCAAACCTGCTCGCATACACGAGCAGCTACCCGGGCGGGGTAGGCACGGTCGAGCCGACGAGCGCACGACTCGTCGGGTCGGAGGACCGCTGGGTGCTCACGCCCACGTTCGCGCCGCTACGTATCGAAGGATCGGGCGATGTCTACACCTACGTCGGCACGGTCACGTATGCCAACGGCGAAACATGGCAGATGATCCAGATCGTGGAACTCCGCCAGGGCAGGGTCGCCAAGACCACGTCCTGGTTCGCCGCACCGTTCGAGGCACCGGCATGGCGAGCGAAATTCGTGGAGCGCTTCCCCGCGCTGGGCGCTTCGGACGCCTCAGGCCGCTAGCCTCAACAGCCGACTCGCGGCTTGCCGAGGTACTGGCCGCAGATCTCGGGCAGGCGGTCCCAGGGCGCGATAACCGAGTTCTGACCCGGGCACCCCAGATGCCCCATCTACGTCGGAAGGTTGTGATGCGGCAGATCGTCGCGGTCGCGGCAATGCTTGCGATGGTTGCGTGCGCGGCGCCAATCTCCCCGTCTGCCGTTGCGCCGTCGCCTTCTTCGGTGCCTCTCGCGGCCGGGGAGATCGCCTTGCCCACCGAGCCGCTGGTCGCGTTGGAGCCCGGGGTGGCCACAGCGTGTGCCGGCGTCGGTGTGAGCGCTGTCCTCCACGGCAGCGCCGCCGACCCCCGCGTGGCGTGGTTGGTCAACGACCTTGGCACCCGCTTGGACGTGGTATGGCCGCCAGGCTATCTAGCACGGTTCACCCCGAACCTCGAGGTCCTCGACGGGAACGGGGTCGTCGTGCTCAAGGCCGGCGGCGTCGTCACCGGCGTGTGCGGCACGGTCGACCCGCACATCTGGCTCCTCGAGCCGCCGTTCAAGTAGTACGACCAACTGGACGTCAAACCCACCTCTAGCTCGCAGACGTAGACCCGCGCGGTCGACGATATCCTGCAGCAATGCGGTTCCTCGGCCTGGGCAAGCCAGCCCAAAGGGTCGTCAAGGCGTACGGCCGCGATAGCTTGCTCATCTGGATCAACCCCGTGATATCGGCGATGCAGGCGTCTCTGGGCCTTCGGGTCGGCCTGCGCTCCGAGGCCGAGGTGCTCGACAAAATGGAGAGGGATGCCCTCGCTATGGCCGACCGCGGCTATCGGATCGTCGCATCCGACAGGTACGACCTGCCGGTCGTCCTCGCGGCTGGCCGGCGGGCGACCTACTACCGCGTGACGTACGAGTTGATCAAGCCGCCCTCCGCGTGACGGTGATGCCCTTGGTCAATACGACCAAGTGGACGTCAGACCCACGTGACGATGCTGTGGAACTCGCTGCGCTCCTCGCCGGCACGGTAGTCGTTGGTCGCCACGGAGAATTGCGTGACGGTCTTGCCGCTCGCGAGCGTACGCAGCTCGGGGTCACGGGTCAGGCGACCGGTGAGCGGGACCCGGTTCATGTTCGACCTCCCGGGAGCGCCCGGAGGCGGCTCCCCACGTGGACGGCGGGACGGCGGAACGGACCGGCGGGTGGTCGGCGCGAGGGCGACGACGCGAAGCAGGCTAGCGGGCGCCGCTTACCAGCGACTTGGCGGGCGCCGAGCGCGAGCGGAGGTGGTGTCGCCGTCGGCCGGGCACTACGATGCCCGCCATGCCGGGTGACTCGCTCCTGATCGGGATCGCGCAACTGGCCATCGTGGTGGCCGGGTTCACCGCCATCTCCGCGACCCTCCTGCCTGGCGGCAGCAGGTGGAACCAAGCCCAGGGGATCCGCCTGCGGACGATCGTCTCCACGAGTTTCAACGTCGCCTTCGAAAGCCTGCTGCCGCTGATCGCGTTCCCCGCCCTGGCCGACGAGCGGAGCTCGCTGGTCCTGGCGAGCACGCTGATCGCCATCTACCTCACGGCGGTCGTGCTGGTCCGCGCCCGGCAGACCGTGCGCGCCCGGGCCCTCCACATGCGCGCGACCCAGCTCATCCTGACCGCGGCCGTCGGCTCGGTCGTCCTCTTCGCGCTGGACGCCCTGGTCTTCGGCTCGCTCACCGTCTATGCCCTCGCCCTGTGTGTGCAGTTGTCCGTGGCAGCCATCAGCTTCTACAGCCTCGTGTCGGCGGCCACCGGACCCAGCCCCGGCGGGTGAGGCCGAGGGCTCAGGGCATCAGCTGGTCGTCCGCGTAGTCCCAGGCGTTCATGACATCGGGCTCGAGGGCCACGATCACGCCCGGCTCCGCGCTCACGTAGGCCTCCACCGGGCTGGCCGGGTCGTACGCCTCGACGTAACGGCGGCAGATCCCCATCGCCAGCTCCCGGTAGCCGCCCGGCAGGACGCGGGCGTGGCCGCGCACCTCGATGCCTCGATACGGGCGCGCGTTCTCCGCCAGGAGCAGGGTGATCCGGTCGTCGCGCTCGAGCATGGCGATCTTGCGGTCGCCGGCCGGCAGCTGGATGAGGAAGCGCGCGCCGTCCCAGCGATGCCAGACGGGCCGGGCGAAGACCGTGCCGTCCGCCTTGGCGAGCGAGACGACGGCTGCCAGCGGAAGGTCGAAGAGATCGCCCAGCTGGTCGGGTGAGAGCCCTCGGCGCACTCACGCCATGGTAGCCCCAGGGCACGGCCTCAGGGCAGCAGCACCGCCACGAGGCCGATGAGCAGGCCTCCGAGCAGGGCCACGCCGATCATCTGAGCGGCGCGACGCTGGTCGGCGCGATGGGCACGGGCGTCCGCGATGCGCTCCATCGGCCCGATCTCGCCGAAGTTGAAGACGCCGAGGCGGGCGAAGCCGACGCAGAAGTGCAGCACGGCCTGGAGCCAGCCCACGAGGGCGCCCGCGGCGGGCAGGGCGATCAGCAGCCTGACCGGGTGGGGCAGCCCGAGGGCGAAGATCACGACGGCGACGACGATCGTGACGATCGTGCCCGCGATGGCCCCGGCCTGACGCCGGCGGATCTCGGCTGGGCCGATGTTGCAGACGCCCGGCTGGTACGACGGCCCGGGCACCGGCTGGATGGGATGCGGTGAGGGGACGGGCTGTGGCGCGGCGGCAGGGCGGAGAAGGGACATCGAGTAAGCCTCCTGCCTCATCGTACGCCCAGCCGGGGGCGACCGGATCCGGCGGCTCGGCTAGCCCGCGCGGAAGAGCTCGCGCCGCGGCAGGCCGGTCCGGGCGGCGACCCGCCGGGCCGCCTCGGAGCGGCTCAGGCCGCCAGCCACGAGGCCGGCCACCTCCTCGCGACCGAGGGCCAGGTCGCCGGGCTGCGGCGCCGCCGCGGCCTCCGGGCGCCCGGCCACGACGAGCGTGACCTCGCCCCGTGGCGCTTCCGCCGCCGCTCGATCCGCGAGGCTCCCCAGGCTGCCCCGCCAGACGTCCTCGTGGAGCTTCGTCAGCTCGCGGCAGAGGACCGCGGGTCGCGACGTGCCGCACGCCTCCGCCAGGGCGCGCAGCGTCGCCGCCGCCCGGCCCGGCGCCTCGAAGAGGACGGTGACCCGATCGTCGGCCGCCACCCGGGCGAGGCGTTCGCGCCGCTGACGACCGCCGCGTGGCAGGAAGCCCTCGAAGCCCCACCGCGCCGCGGGCAGCCCGCTCGCCACCAGCGCCGCCAGCACCGCCGAGGGACCGGGGATGGGCACGACGCGGCCACCCTCCCCTGCCCAGGCCGCCACGAGCGACGCGCCGGGGTCGCTCACGAGCGGCGTGCCGGCGTCGGTCACGAGGGCCAGGTCGGCGCCGCCGCGCAGGTGGGCCAGCAGCTCCGGATCCCTGGCGGCCGCGTTGCGCGCGTGGTAGCTCACCTGCCGGGTCGGGATGGCGCACCGCGCGAGCAGGCGGCGCGTGATCCGCGTGTCCTCCGCGGCGATGCGCGGCACCGCTCGCAGGACGTCCAGGGCCCGCGCGCTGATGTCGCCCAGGTTGCCGATGGGGGTCGCCACGACGTACAGGGTCCCGCCCGGGCCCCCCACGGCGCTCACCGTGCGCCCCTCGCTCACCCGCGCCGCTGCGCCCCGGGCCGCCGGCGCGGGTACAGGTAGTCGACGCCCGTCGTACGCGACGAGATCTTGGCGATCGGCGGGACCTGCCGCTTGAACTCGGACCCGGCGACCATCCCCTCCACGCGCTCGACCATGGACGCCTCGAAGCCCATCGCCACCAGTTCCTCCGCCGTCCGGCGGCGGTCGACGAGCCAGAACAGCAGGCGGTCGATCGTGGCGTAATCGAAGCCCACCTCGTCCTCGTCGGTCTGGCCCGGCCAGAGATCCGCGGAAGGGGCCTTGCGCAGGATCGGGTCGGGCACGCCGACCGCCAGCGCCAGCTGGCGCACCTGGGTCTTGTACAGGTCGCCGATGGGGTTGAAGGCGCTCGCATTGTCGCCGTAGAGCGTCGTGTAGCCGATGAGCGCCTCGGTCTTGTTGCCGGTTCCGATGACCAGGCCGTTCCACACGACCGAGAGGTCGTACAACACGGCCATGCGGGCACGGGCCATGAAGTTCCCCCGCCGGCGGGCCGAGGCGTCCGGTTCCTGGCCCCCGAAGTAGCCGTCCACGATGGCGCTGATGTCCACGAGGCGGCTGGCGCAGCCGAGCGTCCGCACCACTGCCTCCGCGTCGCGCCGTGAGCTCGGCGCGGACGTGCGGTACGGCAGCAGCACGCACAGCAGCTGCTGCGGACCGACCGCCTCGGCGGCCAGGAAGGCCACGAGCGCCGAATCGATGCCGCCCGACAGGCCCAGCACGAGCCGCTCGAAGCCGGCCTGGCGCATCTGCTCGCGGATGAAGTCGACCGCCAGACGGCGCGCCACCGGGGCATCGATGGCCAGCTCCTGCGGCACGCTGAACGCCTCGGCCCGTGCCGCATTCATGTCGCCGCACCCGCCTCGCGTTCGGGCTCGGCGGCCGCGCCGGCCCGCTCCCGCACGATCTGCTCCAGCTGGCGAAGCATCACCTCCGGACGCTCGTCCCGCAGCAGCGGCAGGGCGATGCGTTCACGCCGCAGGTCGGTCAGGTCGACCTCCACGAGGTAGAGGCCCTCGTCGAAGAGCGGCGCCTGGAAGAGCGTCGCCCCGCTGGGGGCGATGACCTCCGAACCGCCCCAGAAGCTGATCGACTCGTCCAGGCCGACGCGGTTGACGAAGATGACGAAGCTCGTGGTGAGCTGCGCGTAGGCCCGCATCATCGTGCGCCACGAAGTGGCGGTGCCCAGGCCGGCCTCGTTGGCCGCGGCCACGTCGCGACCGGGCGAGGACGAGACATTGATCAGCAGCTGGGCCCCGTCCAGCGCCAGCAGGTCGGGCAGCGCGAGATGCCAGAAGTCCTCGCAGATGGCGAGCCCCACGCGGGGCCCCAGCCGGCTGTCAGTCGCCCGCACGGCCGATCCCGCGGCGAAGAAGCGCCGCTCGTCGAACAGCCCGTAGGTGGGCAGGAAGACCTTGCGGTGGACGTGGACGATGGTGCCGTCCTCCACGAGGGCAGCGGCGATGAAGAGGCGGTGGTCGGCCGACTCCTCGACGAAGCTGATGACCGCCGAGAGGCCGCGCGTGTCCGCCACCAGCGCGCCGAGGCGCGGGTCGTCGAGGCGCATGGCCACCTCGGCGTTGAGGTCCTGCAGCAGGTAGCCGGTCAGGCCGAGCTCCGGGAAGACGACGAGGTCGGCGGCCTGTGCGCGGGCATCGGCCAGCTGGCGGTGATGGATCTGGAGGTTGGCCTCGACGTCACCCAGGCGGGGCGCCAGCTGGGCCAGGGCGATCCGGAGGCGCTGCACGCGTGGAGTCTACAGGCGCCGCCCGCCGCAACAAGGCGGCCGCGACCTGCACCTGCTCGGTCGAGCCGTCCACGCGCTCGGCGAAGTGGCAAGCCACCTGATGGCCGGAGGCGAGCGGCCGGAGGGCCGGGTCCTGGGTCACGCACTCCTCCGGGTTGCCCAGGCGCTCGCGCAGCCAGCAGCGCGTGTGGAAGCGGCAGCCGCTGGGCGGGTTGGCCGGGCTGGGCACGTCGCCGGTCAGGATGATCCGCCGTCGGCGGCCCTCGATGACGGGGTCGGGCACCGGGATGGCTGACAGGAGGGCCACCGTGTAGGGGTGCAGGGGCCGCTCGTTGAGCTCCCTGGCCGCGGCGACCTCGACGATGCGGCCGAGGTACATCACGGCGATCCGGTCGCTGATGTGGCGCACGACCGACAGGTCGTGGGCGATGAAGAGGTAGGTCAGGCCGAACTGCCCCTGGAGGCGCTCCAGGAGGTTGATGATCTGGGCCTGGATGGAGACGTCCAGGGCGCTGATCGGCTCGTCGGCCACGATGAGCTCGGGATTGAGGGCCAGCGCCCGGGCGACGCCGATGCGCTGCCGCTGGCCGCCACTGAACTCGTGCGGGTAGCGGTCGGCGAAGTCGGGGTCGAGCCCGACGGTGGCCAGCAAGTCCCGCACCCGCTCGCGCCGCTCGGGTGGGGTGCCCACGGCGAAGATGTCGAGCGGCTCGCGCACGATGCCGCCGGCCGTCATGCGCGGGTTCAGGCTCGCGTAGGGGTCCTGGAAGATCATCTGCATGCGGCGCCGGAACCGCCGCAGCTGTCCGCCGTCAAGCGCGGCGAGGTCGTGGCCGTCGAACTCGATGCGGCCGGCGGTCGGCCGGTAGAGCCGCAGCAGGGCCCGCCCGGTGGTGCTCTTGCCGCAGCCGGACTCCCCGACCAGGCCCAGCGTCTCGCCGCGCGCCAGCTCGAAGGAGACGCCGTCCACCGCGCGCACATCGCCGATGTGGCGCTGCAGGATGAGGCCCTCGGTGATGGGGAAGTAGACCTTGAGGTCCTCTACCCGCAGCAGCGGGCCCGCCGTGGCGCGGTCGCCGGCCGGGGCCTCGCCATCCGGTCGCGGTGCCGGGGCCAGCTGGGGCGCCGTCATGCCGGGACCTCTGCGATCGCCAGCTCATCCAC
>DASPUH010000029.1:0-3479 GCA_035622975.1 Candidatus Sulfotelmatobacter sp.
CCAGGCGCTGGAGGCCGCGGACGCCGCCCTGCCGGCGGAGGGGACGGGCGCGGCCCGGGCGGAGGTGCTGAGCAACCTGTCGCGCGCGTACATGCGCACGGGCCGGAACGCCGAGGCGGTCGCCGCCGCCGAGGGAGCGCTGGCCCTCGCCGAGGAGTTCCAGCTCGACCGGATCCTCGCCGAGACCCTCAACAACAAGGGCTCGGCCATGGGGCACCTGGGCCGGCCCAGGGAGGGCACCGCCCTCCTGCGTGCCGCCGTGGAGATCGCCCATACGGGCGGCCACGTGGCGGCGGAGATTCGGGCCCTGTCCAACCTCGCGACCAACCTGGACGATGCGCGGGAGGCCCGCGACTCGTATCGCCGGGCCACCGACCTGGCGGCCCGCGTCGGCAATCGGGCGCTTGGCCGCTGGGCCTCCGTCGCCCTGCGCTTCCAATCGTTCCTCCTGGCCGAGGATTGGGATGAGGCCATCCGGCCGGCGCCTGGCCCGTTCGAGACGGATGAGCCCGGCAGTCCCCTCGATGAGATCCGCGAGCTCGCCACGCGCGCGTTCTTCCTCGTCGCCCGTGGTGATCCCACCGATGACATCGTGCGCCGGATGGAAGAGTTGTCCGGCGCCGCGTCCGACACCTATGTGGCTTCCGCGCTCCTGTACCTGCGTTCCGATCGGGCGCTCATCGCGCGGGACTTCGCGACCTCCGTCGCCCTGGCGCTGGAGGCTGCCGACACGGACGACCAACTCGAGTTCATCTACGCCTTCCTGGCCCTGCGGCCGGCGCTGTGGATGCGGGACGTGGAGCAAGCCCGGGCGATCTGCGCGCGTCTCGTCGCACATCCCTACCGCGGCGCATCAGCGAACCGGAACCGGCAGGTGGCCCGAGCGGGGCTGGCGGCGCTCGAAGGGCGGAGGGACGAGGCCATCGAGGGGTACCGGGCAGCGCAGGCGGCGATGGCCAGCAGCGGGGACGTCAGCGGCGCGGCGCTGGCGACCCTGGACATGATCACGCTGCTCGGCCCCGATCTGCCGGGCGCCCGCGAGGCGGCCGCGGAGGCGCGGGCCATCTTCGAGCGTGTCGGCGCGCGGCCCTACCTGGCCTTCCTGGACGCGGCGATGGCCGGCGCCACGGAGGGCCGGCGCAAGGCGGCCGGTGGTGCGGAGGCGGGGGCGGCCGAAGCGGCCGGACGACCGGCGTTGGAGGCGCGCTCGTGACACATGGACGTGGTTTCGGCCGACCCCACCCTTGATCGGCTGGCGTGTCCGATCAGGTCGTCCCACACGCCGCCGGCCAGCCGGTCGGCAAGCGGCAGCGACGCCCGGTCAGACAGGCTCACCATTCGCCACCGAACGTGATGGCGGCCGCGCCTTCGACCGGCGTCGCGCCAGGGAGGCATGTGGCTCCCTTGATCTCATGCGTCATGGACTCCATGGCTACGGCTACGAGCACGGATTCGCTGACTGAGGTCACACCTTCATGCTGCGCCGCTTCTACAACAGGGGCCGAGCACCGGCTGAGGCCGACGAAGAGTCATCTTCCAGCGGGCTGACCGCTGACGAGTTGCGCGTCGTCGGACCGCTGATCCAGCGCGCGCTCGACCGAGACATCGTTCCGGACCCAGATCGGCTGTCCGATCCCGAGGAGGGCGCGCGCGTCGACTTACAAACGCTCGTCCCGATCCTGCGAGGTACGCCGCGCCGGGCGTGGGAGGCGGCCATCACGCAGTACTACGCACGAACTGGCGCCGTGATACGCCGTTCACACGAGCTTGAGCAGCGCTCCTGGACGTTCGATGAAGCTCGACCTCATCTCGCCGTGTGGTGGCGACGCACGGCAGAGGTGCGGGAGCCGATGGTCACACTCCCCACCGACATCACGGATGTCGTGAATGTGCTGATCCTGGTCGACGGCATGGCGATCCGCTTCGTGATGCCGTCGATGCTGAAGCGGTGGAACGTGACGACTGCGCAGGCCGACGAGGCCGCCCGAACGCGCGTCTTGCGCGAGCCCATCGACGTCTCGGAGCCCGCCGCCGGGGGCCACACGGAGCCCCGTTGGCTCGAGACGAGGCACGGCCCATGGGCGAGTGCTACGCTCGAGATGCTCGACAGCGTGGCACCGTGGGCGGTAGGGCCCCTCGGGACGCTGGCCGTGATGGTCGACCCCAGAACGTTGCTGGTCCGCCCGCTCGGCTTCGGCGCTGGACTTCGCGCGGACCTGGGTCAGATGGCCTACGCGCTCACGCACCCCACGACCGCCGACCCGCTTCTCACGCACCTCGGGCTTCTTTGGCGCCGCCCGACGGGCCAGGTGAGCCCGATCGCCGCCAACCTCAGGGTCGCACCTGACGACCGTTTGCAGGTCGAGATCCAGGATCCACGATTCATCGGCGTGCTGACCGCGATCGAGCCCCTCGCGGAACTACCCGTGCCGGAGTGGGCGACCGAGCTGTTCCGTCAACAGTCCTACACGAGGTTCGCCGGGTTGGTCGCGTCCACCACCGAGAATCCGGCCATCCCTCCAGCCGAAGTCGGGGCCCTGGCTGACGATCTGCAGCTGCCCGGCCTGGCCCAGATCTGCCTCACGGCCGACGTCGAGGAGTGGTGGCGGATCCTGGCCATGCGCCGACGGTTCGCCGTCCGATGGGGGGGCGATCCTCGCGCGGTATCGCCGGTCGGGCCTCGGTCGCTACCGGCGGACGAGGTCCGCTCGCTGGCACCACGACTCATTCGCGACCTGTCGGCCACCATCGCAACGATGCCGCAGGTCCTCAAGGTGGGTATCCATGGCCAGCGCGTGGCCCACCTGTCCGCCGTGACCGGCCGCGAGCGCCGCGACCTGGACGTGGACCTGATCGTGCCTATCGCGCACTCGGGAGCCGGCGACCAGCGCGAAGACTTCTACCGGCTGCAGGCGGTCTGTGCCATCGGCATGCCGACCTGGGCGCATTGCTACCTCGTCCCGACCGTGCCCGATGATCCCCGCTTCGACGACGCCGCGCACGTGGTCCCGGTACCCGTGGGTGCCCCACGACCAGAGGGGACGCAGACGAACTGACCTACGTGAGCGCCACGACCTGGTCGACCTGTTGACGCTCGACCAGCGCCACTTCCGCACCGTCCGCGGCCCTGGCGGGAAGGCGTTCAGGATCCTGCCAGCCGACCTGCCGTGAGCTCGGCCAGGAACGCGGCCGGTGTTCGAACCGGTCTACGCGACGCGAGCACCGTGAGGTGCTTATCGCCAGACAACAGGATGGCGCGCTCCACGGCGGCGAGGGCGATGAGGTAGTCGTCGGCCGCGTCCGCCGAACGGATCGAGGGTGGCCCGGGCGGGTCACGGACCACCTCGGCCAAACGTCGCTGTCCCCCTTGCCGAGTCTCGCGGCGCGCACCTTGACGGCGCATCGTGATGCGTCTGAGGAGCGGTCCCGGTCGGGTCGCGACGCCCCCTTGTTGCGATGACGACCGAGCGTGGACCAAA
>DASPUH010000030.1:0-5053 GCA_035622975.1 Candidatus Sulfotelmatobacter sp.
GCTCGATCAGCTGGCGCACGAGGGCGTCGTGCGCGTTGCGCAGGTCCAGCCAACCCTGGTCGCCCAATCTCGCGGCCAGCTCGGTGGAGCCCACGATGTCGGTGAACATGACCGTCGCCAGCACCCGATCGTGGCTCGTCACCTGGCGCCGGCCGGTCAGGAACCCCTCCACCTCGTCCAGCACGGCGTCGGTGTCCCCCGCGTAGAACGGGTACGAATCGGCGCCCGGGAGCTCGACGTACTTCGCGCCGCGGATGGCGGCCGCGAGGTACCGCCCGTGGCCGACCCGGTAGTGCAGGTTGTCGGCACGGTGGACGATCAGGGTCGGCACCCGGATCGAGCCCAGGATGGCGCGGACGTCCGTCTCGATGATCCAGCGGTACATCGCCGCCGCGGCGCTGGGAGGCATGGCCAGCCGCTCCAGGCGGGCCTGCCATCGGCGGAAGCGGGGATCGGCGGCCATGCTCGGCGCGGTGCGCAGCAGGATGTCCCCGGTGCCCCAGGAGGTCTTGTAGGTCTCGAGCAGGCGCTCCTTCATCACCTCGGGCATGCCGGCCGGGTAGTCGTCCGCCCGCCACCATCGGGCGAACGCATTGATCAGCACCAGGGCCGCCGTGCGGTCGGGATGCGTGGCTGCGAACAGCATGGCCATGAGGCCGCCTTCGGCGTCCCCGATGAGCGCGGCCCGCGTCGACCCGACGGCATCCATCGCCAGCCGGGCGTCGTCCATCCAGGCCTCGAGGCTGGGCAGGGAGGCCAGCGCCACCGGGTCGGACAGGCCCGAGCCGCGCTTGTCGAAGCAGATGACACGCGCGAAGCGGGCCAGTCGATCGAAGTAGCGGACGACCGATGGCTCCTCCCACATGACCTCGAGGTTGGTGGCCCAGCTGGGGATGAACAGGACGTCCTGCGGCCCGTCGCCGTACACGGCGTAGGCCACGTGGCCGCCATCGCCCTGGGCGTACCGGACCTCGGGCTGCATGAGCGTCAGCCGCTGCTGGCGGTCGGTATCACGGGCGGCCGGATCCAGGCAGCGCATCTCGGCAGGCACGCGCAGCTGGTCAGTCCCGCCGGGTGCGGGCGCATCATCTCCACCACATACAGCGTATCCCCGTCCGGGTCGCAGGCGCGCTCCGATCGCCCCTGTCGCGGGACGATAGACTGCGATACCTTCCCAGTCAGGAGGAGCCTCACTCGTCATGATCTGCCCCACCTGCCGCAGCGAGAACCCGCCTGGTCAGCGGTTCTGCGGTGAGTGTGGGACCCGCCTCGATAGCGGCTGCCCGAACTGCGGCAGCCAGAACCCTGCCGGCCAGCGCTTCTGCGGCCAGTGCGGCACCGCCCTCAGCGCACCTGCGCAGCCCGCGGGTCGCGCGGCCGCCGCCGTCCCGGCGTCGGCGCCGTCCAGCATCCCGGTCGCCGAGCGCCGCCTGGTTTCGGTGCTCTTCGCCGACCTGGTCGGCTTCACGCCCTTCGCCGAGTCTCGTGACGCCGAGGACGTGCGGGACACCTTGACCCGCTACTTCGATCTGGCCTCCGACGTCATCGGGCGGTATGGCGGCACGGTCGAGAAGTTCATCGGTGACGCGGTCATGGCCGTCTGGGGAGCGCCCGCGGCTCACGAGGACGACCCAGAGCGGGCGGTCAGGGCGGCCCTCGAGCTGGTCGACGCGGTGAAGGCACTTGGGCCCACCATCCAGGCCCGCGCGGGGATCCTCACCGGCGAAGCCGCCGTGACACTCGGCGCCACGAACCAGGGCATGGTCGCGGGCGATCTCGTCAATACCGCGAGCCGCCTGCAGGCCGTGGCGCCACCCGGCGCGGTCCTGGTCGGTGAGGCGACCCAGCGGGCGGCGGGCAAGGCCATCGCCTTCGAGGCGGCGGGTGAGCAGACGCTCAAGGGCAAGGCGGCGCCGGTCGCCGCCTGGCGCGCCGTACGTGTCGTGGCCCAGGTCGGCGGACGGAACCGCGCGGAGACCCTCGAAGCGCCGTTCGTGGGCCGGGACGACGAGCTGCGGCTGCTCAAGGAGCTGTTCCACGCCACGAGCCGGGAGCGACGGGCCCGGCTCGTCAGTGTCATCGGCCCGGCCGGCATCGGCAAGACGCGCCTGGCCTGGGAGTTCCTGAAGTACCTCGACGGGCTCGTGGAGACCGTCTGGTTCCACGACGGCCGTTCGCCCGCGTACGGCGAGGGCATCACGTTCTGGGCCCTCGGCGAGATGGTCCGTGGTCGGGCCGGCCTGCTCGAGACCGACGACGAGGCCACGACCCGGGCGAAGATCGCGGCGACCCTCGCGGAGCATGTGCCCGACGCCGAGGAGCGCCACTGGCTGGAGCCGGCGCTCCTGACCCTGCTGGGCTTCCAGTCGGGCGTGCCGACCGATCAGCTCTTCGGCGCCTGGCGGACGTTCTTCGAGCGGCTCGCCGCGACGGCCCCGGTGGTGTTGATCTTCGAGGACTCCCACTACGCCGACAGCGGCCTCCTGGACTTCATCGACCACCTCATGGAGTGGTCGCGCGACATGCCCATCTACGTCATGACGCTGTCCCGTCCCGAGCTGCTCGAGCATCGGCCGACGTGGGGGGCAGGCAAGCGCAACTTCGTCAACCTGAGCCTGAATCCGCTCGGCGACGCGGCCATGCGGGAGTTGCTGGACGGCCTGGTCCCCGGTCTGCCGCCGGCGGCGGTCAAGGCGATCGTGGCCCGTGCCGATGGCATCCCCCTGTACGCGATCGAGACGGTCCGGACGCTCCTGGCGGAGGATCGCCTGCGACTTCGCGATGGCGTGGCCCACCCCGTCGGGGACCTGACGGACCTGAGCGTGCCGGAGACCTTGACTGCGCTCATCGGTTCCAGGCTCGATGCGCTGAGCGCCGAGGATCGGAGCGTCGTGGCCGACGCCGCCGTGCTTGGCCAGAGCTTCACCCTCGCCGCCCTTGCCGCGGTGAGCGGTCGGGAGGCGGCCGCGCTCGAATCCGGCCTGGCCTCGCTCGTGCGGCACGAGATCCTCGTCCTGCGGGCCGACCCACGCTCGCCAGAGCGCGGCCAGTTCGCGTTCGTCCAGGGGCTCATCCGCGAGGTCGCCTACAACAAGCTCGCCCGCGCCGATCGCAAGACGCGCCACCTCGCCGCCGCCCGTTTCTTCGAAACCCTGTTCGACGACCAGCTCGCCGGCGCGCTGGCGTCGCACTACCTCGCCGCCTACCGCAATGCCACGGCCGGCCCCGAGGCGGATGCCCTGGCGATCCAGGCCCGTCTGGCCCTGGTGGCCGCTGGCGATCGGGCGATGTCGCTCGGGTCACCGCTCCAGGCCCTCCGGTTCCTGCGCGACGCACTCGAGGTCAGCGGTGACCCGGCGGATCGGGTGACGCTCCTCGAACGAGCCGGAGCGGCAGCCACCGCGGCGGCGCAGGGCGAGGAGGCGGAGCGTTTCTGGTCGCAGGCGATCGAGGTCCACCGCGCTGCCGGCGACCGCACGAAGACGGCCCTGGCGTACGCGGGACTGGCCGATGCGATGCAGTCTGCGTTCCGCTACGAGGCGGCGCTGGCCATGCTGGAGCCGGCGGCCGCGGAGTTCGCCGACCTTGGGGCCGATCCCGGGCTGGCCGCGGTGCTGGGGCAGGTGGCCCGCTACAAGATGCTGACCGGAGCCGACCCCGAGGGGGCGATGGCGGCCGCCGATCGTGCCCTCGTCATCGCCGAACGGATGGCCCTGATCCCCCTCGTGGCCGACACGATGGTGACCCGCGGCTCGCTGTTCGGCCGTGCGGGCCGCCGTTACGAGGCGATCAGTGACATGGAGGGCGGTCTTCGGCTGGCCACGCAGCACGGGCTCGTCCGGACGGAGGTCCGCGCCCGCATCAACCTCGGCGGCCCGCTCATGGAGGAGCAGCCACGAGCGGCGTTGGAGTCCGACCGGGCGGGCATCGACCTGGCGCGCCGGATGGGGTATGCCGGTCCGCTGACCCTGCTCATCCACAACGCGGCCCTGGCGGCCTGGGAGGCCGGTGAGTGGGATTGGGCGGTCGCGGTGTTGCACCGGGCCCTCGACGAGGAAACCAGCCTCGAGCTGCGTCAGAACCTGCTGCAGATCCTGGTCCTGTTCATGGCGGACCGCGGTGAAGACCTGGACGCCGAGGCTGACGAGATCGAGGCCTTCCTGGTGCCCGGGATCGCGGATCGCCCGCACCTCGCGGGGCAGCTCTTCGAGTTGCGAGCGGTGCGGAGTCGATCGCACGACATCGCCGAGGCGGGACGCCAGGAGCTCGAAGGGTCGCGGATCGACCCGTCGCAGGCGCGGGGCTACCTGAAAGAGGCGGTCTTCTGCGCGCTGCTCGCCAGGGACGCCGACCTTGCCCGGGCCGTCCTCGCAGGCTTCGACGCATCGACCCCGGTCGGCACCATCGATCGCGTGTGCCACCGGGTCGCCGCGGCCGGGTCGGCACTCCTGGCCGGGGATGTGGAGGCCGGACGGAGCGGCCTTGCCCGCGCCTACGCCGACTTCGGCAACCTCGGCGCCGTGCTTCGCCAGTCCTGGACCGGGGCGGTCATGGCCGTGCTGCTCGGCCCGGCCGACAGCGTGGCGGCCCCGCTCATCGACGAGACACGCCGCACGTTCGAGCGCCTGCGGGCGGCCTGGTGGCTTGATCTCGTGGACCGGGCGACGCCCGCACTGGCGGAACAGGACGCCGCCGACCCGTCCGCCGCTGCCCCGCCGGTCGGCTCTCGCCCGCGACCGCGGGTCACGACCCGCCAGGGGTCGTGACGGTCGGCTGACGGGTTGACGGGGCCACCCTCGACGGCTCACCGGGTGGTTCGGTCCCGGAGGCACGTGAGCCGTTCGCTGCGACCGAGGCTGGTCGTCCGAGCCGATACCCCTGCGCCAGGGTGATGCCGAGCCTGCGCAGCACCGCGAGCTCGGCTTCGGTCTCCACGCCTTCGGCGATCACGTCATGGCCCAGCGATCGGGCGAACTGGTGCAGGCCGACGACGAGCGCCTGGCGCGTCGGATCGCGGTCGATCCCCTGGATGATGGACGCGTCGAGTTTCACG
>DASPUH010000031.1:0-12855 GCA_035622975.1 Candidatus Sulfotelmatobacter sp.
CGCTGGTCGAGGTGCTGCCCGAAGTCGAGGACGACACCGAGCTCGACGAGATCCCCGACGAGGAGCTCAAGATCGACACCTTCCGCTCACAGGGCGCCGGTGGCCAGCACGTCAACAAGACGGACTCGGCCGTGCGCATCACCCACCTGCCCACCGGCATCGTCGCCCAGAGCCAGAACGAGCGGTCGCAGCACCAGAACCGCGAGCTGGCCATGAAGATCCTCAAGGCGCGCCTGCTGGAGCGCAAGATCGCCGAGCGCGAGAAGGAGATCGCGCAGCTGCGTGGCGAGCACGTCGAGGCCGGCTGGGGCAACCAGATCCGTTCCTACGTGCTGCACCCCTACCAGATGGTCAAGGACCTGCGCACCCAGGTCGAGACCAGTAACACGAGCGCCGTCCTGGACGGTGACCTGGACGCCTTCATGACCGCCGAGCTCGAGCGCGAGGCCACCGACCAGCCCGGCGGCGGCGCGTGACGGCCCTGACCGAGCGGCCCATGACCCCGGCCGACGTGGGAGCCTGCCTGGGCGTCTTCTACGCCTCGCTCAACGAGCTGTTCGCCCGCTGGAACCAGCCTTCGCTGCCGCCTGACGAGGGCAGCGGGCTGGCCTCCTTCTTCGGCGAGCTGGCCTTCGGCCACGGGGGCCGAGCCTGGGTCGCGGCCCGACCCGACGGGGACCTGGCCGGCTTCGGCATCGCCCTTGAGCGGGAAGCCACGTGGTACCTGTCGTTCCTCTTCGTCGAGCCGGGCATCCAGACCGCCGGTGTGGGACGGGGCCTGCTGCGGCGGCTGCTCCCGAAACCGGGCAGCCCGGCCGCGGCGCCGGGAGCGCTGCATCATACGTGCATCGACGCCCTGCAGCCGATCTCGGCCGGCCTGTACGCCACGTTCGGCATGCTGCCGCGCGTGCCCATCTACGAGGTGTTGGGCCGGCCGCGTCCCGGGGCGCTGGCCCCGCTGCCCGGCGGCATCGTGGCGGTGCCGTTCCACGCGCGGCCGGGGCACACCAAGACGACGGCCGCCCCGCCGGTGGATCCCGCCTCGCTGCCTACCGACCTGCTGGCGGAGCTTGACGCCATCGACCGGCGGGTGCTCGGCTGGCGGCGCCGGCAGGACCACCTGGGGTTCATGGCGGACGGCCGCCTGCTGGTGCGCTTCCGCGGCCGTGATGGGGCGCCGCTCGGCTACGGCTACGTCCACTCCAGTGGCCGGGCCGGCCCCATCGCCGTGCGTGACCCTGAGCTCCTGCCGGCGGTGACCGGCGACCTGCTGGGTCGCCTCGAGCCGGGCGGCGCGTGGCGCCTCTACGTCCCCGGCCACTCGACCAGCCTCGTGCCGCTCATCGAGGCCGGACTGCGCATCAACGGCAACCCTGCCCTGTGGTCCGGCAACCACGAAGGCCCGGCCTGGGACGGCTACCTGCCCGCCTCGTTCGCGCTGCTGTAGGCCAGGCATGGTCGAGCACGCGCAGGCGGTCATCATCGGCGGCGGGGTGGGGGGCACGAGCATCGCCTACCACCTCACCGAACTCGGCTGGCGGGACGTGGTCCTGGTCGACCGGGCCGGCCTCACGAGCGGCTCGACGTTCCATTCGGCCGGCCTGGTGGGCCAGCTGCGTAGCACGACGACCCTGACCCGCATGATGATGTACGGCGCGGCGCTCTACCGCCGCCTGAGCGCCGAGACCGGGGTGGACGTCTCGTGGCATGAGGTGGGCTCGCTGCGCCTGGCCAGCACGCCGGCGCGGTTCGAGGAGTTGCAGCGCCAGGTGGGCTGGGCTCGCACCTTCGGCCTGCCGCTCGAGCTGTTGACCACGACCGAGACGGCGGCGCGCTTCCCGCTGATGGATCCGGGTGGGGTGCTCGGGGCGGTGTTCCTGCCGACGGATGGCTGGCTCGATCCGTCCAACCTCGCCCTGGCGCTGGCCGCCGGGGCTCGCGCCCGCGGGGCCCGCATCCTGACCGAGCATCGGGTCACGGCCATCCACGTCGAGCAAGGGCGTGTGCGCGGCGTGACGACCGACCGCGGCGAGATCACCGCTGACGTCGTCGTGAACGCCGCCGGCATGTGCGCCCCCGAGGTCGGCGGCCTCGCCGGCGTCGACGTGCCGCTCATCCCCATGGCCCACCAGTACCTGCTGACGAAGCCCCTCGCCGGCGTCACGCCCGACATGCCCACCATGCGCGACCCGGACAACCTCGTCTACTTCCGCGAGGAGGTGGGCGGCCTGTGCATGGGCGGCTACGAACGCGACCCCGCCCCGTGGGCCCTGGACGGCGTGCCGTCGGACTTCAACGGCCGGCTCCTGCCACCCGACTGGCCCCGCTTCGAAGCCATCATGGAGGGCGCCGTGCGCCGCGTGCCGGCGATGGCCGACGCGGAAGTGACCCGGCTGATCAACGGCCCTGAGGCCTTCACCCCGGACAACGAATTCATCCTGGGCGAGTCGGCCGTGCGGGGCTTCTTCGTGGCCGCCGGCTTCTGCGCTCACGGCATCGCCGGCGCCGGCGGCATCGGCCAGCAGCTGGCCCGCTGGATCGTCGACGGCGAGCCCGAGCTGGACCTGTGGAAGATGGACATCCGGCGCTTCGGGCCGCAGTACCGCAGCCAGGCCTACACGCTCGCCCGGACGTACGAGAACTACGCCACCTACTACGACATCCACTACCCCAACGAGGAACGCCAGGCGGGGCGGCCGCTGCGCCTTCCGCCGGCCTACGAGGAACTGACCGCGCTCGGCGCCGTGTTCGGCGAGAAGTCAGGCTGGGAGCGGCCCAACTGGTTCGCCTCCAACGAAGACGGGGCGGGCGTGGCGACGCGCGCGGAACTGGAGGCCCAGCGGCCGCGTGGCTGGGCCGGCCGGCACTGGTCGACGGCCATCGGCGCGGAGGCCCTCGCCTGCCGTCGGCGGGCGGCCCTCTTCGACGAGAGCAGCTTTGCCAAGATCGAGGTGGCCGGGCCCGGCGCGTGCGCCTTCCTGCAGCGCCTCTGCGCCAACGACATCGACCGCCCCGTCGGCAGCATCGTGTACACCCAGCTCCTCAACCGGCGGGGGGGCATCGAGAGCGACTTCACCGTCACCCGCTGGGGCGAGGACCGCTTCCTGATCGTCACCGGCACGGCCTTCGGCAACCACGACCTGGGGTGGATCCGCCAGCATGTCCCCGCTGACGGCAGCGTGCTGCTGCGCGACATCACGGCGGCCAGGGCCTGCCTGGGGCTGTGGGGGCCACTGGCGCGCGACATCCTCGCGCCCCTCACGCGCGACGACCTGAGCGACGCCGCGTTCCCCTACCTCACCGCCCGGGAGATCACGATCGGCAGCGTGCCGGCGCTCGCGCTTCGCGTGACCTACGTGGGCGAGCTGGGCTGGGAGCTGTATCCGCCGAGCGAATACGGGCGAACGCTGTGGCGGACGATCTGGGCGCAGGGGCGACCCGCCGGCCTCGTGCCCGGGGGCTACCGGGCCATCGACGCGCTGCGCCTGGAGAAGGGCTACCGGGTGTGGTCCAGTGACATCACGCCGGAGGAGACCCCCGACATGGCTGGCCTGGGTTTCGCCGTCCGCATCGACAAGACCGGCGGGTTCATCGGCCAGTCCGCGCTGCGGGCCGCGCGCGAGGCCGGGCCTCCGTCGCGTCGCCTGCGCTGCCTCGTGCTCGACGACCCGCGCTCGATCGCCCTGGGCAACGAACCGGTGCGCGTCGACGGCCAGGTGGTCGGGCGCGTCACCTCGGGTGGCTTCGGGTACGCCGTCGAACGGAGCATCGCCTACGCCTACCTGCCCGTCACGCACGCCGGCTTCGGCACGCGCGTGGAGGTCGACGTCTTCGGCACCTGGGTCGGCGGGGCCGTGACGCGCGAGCCGCTGTACGACCCGGGCAACGAGCGCGTCCGGGCGTGACGGATCCCGCAGGGGCCGCCACCTTCGGCACGGCCTGGAGTGCCGGCCTGCGCCGCGGAAGCGAGGCGGAGCTGCGACGCTGGCTGGGACTGGCCCTGGCGATGTGCGATGAAGCCGACACGATGGCCCTGACCGGCTTCCGCCGCGAGCTCGAGATCACCACCAAGCCGGACCGCAGCCTGGTCACCCAGGTGGACCAGGCCATCGAACGCCACCTGCGGGAGCGCATCCTGGGCGCCCACCCGGATCACGGGCTGATCGGGGAAGAGGAAGGCGAGACGCGCCCCGACGCCGCGGTGTGCTGGTACGTGGACCCCATCGACGGGACCCACAACTTCATCCGCGGCGTACCCCTCTTCGGCACCCTCCTGGGCATCAGCCGCGACGGCGAGATGCAGGTGGGCGTGGTCTCCGCCCCGGCCCTTCGCCAGCGCTGGTACGCCTGGCGGGGGGGCGGCGCGTGGGTCACCGGGTCGCCCGGCGCGCCTGCACCCGGCCCGCGACGGATCCACGTTTCGGCGATCACACGCCTGGCAGACGCCCAGCTGGTCTACAGCTCGCCGACCGACATCGAACCCGAAGCGCCCGGCTTCCGGGCGCTGGTGAGCCGGGCCTGGCGGGACCGCGGCTTCGGCGACTTCTGGGGCTACTCCCTCGTCGCGGAAGGAGCGGCAGAGGCGATGATGGAGGTGGGCATGCACGCCTGGGACCTCGCCGGCCCCCTGGTCGTCCTTGAGGAGGCCGGCGCTCGCGTCACCGATTTCGACGGCCGGCGCACCATCGACGGGTCCACGATGCTCGCCTCCAACGGCCTCCTGCATGACGAGCTGCTGGCCGGCCTGCGCCCCTGAGACGCGGACGGGTCACTTGCAGTCGAGGCCGCGGGCGGGCACGGTGAGGTCGAGCAGGTACGCGTTCACGGGCGTGTCGATGCACGGTGTGCCCAACCCATATGAGCCGTGCCCCTCCCCGGTCCGGGTCAGCAGGACGCCGGAACTGAGCTCCCTGGCCAGGGCCACGGACCAGGCGTAGGGCGTGGCCGGATCGCCGGTGCCGCCGATGACGAGGATGGGTGGCGCACCGGGCGCGGTGATCGGTGCCGGCGCCGAGGTCGGGTGGACGGGCCAGAACGCGCAGGTCAGCCCGCTGGCGGCCAGGACGCGCCCGACGCGCGGGGCGGTCCTGGTGAGCTGCTGGGCCAGCGTCATGTAGGCCGCCGGGTCGGTGGGAGCCGGCTCGTCCGCGCAGTCGATGGCGTTGTTGGCCTCGACCTCGTTGCTGTACTCCCCGTCGGGCTTGCGGCCGTTCAGGGCGTCAGCCGTCTCCAGGAGGAGCGAGCCGTCGCCGCGGGCCGCGAGTTCCAGCGCCTGGGCGAGGTAGGGCCAGCCGAAGCCCGGGCTGTACAGCGCGCCCAGGATCGCGTTCCAGGCCATACCCGCCGTGGCCGCCCGGCCGCCGCCCACCAGCGGTGCGGGGAGCGGCTTGCGATCCAGCGCGGCGATGAGGCGGTCGAAGATCCGGCCGGACGCCCCGCCTTCGTGGAACTCACAGCCGGGGTTCGCTGCGCACGAGGCGAGGAACCGGTCCAGCGCGCCTTCGAAGCTGGCCGCCTGGCCGCGCAGGCGGCCCATCAGGTCGAGGGCCGGATCGACCGCCGCGTCGAGCACCAGCGCCCGCACATGATCGGGGAAGAGACCGGCGTAGGTCGCCCCCAGGAACGTGCCGTACGAGTAGCCCACGTAGGTCAGCTTCGGGTCGCCGAGGGCCGCCCGCAGGAGGTCCATATCGCGGGCCGCGGAGACGGTCGAGACGTCGCCCAACAGCGGCCCTGCGGCGGTGCCGCAGGCCGCGGCGAAGGTCCTGTCGGCGGCCTCAAGGGCGGTCCACTGGGCCGTGTTCAGGGGGTCCGGATCGACCGAGAGGTAGGCCTCGAGGTCGGCCTGGCAGCGGACCGGCGTGCTGAGGCCCACGCCCCGCGGATCGAAGCCCACGATGTCGAACCGTTCGCGGATGGCGGCCGGGAAGATCGTGGTCGCATCCTGGCGCACGAAGTCGACGCCCGACGCGCCGGGCCCGCCGGGATCCGTCACCAGCGAGCCGATGCGGAGGGCGCCATCCGTCGCCGGCAGGCGGATGAGGCTGATGTGCGCGACGGCCGGCCCGCCCCTGGCATAGTCGAGCGGCACGCTGAGCGTGGCGCACTCGAACGGGGCGCCGCAGTCGGTCCACGCCAGGGGCGCCGACGGCCGCACGGTGGCTGTGCTCGCCGACGGCCCGGCGGCCGTGGTCGAAGGCTGCGACGGGGTCGTCCGGACCGGGCTGGCGCAGCCCGCGACGAGGGCCAGGGCCAGGAGGACCGCTGCCGGCCGCCATCGAGCGCGCCGCGAGGTCGCCATCACGCCGCGCAGCATACGGAGGTGCGGGATTCGTGCGCGTGGCGCGAGTCGTGCACGACATCCGCACATTTACCCCTTGCGCCGGTGCACCGCCGTCCCTACACTCCGCTGCCATTCCCGCTGCCCGGAGGGGGCGCGGGGACGAAGGCTCGTGGGCGTGCCGGCAGGTGGGGCCGCAGCACGCCGCGCTGGCACAGGAGGGTGATCGTGACGATGCAACCGGGCGTCGCGCCGGCCGACCAGGCCGCCCAGGACGACGCCCATCTTCGCTCCCTGGGCATCGCCCCCGAGCTGAAGCGGTCGCTCGGGTTCCTGTCGAACTTCGCCGTCGCCTTCAGCTACATCTCGGTCTCCACCGGGACGTACACCCTGATCGCGCTGGGCCTCCTCGCCGGAGGGCCAGCCTTCTTCTGGTCATGGCCGCTGGTGATCATCGGCCAGCTCTTCATCGCCATCAACTTCGCCGAACTGGCCAGTCACTTTCCCGTGGCAGGGTCCATCTACCAGTGGTCCAAGCGGCTCTCCAACCGGACCCTGGGCTGGTTCACCGGCTGGTTCTACTTCTGGGCCGGCGTGATCACCGTGACGTCGGTCGCCGCCACGGTGCCGCTCGTGCTCGGCTCGATCCTCGGCGTCAACGGGGCCACGACCTACGGGCCGCTGACGTGGAACACGTGGGTCGCCCTGGCGGTCCTGGTCATCACCACGATCATCAACGCCTACGGCATCCGCCTGCTGTCGATCCTCAACAACATCGGCGTGGCGGCGGAGATCCTGGGCATGCTCGTGTTCGGGCTCATCCTGCTGATCTTCTACAACCACCAGCCGTTGTCGATCCTGACCACGACCGCCGGCACGGAGAGCACGACCGGGGGGAACTACCTGCCCGTCTTCGCCGTGGCGGCCTTCATGTCGCTCTTCGTGGTGTATGGGTTCGACACCGCCGGCACCTTCGGCGAGGAGACGGTGGGGGCCAGCCGCCATGCCCCGCGCGGCATCCTCAGCGCCATCATCGTGTCGGGGATCATCGGCGGCGTCTTCCTCCTGGCGATCATCCTCTCGACCAAGGACATCACCGGCGAGATCGCCGCAGCGACCGCGTACTACGCGGGCACGGGCGGCAGCAACCCCATCGCCGACGCCATCGTCGGCAACATGGGGGCCGACCTCGGCAACATCTACCTGGTCGTCATCCTGGCCGCCGTCTTCGTCTGCACCCTGGCCATCCAGGGCGCCACGACCCGCCTCATGTTCTCCATGGGCCGCGATCGGCGGATGCCCGGTGGATCCCTCTGGGGCAAGGTCAGCCCGTCCTTCAGGACCCCCGCCAACGCCGCCATCGCCGTGGGGGTCCTGGCCGCCATCCCGATGCTCATCAGCAGCAGCGCCGGGATCATCGCCATCGCCGCCACCGGCACGATCTACCTTAGCTACTTCCTCTGCAACATCGGCGTCCTGGTCGCTCGCCTGCGCGGCTGGCCGCACCAGAAGGCCGCCTTCAACCTCGGCGGCTGGGGCATGGTGGTCAACATCCTCGGCCTGATCTACGGCGGCGTGATGCTGGTCAACTTCGCGCTGTGGCAGTACGGCGCCTTCGGCGACTGGGGCAACGCCCTGCGGGCCAACACGAACCCGACCATCGACAGCCTCTCGATCTTCGGCATCTCGCTGTCGAGCCTGCCCCAGCTGCCCCTGTACGAGACGTTCCTGGCCCTCATCCTGGTGGTCGGGGTCGTCTATTACGCGGTCGCGTTGCGAGGCCACATGGGCACCCGGGAGGCGGCCGACACGGCCACCGGCGAGACGGCCATCGCCTAGGCCGCGTCGGCGGCGCGGCATGTCCGGGGGGCCGGTCAGCGGGGAGCTCCTCACCGGGGAGCTCCGTACCACCCTGGTGGCCGCGCTTCAGCGCGTCCCGGAGTTGGCCGGCCGCGCCCTCGTCCTGACCACGCTCTCGGGTGGCATCACCAACCGTAACTTCCGGGTCGACGCGGACGGCGGCCTGGATGCACCCGGGGGCGACACCGTCGTCCTGCGCCTGGGCGGCAACGACACCCACCTGCTGGGCATCAGCCGCGAGGTGGAGCACGCGGCGACCGTGATGGCCGCCGGCGTCGGCGTGGGCCCCGAGGTGGCGGCCTACATCCGGCCGGAGGGCTACCTCGTGACCCGTTTCATCGTCGGCGGGCCCATCACCGACGACGCGGTGCACGAGGCGGCCACCATCCGGCGCGTCGCCGACTCCATCCGGCGCGTCCACGACGGGCCGGCCATCCCGGGCATCTTCGTGCCGTACCGCATCGGCGAGGCGTATCGTGCGCTGGCCGCCTCACGCGGCGTGGCGATCCCGGATGCCTACGAGCGGGCTGAGGCGGTCGTGCGACGCGTGGAACGCGCCTGCGTCGCCGCGCCGCTGCCCATGCAGCCATGCCACAACGACCTGCTCAACGCCAACTTCATCGACGACGGGATCCGGATCCGCATCGTGGACTGGGAGTACGCGGGCATGGGCGATCCCTTCTTCGACCTCGGCAATTTCAGCGTCAACCACGGCCTGGACACGGACGAGGACGAGGTGCTGCTGGCGGCGTACGAGGGGTCCGTGCGGCCGGAGCGCCTGGGCCGCCTGACGCTCATGCGGGTCGTGTCGGACTTCCGCGAGGGCACCTGGGGCGTCCTTCAGCAAGCCATCAGCACGCTGGACGTGGACTTCCATGCCTACGCCGCGCGGCACTTCGAGCGCCTCCTGAGCCAGGCTGCCACGCCGCGCTTCGAGGAGGCGCTGGTCCAGGTGACCGCCTCGGGCGACACGGTCGCGTAGGTCGGGGCGTCTGGTCGGCCCGGCCGGCGCCTGTGCTACCCTCGCGCCGCCGTGACCGCAACGCTCGAGCCGCCGGCCGTCACGCCGCGACCACCGGAACCGGACGCCCTCCGTGCCTCGCTCGTGCTGCACGACGTGAGCATGGTCTACCCCAACGGGAAGCGCGCCCTGGTGGACGTGGACCTGGTCGTGCCGCGCGGCGACTTCGTCTTCCTCGTCGGCCCTTCGGGTGCGGGCAAGACGACGCTGATCAAGCTGCTCATCCGGGATGAGGTGGCGACGACCGGCGCGGTGCTGCTGGCCGGCCAGGACCTGGCCCACCTGCCGCGGCGCCAGGTGCCGCTGATGCGCCGCCGCATCGGGATCGTGTTCCAGGACTTCAAGCTGCTGCCCAGCAAGACCGTGCGCGAGAACGTGGCCTTCGCCCTCGAAGTGACGGGCACACCGCGCCAGCAGGCGGCGCCGGTGGTCGAGCGGGTCCTCGCCCTCGTGGGGCTGACCGGCCAGGCCGCGCAGCGTCCGGCGCAGCTGTCGGGCGGGGAGCAGCAGCGCACGGCCATCGCCAGGGCCATGGTCCACGACCCCGAGATCATCATCGCCGACGAGCCCACGGGCAACCTGGACCCGCTCATCAGCTGGGAGATCCTGCAGCTCCTGCTGCGCATCAACGAGCTCGGCACGACCGTCCTCATGGCGACCCACAACGCCGAGGTGGTCACCGCCCTGCGGCGCCGCGTGGTGGCCCTGGAGGAGGGCCGCGTGGTGCGCGACGAGGTGGGCGGCTATCACCGGCAGTACTGAGCCGAACGTGGGCGACGGGATCCCGCCGTGCTGACCTTCACCGCGTTCTCCGTGCGCCGGGCCCTCCAGGGCCTGTGGCGCAACCGCGTCATGAGCCTCGCGGCGACCGTGACGATGGTCCTCATGCTGCTGCTCCTGGCCGGCCTGCTGATCGTGCTGTCGGGCCTGCAGGCGGGCCTCTCGTTCGTGGAGCAGAAGGTCGACGTGCAGGCGTACCTCTACGACGGGGTGCCGCCCGACCGCGTACAGGCCCTCATCGGGCAGGTGCAGGCGCTGCCAGAGGTCTCGGCCGTGACCTACACGACCAAGGAGCAGGCGCTGGCCGACTGGCAGGCCACGCTGCGCTCACGCGGCCAGCAGGACCTCACCGCCGTCACCGGCACCAACCCGATCCCCGCCAGCATCAACGTCAAGCTGCGGGAACCGGGCGTCTACGGCACGGTCGTCGACGTCCTCAAGGCCGCCACGGGCGTGGTCCAGCGGGTGGACGAGACGCAGCAGGTCGTGGACGCCCTCATCACCATCACCAACGTCCTCCGCACGATCGGCCTGATCATGCTCGTCATGGTCGGCCTGACCGTCCTGTTCATCGTCGTCAACACCATCCGCATGGCGGTCATGGCCCGGGCGGACGAGATCGAGATCATGCGGCTGGTCGGCGCGTCGGACGCCTTCATCCGCTGGCCCTTCATCTTCGAGGGCCTGTTCGTCGGCCTCATCGGGGCGGCCGTCACGCTGGTGCTGCTGGGCCTGGCCGCCGGTCCGATCAGCCAGTTCACGACGGCCATCGTCTCCCAGGTACCGGTGGGCTTCGACCAGCAGCTGGGCCTCGAGCTGGTCGGCCTCGTGGTCGGGGCGGGCGCTTTGATGGGCGGCCTGGGAGCCTGGATCTCCGTCCGGAGCTACCTCATCCGCTAGCCGCGGCCGGGACGACCGGTCGCCGTGCAGGCCCCGGGGCCTTGGGTAGACTGGCGCCCCACAGGTCCGGAGTCCGCGCAGTTCGTACCGAGGCGTCGCATGTCCCTGCCGCTCGCATCGCCCGATCCCGAGCCGGCAGGCCGCCGGCCCGTCCACGTCCCCGGCTCGCGCCTGGCCCTCGCCGTGGCTGCGGTCCTGGCCGGTTCCGCCCTGTTCGTCTCCGGGTACTCGCTGGGCCACCTGCAGGCCGAGACGCCCGGTACCCAGGCGTCCGACGAGGCCGCGTTCCAGGCCTTCTGGGACGCCTACCACGCCATCACGACCGACTTCGCCGAAGGTCCGGTGGACCAGCGGACGCTCGTCGAGGGCGCCCTGGACGGCATGTTCTCCTCCCTCAAGGACCCCTACAGCCAGTACCTCGCACCAGCCGCGCTGACGTCCACGCTGTCGGGCCTGGCCGGCCAGTTCGAGGGCATCGGAGCCGTCATGACCAGCCGGGCGCCCGACGGGAGCGAGGGCTGCACGCCCCTGGGCCCGGCCTGCGCCCTGGTGGTGGTGCGCACGATCCCGGGCGCGCCAGCCGCGGAGGCCGGCCTGCTGGCCAATGACGTCATCGTCGCCGTCGCCGGCAAGGCGGTCGACGGCCAGACGGTCGACGCCGTCACCGGCGAAGTGCGCGGACCGGCGAACACGGCCGTGGTCCTGCGGCTGGCGCGCAACGGCGGCAGCCCGTTCGACCTCTCCATCACCCGGGCGGTGGTCACCGAGCCGCAGGTGGACAGCCGGCTGGTCGACTCGGGCCAGGTCGGCTACATCCATCTGGCCCAGTTCAGCGATACGGCCCCGGCCGACTTCAAGACCCAGCTCGCCGCGCTGCTGGCCCAGGGCGTGACGCACATCGCCTTCGACCTGCGGGGCGACCCCGGTGGCTTCGTGGACGCCGCCCAGAAGATCGCCAGCCAGTTCATCGGCTCGGGCCCCATCTACTGGCAGGAGTACGCCGACGGGCGTGAGGTGGCACAGGACGCCCAGCCGGGCGGCGTGGCGGTCGATCCGCGCATCTCGCTCGTCGTCCTCGTGGACAAGGGCTCGGCCAGCGCCAGCGAGATCGTCGCCGGAGCCCTGCAGGACTCCAAGCGCGGCCGGCTGGTCGGCCAGGTCACCTTCGGCAAGGGCGTGATCCAGCAGTTCCAGACGCTCAGCGACGACATGGGCGGCTTCCGTCTGACCATCGCCAAGTGGCTGACGCCGGTCAGCAAGACGTGGATCCAGGGCAAGGGCCTGACGCCCGACATCGTCGTCACGCCGCCGGCGAACCCGCCGTCGGGCGATGATCCGGTCCTCGACGCGGCCATCCAGGCCCTGATGGGCTCCCCGGCCGGCGCCTCCAGCCTGGTCCCGCTCGAGCTGCTGGGCTAGGGAGCCGGTAGCCGGGAGCCGGGCCGCCAGGCCGGTCCTTGCGCCGGGGTGGGGCTTCGGCTATCGTGCCGCCTAACGAAAGGAGGTGATGTGCAGTGATCGACGCTACGCCTAGCTGCACCACCTCGCGGGAGGCAGCTGCCTAAGCCAAGACCCGCAGGTGGTCCAGCAACCGGATGCCGGCTCGACCTCGAGCCGGCATTCGTGCGTCTAGTGGTGCCTCCATCCCCGAACCTCAAGGATCTTTCCCATGGGCGAGATCACGGTAGCGCTCAACCGCCGTGCCCACCACGAATACCTCATCGAGGAGCGCTTCGAGGCCGGCCTCGTCCTGACCGGCACGGAGATCAAGAGCATCCGCGCGCGCAAGGTGAACCTGCGCGACGCATACGCGCGCGTCGAGCACGGGGAAGCGTGGCTCATCGGCGCCGACATCGCGCCCTGGACCGGCGGCAACCGCTGGAATCACGAAGCCAAGCGCGTGCGCAAGCTGCTCCTCCACCGCCGCCAGATCGACGAGCTGCTGGGCAAGGCCTCGGCCAAGGGGCTCACCGTCGTGCCGCTGCGGCTGTACCTGGACGACCATGGACGGGCC
>DASPUH010000032.1:0-17440 GCA_035622975.1 Candidatus Sulfotelmatobacter sp.
CGGCGCTCGGAGAGTCACGTATCGCTTGAATGAACCTTTGCCAGAGTACGTCGACCAGTCAAGGACGACGCCACCCGGGCAGGTCGCAGCGGCCAGCGCCAGGGTCCCGATGCCCGGTGTCGGTGAGGGTGTGGGGCCCGGCGTGGTGCGCGGCGTGACCTGCGGCGCCGGGCTCGGGGTCGGGGTCGGGGTCGGGGTCTCGAGGTCGGTCGGGAAGGGCGTGTCGGTCGCCCCGGGCGAGGGCGCCACGAACGGGGTCGGGCTGGGGCTCGCCGATGGCGAGGCGAGGGCGGCCGACAGGTGGCCCTCCAGGATGCCCAGCGGCAGGCCCGCGGCGAGATCGGCGGCGCCGTTGGCCTGCAGCCAGGGGTCGGCCAGCGCCGAGGCCGGCACGCCGTCGAGCACGGGCGCGGCCGTCGGCGTGGCGGCGCCGATGTAGACGACGGCCCGGTCGCCCTGCGGCACCGGCGTGTCGAAGCCCGGACCGGACGCAGTCACGGCGTCCTGGATCGCCAGGAGCGTGACCCGTTCCTGCCCCGAACCCTGTCCGGCGGCGACCGGCTCGCGGTCCGTGTCGAAGGCCGTGCCGCCGGCCGCCCAGGTCACCGGCCCGGTCGTGACCAGGAACGGCGCGTGCGCAGCGGGGACGTCACGGTAGTACACGCGCCCGCTGAGCTGCGCCACGGTGATGCCCGCGGCGTCGACGCGGTCCAGGTGGACGGCGGACCCGCCGGCGAGACGCACGAGGCTGGGGCCGAGCCCCAGGACGGCGGAACCCTGCGTCGACACGGTGATGGTGTCGCCGGCCTGGAGAGCCATCCCGGGCGTGAGCTGGATCGGCCCGCCCATGCGGGTCACGGTCGCCCCCGAGGCCTGCACGACCGTCGCCGTCAGGGCTGCCGGCGTGGTCAGGCGGCCCGAGGCGTAGGCGCTCGCGCCGATGAGCATGGCGACGACCAGCAGCAGGGCCACGAGGCGGACGACCGTCCGCCAGGCGCGGCGACGCCCCGCGTGCGGCCGGGCCGGCGCCGGCGTGACGCTTACGGGGACTGGTACCGGGGCCGGCGCCGGCGTGACGCTGACGGGGACTGGTACCGGGGCCGCCTCCTGCGCCGGGACCGCCTCACGGGCCCAGCGACGGCGTTCGACCCGCATCTCGGCCCGGCGCGCGGCTACCGCTGAGGTAGCCGTGGGATCCTTGGACGCCGGCTCGGGCAGGGCCTGCGGCGGCACGCTGCCGGCCGGGTCCGGGCCGCCTGCCGACATGGCGGCCAGCACGCGCGCTCGCAGGTCGCGCGCCGCCCGGGGTGACAGCGCACCCCCCACCGCGCGCGTGGCTCGCGCCCGGGTTGCGGCGTCCGCGAGGCGCGCCTCGAGCTCGGCGGGTCCGCTCGGCTCGGGCCGATCGCGGGGGTCGGGCCGGTCGCCCGGGTCGGGGGCGCGGCTGGGTTCAGGCGGCACTGACCGCCTCGTCGCGGGTGGCGGACGGTATCGATGACCCGCCGTCCGCGTGGCGCGCGGGTCGCTCCAGGGCGCGGAGGGAGGCCGCGAGGCGTGACTGGACGGCTGCGGCGCGCGTGCCGAGCACGGCTGCCATCTCCCCCGGCGCGAGCCGGTCCAGGTAATGCAGCGTCAAGACGCGCCGGCGCTCCAGGTCCAGCCGCTCGAAGCGGTCCCGCAGGTCGGGCCCCAGGGCCTGGGCGAAGAGGGCCACGGCCGGCCCATCGGGATCGTCGGCCAGGCCGTCCGGCCGCTCCGCAAGGGCGCGTGCCAAGAGCCGGAACGCGCCCGCCCGATCGGCGGGCCGGCCCGTGCCGCAGCCGGAGGCCACGAGGGCGGCGACCGTCAGGTCCTCCGCGGCGGCCCGGTCCGAGACCCGGCGGCGGGCGTAACCGAAGAGGTCCTCCAGCAGCTCCGCATCGGTCGCTGCAAAGCGCCGGGTTGGCGGCGTGGTCGCAGGCGCGGGTGGTCGCGAACGCACCACCGCGGGGCGCTCGACAGGAGGCGGACTGGGGTCGCGGCGGGCTCGAGCCATCGGCCCTGGAACCGTATGGCGATGGTCCCGTGTTGCCTATGCGCCACAGGTACCGGTGGCACCCGGACCCCCGGCAGGAGAGGCCCTCCGTCCTAGACGGTGATCAGCTCGCGATGCTCACCCCAGGCCCCGCGGAGGGTATCGCTGATCTCCCCGAGCGTGGCCTGCGCCCGGACGGCGTCGATGATCGGCGGCAGCAGGTTGGCCGTGCCCCGCGCGGCAGCGCCAAGGGCCTCCAGCGCGGCCGACCAGGCCGCGCCATCCCGCGCCGCCCGCACCTGCCGCAGGCGCTCCACCTGGGCCCGTTCGGCGGCCGGGTCGATGCGCTGCAGCGGTGGCGCGTGGGTCGCCTCGTCGACGAAGCGGTTGACCCCCACCACGATCCGCGCCCGCGACTCCACCTCGCGCTGGTAGCGGTAGGCCGACTCCTGGATCTGGCGCTGCTGGAACCCCGTCTCGACCGCCGCCAGCGGCCCGCCCAGCTCGTCGATCTCCGCCAGGAGGGCCGTGGCGGCCGCCTCCAGCTGGTCGGTCAGCGTCTCCACGTAGTAGCTGCCGGCCAATGGATCGGGCGTCTCGGTCACGCCCGACTCGTAGGCCAGGATCTGCTGGGTGCGCAGCGCCAGCCGGGCAGCCTCCTCGGTCGGCAGGGCAAGCGCCTCGTCGCGCGAGTTGGTGTGCAGGCTCTGCGCTCCGCCGAGCACCGCGGACAGGGCCTGCACCGTGGTCCGCACGACGTTGTTGTCGACCGACACGGCGGTCAGACTCGAGCCCGCCGTCTGGACGTGGAAGCGGCACATCCACGACTTCTCGCTGGTGGCCCCGAAGCGGTCGCGCATGAGGCGGGCCCACATGCGGCGCGCGGCCCGGAACTTGGCGACCTCCTCGAAGAGCTCGCTCCAGGCGGCGAAGAAGAAGCTGAGGCGTCCCGCGAAACGGTCCACATCGAGGCCCCGGGCGACCGCCGCCTCGACATACGCGATGGCGTGGGCCAGGGTGAATGCCAGCTCCTGGACCGCCGTGGCGCCGGCCTCCCGCATGTGATAGCCGGAGATCGAGATGGTGTTCCAGCGCGGCATCTCGCGGCTGCAGAACTCGAAGATGTCGGTGACCAGGCGCATCGACGCCCGGGGCGGATAGATGTAGGTCCCGCGCGCGACGTACTCCTTGAGGATGTCGTTCTGCACGGTGCCCGAGAGGGCCGCCCGGGGGATGCCGCGGCCCTCGGCGGCCACGACGTAGAAGGCCAGCAGGATGGCGGCGGTGCTGTTGATGGTCATGGACGTCGAGATGTCGCCCAGCGGCAGGCCCTCGAGGAGGGTCTGCATGTCGGCCAGCGAGGCGATGGGCACGCCGACCCGGCCCACCTCGCCGGCGGCCGACGGGGCGTCCGAGTCGTAGCCCATCTGGGTCGGCAGGTCGAAGGCCACCGAGAGGCCCGTCTGGCCCTGCTCCAGGAGGTAGCGGAAGCGCTGGTTGGTGTCGGCGGCCGTGGAGAAGCCGGCGTACTGCCGCATGGTCCACAGCCGGCCCCGGTACATCGTCGGCTGGACGCCACGGGTGAAGGGGAACTCGCCCGGGCGGCCCAGGTCGCGCGCCTCATCCAGACCGGCCGTGTCGGCCGGCGTGTAGAGGTCGGCGATGACCAGGTCGCTCGAGGTCCGGAACTCCGGCTGCCGCTCCGGCTGCTCTGCCAGGGCCCTGGCGCGGAGGCTCCTCCGCCACGCCTCGCGGCCGGCGTCGTCGGCCGTCACGCCAGCACCGCCAGCTCGTCGCCGCGCTCGACCCGCTGACCGGGCCGGACCGCCACCCGCTCGATCCGGCCGGCGCGCTGCGCGCGGATCTCGTTCTCCATCTTCATCGCTTCCACGGAGAGTAGCCGCTGGCCGGCCTCGACCGACTGCCCGTCGCGCACTCCCACGCTCACGACGCGGCCGGGGATCTGGGCCCGCACGACCAGGCGGGTTGGGCCCGCGGCGTCGCCGGCCGCCCGGCCGGCTCGCTCGCGGAGGGCGGCACGAGCGGCGTCCTCCACCGTCACCTCGAAGCGCCAGCCGCCCGCCACGACCTCCCTCCGGACCTGCCCGGCGGCCCGCTCGGCGGGAGCAGTGGGCAGCGGCAGGACCACCGGCGGCGGCAGCCCATCCCGCGATCGGGCCTCGTCGAGCTCGAGGCCGGCCGCGCCCGGGGTCCGCACCAGGGTGGCCGAGCCGCTGGCCGCGACCGTTGCCCGGCGAGGCGGCTGGCCGTCTGCCGGCCTCACCGCGGCCAGCCCTCGAGCGCCTCGCGACGACCGGCCGCGGCCCACCCGGTGACCGTCCGGACCGAGGGCACAGCGGCCTCCGGCGCCCCAGCAGGCCCGCCGGACGGCACCTCTGCGGCCAGGGCGGCCAGGAGGGCGGCCGGGGTCGCCGCCTCGCGCTGGACGGCACCGTCCCAGGCGTGGGCCACGAACTCGGTGCTGATGCCGCCGGCCCGGAAAGCCGGCTCGCGGACGAGCCAGCGGTGGAACGGCAGCGTCGTCTGCAGCCCCCCGACCTCCGTCTCATCTAGGGCCCGGCCGGCCCGGGCGAGGGCCGCCGCCCGGTCCTCCGCCACCACCATGATCTTCGCCAGGAGCGGGTCGTAGGCCTCGGAGACCACCGTGCCCTCCCCCACCCAGCCATCGACCCGCACCCCGGGGCCGGCGGGCTCCCGCCAGTGGGTGATGCGACCGGGCTGGGGGGCGAAGTCGGCGGCCGGATCCTCCGCCGACAGCCGCATCTCGAAAGCGTGCCGGTCGGGTGCGGCCACGCGCGCCGCGGCGGCCACAACGCGGCGAGAGAGCGGCTCGCCGGCCGCGATGCGGAACTGCTCATGGACCAGGTCCAGGCCGGTCACCAGTTCGGTCACGCCGTGCTCCACCTGGAGGCGCACGTTGACCTCCAGGAACCAGACCGCGCCATCAGGGCCGCGCAGGAATTCGCAGGTCGCGGCCCCCTGCAGGCCGACGGCCCGTGCCACACGGACGGCCAGCTCCCCCAGGTACCGCCGGTCCGCCGGGCTCAGGCCGGGCGCGGGGGCTTCCTCCAGCAGCTTCTGGTGGCGCCGCTGGGCGGAGCAGTCGCGCTCGCCGAGCGCGACCACCGTCCCGTGGGCGTCGCCCAGCAGCTGGACCTCGATGTGGCGGCCCTCCTGGATGAAGCGCTCCAGGTACAGCGAGCCGTCCCCGAAGGCGGCCTCGGCCTCGTGGGCCGCGCTGGCCAGGGCGGCCTGCAGCTCGCCCCGATGCTCGACACGCCGCATGCCCCGCCCGCCCCCGCCCGCGGCCGCCTTGACGAGGAGCGGCCAACCGACGTCGTCCGCCACGGCCGCCATGTGGGCCCGAGCGGCCGGCCGGTCGAAGCGGGCCGGCTCGAGCGTGCCCGGCACCACCGGCACCCCCGCGTCCCGGGCCGCGCGGCGCGCCGCGAGCTTGTCCCCGAGGCCAGCCAGGGTGGCCGGGCTGGGGCCCACGAAGACCAGGCCGGCCGCGTGGCACGCCTCGGCGAAGGCGGCCTGCTCGGCGAGGAAGCCGTAGCCAGGGTGGACCGCCTGGGCCCCGGTCGCCAGGGCCGCGGCGACGATGCGGTCGGCGCGCAGGTAGCTCTCGGTCGCCGGAGCGGGACCCAGCCGGACGGCCTGGTCGGCGGCCCGGACGTGGGGCGCACCGGCATCGGCGTCGCTGTAGACCGCCACGGTCTCCAGGCCAAGCTCCCGGCAGGCCCGCATGAGCCGGACCGCGATCTCGCCCCGGTTGGCGATGAGGACCCGGGAGAAGGGCCCGGACGGCGTCGCCGGCGCCCTGCCGTGCGGGCTCACGCCGCGCGGGCCCCCAGCCGGGCGAGCCGCTCGGCCGCCGCCTCCAGCGTGGCGCGCTGCTTGGGGAAGGCGAAGCGGACGCGCGTGTGGCCCAGGGCCGGATCCGAGTAGAACGAGGAGCCGGGAACCGCGGCCACGCCCGGTTCGGCCGCCAGGCGGAGGCAGAAGGCGGTGTCGTCCTCGCCAGGCCGGGCCAGCCGTCCGATGTCGGTCATCACGTAGTAGGCACCCGCCGGCCGGGAGACGCCGAAGCCCGCGGCCTCCAGGGCATCCACCAGCAGCTCCCGTCGCGCGCGGTACTCGGCCAGCAGGGCCGCGTAGTACGCATCGGGCAGGCCCAGGGCGACCGTGCCGGCGGCCTGCAGAGGGGCGGCGGCCCCCACGGTCAGGAAGTCGTGCACCTTGCGGATGGCCGAGGTGAGGGGCGGCGGGGCGATGACCCAGCCGACGCGCCAGCCGGTGACGGAGTACGTCTTGGACAGGGAGTTGACGGCCACGGTGCGCTCGGCCATGCCGGGCAGGGTGGCCAGCGGGAGGTGCTCCCCGTCGTACACGAGGTGCTCGTAGATCTCGTCGGTGAAGGCCACCGCGTCGTGCTCGCGACACAGGTCTGCGATCAGCTCCAGCTCGGCGCGGCTGAAGACCTTGCCGGTCGGGTTGTGGGGCGAGGTGACGACGATGCCGCGGGTGCGCGGCCCGAAGGCCGCCCGCAGCTCTGCCTCGTCGATCGACCAGTCGGGCTCGTGGAGGGTCACGAAGCGGGCCGTCGCACCAGCCAGGATCGCGTCGGGGCCGTAGTTCTCGTAGAACGGCTCGAACACGACGACCTCATCCCCGGGGTCGAGCAGCCCCAGCATGGAGGCGATCATGCCCTCCGTGGCGCCGCACGTGACGGTGACCTCCGTGTCGGGATCCACCGGCCGGGCCGGGTACCAATGGCTGGTCTTGGCGGCGATCGCGGCCCGGAGGGCGGGCGCACCCCAGGTGATGGCGTACTGGTTGACGTCGCCCTCGATGGCGGCGATGGCGGCCGCCTTCAGCTCCGCGGGACAGGGGAAATCGGGGAAACCCTGGGCCAGGTTGACCGCCCCATGACGCAGGGCGAGCCGCGTCATGTCGCGGATCACCGATTCGGTGAAGCGACCCGCCTTGGCCGAGGTGCGCGGCATCGTCCCTCCGTCCTGCGGCCGGTCGGCCGCGTGGGCAGTCTAACCAGCCTACGATAGGCAGACCGATGGACGACCCGACCCTCCCCTCGCGCCACGGACCGTGGGTGCGCCGCCGGCGCACGGTGGCGTATGAGAACGAGTGGCTCGTCGTGTGGCACGACGAGGTCACCCGCCCCGACGGCCAGCCGGGCATCTACGGCGTGGTCCACCCGCGCAACCTCGCCGTCGGCGTCGTCGCGGTGGACGAAGGCGGCCGGGTCCTGCTGGTGGGCCAGTACCGCTACACGCTGGATCGCTACTCGTGGGAGATCCCCGAGGGCGGGGCGCCACGCGAGGAGTCGCCGCTGCTGGGCGCGCAGCGCGAACTCGCCGAGGAGACCGGCTTCCGGGCCATGACGTGGCGCGAGCTGGTCACCCTGCACACCTCGAACTCGGTGATGGACGAGGCCGGCGTCCTCTATGTCGCCACCGGCCTCGTGCCGGGTGACGCCGCACCCGATCCGACCGAGGAACTGGACCAGCGCTGGGTCGCCCTGGGCGAGGCCCTGCAGATGGTCGAGCAGGGCGAGATCACCGACGCGCTGACCATCATCGGCCTGCAGCGCCTGGCGCTGGAACGCGCCGCCGGCTGACCGGTCCCCGGGGTGTCTTTGCGCAAAGACACCATGCGCCCGGGGACGAAGCGATCGGCCCCGCGTCAGAGCGGGATGTTGCCGTGCTTGCGGGGCGGGTTGCGGTCGCGCTTCGTGGCCAGCAGGTCGAACGCCGCGACGACACGCGACCTGGTCGTCGATGGCTCGATGACGTCGTCCACGTAGCCACGCGAGGCGGCGATCCACGGCCCCGCGTGGCGCGCCTCGTAGTCGGCGGTGAGCTGGGCGCGCAGGGCGGCTGGATCATCGCTCGCCGCCAGCTCCGCGCGATGCAGGATGTTGACCGCACCCTCGGCGCCCATGACCGCGATCTGCGCCGTCGGCCAGGCCAGGTTGATGTCGCCGCGGATGTGCTTGCTGCTCATGACGTCATAGGCGCCGCCGTACGCCTTGCGGGTGATGACCGTGACCTTGGGCACGGTCGCCTCGCAGTAGGCGTACAGCAGCTTGGCCCCATGGCGGATGATGCCGCCGTGCTCCTGGCTCACGCCCGGCATGAAGCCCGGGACATCCTCCAGCGTCAGCAGCGGCACGTTGAAGGCATCGCACATGCGCACGAAGCGGGCTGCCTTGTCCGACG
This sequence comes from Candidatus Sulfotelmatobacter sp., assembly GCA_035622975.1. Taxonomy (GTDB): domain Bacteria; phylum Chloroflexota; class Limnocylindria; order Limnocylindrales; family CSP1-4; genus DASPUH01. Next base: position 8,278 of record DASPUH010000032.1, read on the forward strand.
CGTCGATATCGAGGGCGCCAGCCAGCACGGCCGGCTGCTGCGCGACTACGCCGACACTTCGGCCCCCGACATGGGCGAAGCCGATGAGGATGTTGCCCGCGAAGGCAGGCTGGAGCTCCACGAACTCGCCGTCATCCACGAGGCGCGTGATGACCTCGTGCATGTCGTAGGGCTGGCTCGGATCGTCCGGCACGATCGTGTCCAGCGCCGCATCGGATCGTGACGCCGGATCGTCCGTCGGGCGCAGGGGCGGGTCACCCAGGTTGTTCTGCGGCAGGAAGCCGAGCAGGGTGCGCGCCGTGGCCAGGGCCGTCGCTTCGTCGGGTTCCGCGAGATGCGCCACACCGCTGATCGTGGCATGCGTCTGCGCGCCACCGAGCCGCTCGAAGTCCACCTCCTCGTGCGTCACGGCACGCACCACGTCAGGCCCGGTCACGAACATGTAGCTCGTGCCTTCCACCATGACGATCAGGTCGGTGATGGCCGGCGAGTAGACCGCACCACCGGCGCACGGTCCCAGGATCACGGACAGCTGCGGGATCACGCCGGACGCCAGCGTGTTGCGCAGGAAGATGTCGGCGTATGCGCCCAGCGAGACGACGCCCTCCTGGATGCGCGCCCCACCGGAGTCGTTGAGGCCCACGACCGGCGCACCGACCTTCATCGCCAGATCCATCACCTTGCAGATCTTGCCGGCATGGGCCTCGGACAGCGAGCCGCCGTAGATCGTGAAGTCCTGGCTGAAGACGAAGACGGGCCGACCATCGATGAGCCCGTGGCCGGTCACCACGCCGTCGGTCAGATAGCGCTCCCCTGCCCCCTCGGCTTCGGGCGTGCGCCCGGTCACGAACGCGTCGAGCTCGACGAACGAGTCGGGGTCCAGCAACAACTCCAGGCGCTCCCGCGCCGTGAGCTTGCCGCGCCCGTGTTGCGCTGCCACGCGCTCCGGCCCACCGCCGGCGCGCGCCGCTTCACGCATCCGGCGCAACTCCGCAAGGCGGTCGCGCTTGGTCGTCACGGGCACCTCCACCATTCGCGCACGCGGCACTGGCCGTGCCATCCTAGCGCGGCCAGGCGAGATATCCACAACCACGGTGCACAACTGGCCGCCATTGTGGAAAACCAGATGTATCGCGACGGCCCCGAGTGGAGTAGATTCCGCACCCCTGAACCGAATGAGGTGACGCAGCAGTGGCCGATGTGATCGCCATCGCGAACCAGAAGGGCGGCGTGGGCAAGACCACCACGGCCATCAACCTGGCCGGCGCGCTCGCCGAGCAGGGCTACCGCCTGCTGTGCGTGGACATGGATGCCCAGGCCAACCTGACCGTCGGACTCGGCATCAACCTTGGCACGGTCGAGCGATCGATGGCCGACGTGCTCGCCGATTCGCGGTCCACGATGGACGAGGTCGTGCTGCCGACCCAGACGCCGGGTATCGATGTCGCCCCTTCGACGCTCGAACTCGCGTCCACGGAGGTGGAGCTGTTCACCGCCATCGGGCGTGAACAGGCGCTGCGCGAGGCGCTCGGAGGCTGGGCTCAGAACCAGTACGACTACATCCTCGTCGACTGTCCGCCCACGCTGGGCCTGCTGACGATCAACGGCCTGGTGGCCGCCGACAGCGTGATCATCCCGGTGCAGACGCAGTACTACGCGCTGAAAGGCCTCACGGCGCTGCTCAAGGTCATCAACCAGATCCGCGCCAAAGGCCTCAACCGTGACCTGCGCGTGATGGGCCTGCTGCCGACGTTCTACGACGGCCGGACCATCCTGGGTCGCGAGATGCTCGACGAGCTGCGCGAGCTGGGCGACCACCACGTCTTCAGCAGCATCATCCGGCAGACGGTCAAGCTGGGTGAGGCACCCCTGACCGGCCGGCCGGTCACCGCGTACGCCAGCTCATCGGAGGCGGCACGCTCGTTCCGCGAGCTTGCCCGGGAGGTGATCGACCTTGGCCAGGCCTGACTTCCGCGGGACGGCCGCCCGCCGCCTCTCGGAGGAACGCGAGCTCTCGTCAACCATCATCAGCCTGCTCTCGCCGGAGGGCCAGACCAAGGCCACGAGCAGTCGTCTCGTCCCGGTCGATCGCATCGAGGCCAACCCCGACCAGCCCCGCCAGACGTGGGACGAGGCGGCCATGGACGATCTGGCCGCGTCGATCCGCGAGCACGGCGTCCTCCAGCCGGTCCTGGTCCGCCCGCGGGAGGGCGGCCGCTACCAGCTCGTCGCCGGCGAGCGCCGTTGGCGCGCCGCCAAGCGAGCCGGCCTGCAGACCGTGCCGGCGATGATCGAGGAGATCGACGACGACACGGCGCTCGAGATCGCCATCATCGAGAACCTCCAGCGCGAGGACCTCTCACCGCTCGACGAGGCGCTCATGTTCGAGCGCATGACTGCTGACCACGGCTACAGCGTCCGCAAGCTGGCCCAGAAGCTGGGCAAGGACAAGGGCTACATCGAGAACCGCCTCCGGCTGGCCGATGCCCCGCCGGAAGTCCAGCAGCTCGTGTCTTTGCGCAAAGACACCCTCTCGCACGCCTACGAGCTGCTCAAGGTGGAGGACCCGCGCAAGCGACGCCGCCTGGCCGAGCAGGTCGCGCGGGGCGAACTGAGCCTGGTCAAGCTGCGCGACCGCGTGGAGGGCCGCCGCTCGACCCGCGCGAAGCCAGCCGCGGCGACGGTCGCCAGCGACGATACGACACCTGTCGACGAGGCCACGGCGGCCTGGACCGGCGTGCGACCCGCCAAGAGGCTGACCGACGACACGCTGGTCGATGCCAAGGGCCATTTCGCCGAAGCGCTCGAGGAACTGGTCCAGGTCCTGGACGATCCCAAGGCCCTCGGCGAGATCGGCGGGGTGGACCGGGCCAACCTGGCCAAGTACCTCACGATCGTGAAGTTGCGGCTGGAGAACGCGATCGCCGTCGTGCGCGCCGGCGAGCCCAAGAGCTGACCCGACCGGACGGACCCGACCTCCGGGCTACCCGCCCCGCCCGGGGAATCCTCGTCCGTCAGGCTGCAGGCTGCAGCGCGAACCAGCCGACCGCCACGAGCGCGATCGCGACGGCCTGCAGCTCCCACCCCAGTCGCCGCTGCCACTCGGGACCGCTGGCAGATAGCCGGGCGCCGGCCACGCAGACCAGGGCCCCGATCGCGACGACCAGCCAAGCCGGTGACGACGAGGCGCCCGGTGACCAGGCGGTGGCCGCCGCCACGACGACGACGGCCGCGTCAGAAGCGACGAGGACGCCCAGGGCGCGGCGCCGGCCAAGGGCCGCTGCCACGCCGGCGGTGCCGGTCGCCAGGTCGCCCTCCAGGTCGACCAGTCCGTTGGCCACCGCGAGGCCGGTCCCCGCCAGCAGGGCGAGAGCCGCCAGGATCGGGAAGCGCGGCGGCAACCCGGCCCCGGCGCCCAGCCAGGCGAACGCGGGCACGAGCGGCAGGGCCAGCGCATAGGCCAGCCACGACCAGGGGGTGCGTTTCAGGCGCAGGTCGTAGGCCAGGCCGATGCCGTAGCCCATGAGCGCCACGAGCAGCACGGCGGGGCCGTGCAGCGCGGCCAGGACCAGGCCGGCGAGGCCGGCGAGGCAGGCCACACCGACGGCCATCCGCCGGGCGACCAGGCCCGCCGGGATCGGCTTGGTGGGCTTGGCCAGGCGATCCGCAGTGGCGTCGGCCACGTCGTTGGCCGACCCGATCGATGCCTGCAGGCAGAACATCGCCGCCGCCAGGCTCGCCGCGGTCAGCGGCGCGCCGCCGGCCAGGGCCACGAACGCCGCCGTCGCCAGCGCGTCGAGCAGGCTGGGGAAGGGATGGATGAGACGCAGCGCGCGGACGGGCCGCCGGGCAGTCGGCGGGTCCGCCGGGCGCGGTCCGCCCCGATCAGGTGTAGACGATCTCGTCGAAGTTTTCGACCAGGTACCCGATGAGCCGCCCGCGCGCATCCTTGACCTGCGCGTGCAGGCCCGGCACGAGGCAGTGCAGGGCGATGGCCGGGACCATCAACTCGCCCTCCACCGTGCGGCCGACCGTCGCCGGAGGACCGCCGCCCGCGGCGTAGACGCGCTCCAGCTCGCGATCGCTCAGCCCGGTCGCCTTGCGGAAGTCGGCGAGGACGCGGCGGACCCCCCGACTGATCGACACGTCGCGCATCAGCTCGATGGCCCACGCGTCGACCTGCGCGTCGGGCTGGCCGTCCAGCCGGCGGCGATACTCCTGCGGGTCGGGCGACAGGCCGGTCTCGCTCATCGGTGCATGGTACCCAGCACCTCGCTCACGCGGCGGAGTCGCCGCCGCCGGTCGTGCCGGCGCCCAGCAGGCCGCTCACATGGTCCGAGGGCACACGGCCGTCGATGCGGGCGAAGAGGTGGGCGATCCAGGTCGTGATGGCGTCCGCGGCATCGTCCACACCCTGCAGGACGGTGCCCTCCACCTGCACCGTGACGTAGCGGTGGCCGTGGTGCGCGTCGACGTTGAGATCACCGATCGTCACGCGGTGCCATCGGATGAGCTTGGCCGTGGCACGCGGCCCTTCCTGCGGCACGTTGACGCGCACGTTGCAGACGCCCAGGCCGGCGTCGGTCGCGGCCATGATCGTGTAGCGCGCGCCGGGGTCCTCGCCCCACACGACGTAGGCCATGGGATCCCGGGTCGCTCCCAATCCCCGCAGGGCCGGTTCATAGGCGGCCGCCACCTTGGCCGTCATGACCTTGGCGCCCTGGGTCGTCTTCTGCCACTCGCTCAGCCGCATCTCAGGCAGCCTATCACGGGCTATGCTGGCGGCATGCAGGTGGATCGAGGCCGCCTCGGCTGGGGCCTCTTCCTGACGCTCCTGGGCCTGGTGCCGCTGGGCGTGGCGACCACCGTCCTGGACGGCAGCACCGTCCGGCAGGCCTGGCAGTTGTGGCCCCTCGTCCTGATCGGCCTGGGCGTGGGCCTGCTGCTCGGCCGGGCCAGGGGCGCCCTCGTCAGCACGCTGGTCGTCTCGATCTCGCTCGGGCTCGCCGCGGGTGGCGTCCTCGCCGGCGCCGGTGGCGGCGTCCTGGCTTCCGGATCATGCTCCCCGGGCGCTGTCGGCAACGGGACCCCCGGCGGCACCCTGGCGAGCGGCACGAGCGTCACCATCGAGGGCGGCTGCGGCGACCTGCATGTCAACGCCCAGCCGGGCGGCGCCTGGCAGGCCTCTGGTGACGGTGCCGCGGGCCTCAAGGTCCAGGCGGAGCCCCAGAGCATCACGATCCGACCTGGCGGCGACATCTTCCACGGCCGCAACACCCTGACGGTGACCCTGCCGACCGACCCGCAGCTCGATCTCCACCTGAAGTCCGGCCTGGGCGACCTTTCGGTCTCCCTCCCGGGAGCCCACCTGACCGGCCTGCAGGCCGACGTGTCGCTTGGCAGCGGCGTCATCGACCTGACCGGGGCGACGCTGGACGGCACGCTCCAGGGGAGCTTCAGCTTCGGCTCCGGCACGGTCACCCTGCCCGGCGGGAGCTACACGGGGACGCTCTCGTCGAGCTTCGGCAGCCTCGACGTGTGCGCCCCCGCCGGCGTCGCGGTGCACGTCACGGCCCATTCGGGCCTGGGCTCGACGAGCGTGGGCGACGGCTTCGACCAGGTCGCCGACGGGTGGCAGACCGGCGACTACGCCACGGCAAGCCAGCGGGCCGACCTGCACCTGTCCACGTCGTTCGGCTCGCTCACCGTCACACGAGGTACCTGCGGATGACCAGCCCGACCACCCCGACCAGCCCTCCACCGGCCGACCCGGCCGCCCCGGCCGTGGGCCCGCAGCCGCCCCAGGGCCCGCCGACCTACGGCCAGGCCGGCTGGCAGCCCGGCTGGCAGCCGCGCCACCACCACGACAACGAACGCCGCGGGGCGATCGTCGGGGGCCTCTTCCTCGTGCTCCTCGGCCTGGCGTTCCTGGCCCAGGAGCTCGTGCCGGACCTGGACATCGGCCGCTTCTGGCCGGTGATCCTCGTCATCATCGGGGCCGCCCTGATCGCCTCGTCGTTCCGCCGCTCGGCGTGACGCCGGCCGCGAGCGGCGGCCGGGCGCTGGTCGACGCCCTCGTCGCCGGCGGCGTCCGGCACGCGTTCACCGTGCCCGGCGAGTCATTCCTGGGCGTGCTGGACGCGCTGCACGACGCACCGATCCGGACGGTCGCCACGCGGCATGAGGGCGGCGCCGCCTTCATGGCCGAGGGCTACGGCCAGCTGACCGGCCGGCCGGCCGTGTGCCTCGCCACGCGGGCGGTGGGCGCGGCGAACCTGGCCATCGGCCTGCACACGGCGACCGCCGACTCGACCCCGCTGCTGGCGGTCATCGGCCAGGTGCCACGCGCCTTCCACGGGCGGGAGGCCTTCCAGGAGGCCGACCAGGTGGCGACCTTCGGGCGGCTCTGCAAGGCAGCGGTCCAGGTGGATGATCCCGGCCGTCTGGCCGGCGAGACGGCCCGCCTCCTGGCCCTCAGCCGCAGCGGCCGGCCCGGGCCGGTCATGCTCGTCGTACCCGAGGACGTCGTGGAGGCAGCGGTGCCGGCGTCCGCTCTCCGCTCGGCACGGCCGCCGCGACCCGTCCCCTCGCCGAGCGCGGCGGCGATGACCAGGGTGCTGCACGAGCTGGCTGCCGCGTCGGCCCCGCTGGTCCTGGCCGGGGCCGGCATCCTGCGGGCGGGGGCGACCCGGACCCTGACCGCCTTCGCGGAGCGCTTTGCGGTCCCGGTCTTCGCCAGCTGGCGCCGGCCGGACGTCATGCCGAACGAACATCCGTTCTATATCGGCATGACCGGGCTCGGCGCCCCGGCGACGGTGCGGGAGCGCTTCGCCGCCGCCGACCTGATCCTGGCCATCGGCACGCGACTCAACCAGATGACGACCTTCGGGTACACCCTGCCCGCTCCGGACGCGCGTCTCATCCAGGTTGACCTGGCGCCCGGCTTCGCCGGCGACCGCCGTCCGCCCGACATGCTGGTCACGGCCGACGCGCGGGACTTCCTGGAGGCGGTCCTGGCGGTGGCCGACCCGCCCCTCCCCGACCCGGCGCGGCTGGAGGCGCGCCGTGCCGCGATCGCCGCGGACCGCGCCGCGTACGTGGCTGCCGCCACGCTCCGCGCCCGGCCGCCCGGTACCGGGGACGCTCCGGTCGACCCCGCGGCCGCCGTCCACGCCCTCGCCGCGGCCCTGCCACCGGACGCCGTCGTCACGACCGACGCCGGCAACTTCGCCGGCTGGTACGCGAGGGGCCTGCGCATCGGGACCGGGCAGCGGTTCCTTGGCCCGACGTCGGGGGCCATGGGCTACGCGCTACCGGCGGCCATCGGCGCCGGGATCGCCGAGCCCGGCCGGCCGGTCGTGGCCCTGGCCGGCGACGGCGGCTTCGCCATGCTCATGGCCGAGCTGGAGACGGCCGTACGCACCGGCGTGCGCCTGACGGCCATCGTCCATGACAACCTGCGCTACGGGACGATCCGCATGGACCAGGAGCGCGCCTTCCCCGGCCGCGTCGTCGCCACCGACCTGGGGCCCCTGGACTTCGCCGCGGTGGCGGAGGCATGCGGGGCCCGCGCGTGGCGGGTGGAGCGCGACGGCGACGTCGCGCCGGCCATCCGGGCGGCCCTGGCCGACCCCGGCGTGACGCTCGTCCACCTGCGGACCGACCCGCGCCGCCTGTCGGTCGACCGTGACCTGGCCTGATCACTCCGCTACGATCGGCGGCGTGACCAGCGGTCGTGTCTTCCGGCGGGTGCTCGACCGCGAGCCGCCGGTCGCCGTGCGGGCGGAGGGCAGCACGATCTGGGACCGCGACGGCCGCGCCTACCTGGATGCGGCCGGCGGGGCCATCGTGGTCGGCATCGGCCACGGCCGCGAGTCGGTCGCCCGCGTGATGGCCGAGCAGGCCGGGCGCCTTGCCTATGCCCACGGCACCGCCTTCACGAGCGAGCCGCTCGAGGCATACGCGGCGGAGATCGGGCCGCACCTGCCCATGCCCGACCCGGCGATCTATCCCGTGAGCGGCGGGTCGGAGGCCATGGAGACGGCGCTCAAGATGGCCCGCACGTACCACGTCGCCCGGGGCGAAGCGAACCGCTGGGTCGTGATCGCACGCTGGGGCAGCTACCACGGCAACACCCTCGGTGCGCTCGACCTGTCCGGCCGCAAGCCCCTGCGCCGTCCGTACGAGGGCTGGCTGGGCCGCTTCCGGCACGTCAGCGCGGCCTATCCCTACCGCGCCGCGGACCACGACGCCCATGCCCTGGGTACCGCCGAGGCCGCCGCCGCCGAGCTCGACGCCGTCCTGGAACGCGCCGAACCGGGCAGCGTGGCTGCCTTCGTGGCGGAGCCCATCGTGGGCGCCACGCTCGGCGTGGTCGAGCCGCCGCCCGGCTACTGGCCCGCCATCGCCGATGTCTGCCGCCGCCACGGGGTGCTGCTGGTGGCCGACGAGGTCATGACCGGCTTCGGCCGCACCGGCCGCTGGTTCGCCATGGAGGGGTTCGGAGTCCAGCCGGACATCCTGGTGGCAGCCAAGGGCGCCACGTCCGGATATGCGCCGCTCGGGTTCGCGGCCGCCAGCGGTGAGGTCTTCGAGACGATCCATCGGGGCGGCGCCTTCACCCACGGCTTCACCTTCAGCCACAGCCCGGTCGGCGCGGCCGTGGCCCGCGAGGTGCTGCGCATCCTGGTGATGGAGCGGCTCGTGGAGGCCAGTGCGGCCAAGGGCAGCCATCTGCTGGGGTTGCTGCACGAGCGACTGGATGGTCATCCGCACGTCGGCGAGATCCGGGGTCGCGGCCTGTTCGCCGGCCTGGAGCTGGTCGCCGATCGGGTCACCCGGGCGCCGTTCCCGCGCTCGCAGCGGCTCGCCGAGCGCGTCCTGGCCGCGGCGCGCGAACGCGGCCTGCTGCTCTACTCGGGTACCGGCATGGCGGATGGAACGCAGGGTGACGCGGTGCTGCTGGGCCCGCCATTCGTCATCACCCGCCAGGAGCTGGAGACCGTCGTCGATCGCCTGTGCCAGGCGCTCGAGGTCGCCCTCACCGCCCCCGTCCCCGCAGCCGCCTGAAGGGAGTCGCCGCCGTGTGCTACGAACCAACCGACCGACCGCCGATCGCGCCCATGGCGGGTGGCAGCGTGGAGACCGAGCATCAGGAGCTCAC
>DASPUH010000033.1:0-10452 GCA_035622975.1 Candidatus Sulfotelmatobacter sp.
AGCCGAGGAGGCGGTCGCGGCCGACCTCATCGCTGGCCTGCCCGCCGAAACCGAGGCCGCACCGGCCGACGAATCACCGGTCGAGGAGCCGTCGCCGGACGCCTGAGTGGCGGGCGGCACCCGGCGGAGTGCCGGAGGCCCCGTGCTACGATTAGGCCCAGGGTAGGCTCCGCCTGCTCGACGGGTAGAACAGGCGTTCAACAGCACCGATGGCCACCAGCGACCGCTTCGACAAGTTCACCGACCGCGCGCGCAAGGTCCTGACGCTCGCGCAGGACGAGGCGCAGCGGTTCAACCACGGCTACATCGGCACGGAGCACCTGCTCCTGGGCCTGGTCCGCGAGGGCGAGGGCGTCGCCGCGCGTGTCCTGGAGAACATGAACGTCGAGTTGCCCAAGGTGCGCACGGCGGTCGAATTCATCATCGGCCGGGGCGACCGCCCGGTCGTCGGCGAGGTCGGCCTGACCCCGCGGGCCAAACGTGTCATCGAGCTGGCCATCGACGAGGCCCGCCGCCTGGGCCACAACTACATCGGCACGGAACACCTGCTGCTGGGGCTCGTGCGCGAGGGCGAAGGCATCGCCGCTGGCGTGCTCGAGTCCCTCGGCGTCAACCTGGACAAGGTGCGCCACGAGGTGATCCGGGTCCTGTCGCAGTCGAGCAGCGCGAGCCCCGCCGCCGAGACCAAGCGGGCCAGCAAGACGCCCACGGTGGACCAGCTCGGCATCAACCTCACCGACGCGGTGCGGGCGGGCAAGATCGACCCGGTCATCGGACGGGAGAAGGAGATCGAGCGGGTCATCCAGATCCTCTCCCGCCGCACCAAGAACAACCCGGCTCTCATCGGCGAGCCGGGCGTCGGCAAGACGGCCATCGCCGAGGGCCTCGCCCAGCGCATCGTGGCCGGGGACGTGCCCGAGACCCTCATCAACAAGCGGGTCCTGACGCTCGACATCGGTTCCCTGGTGGCCGGCACGAAGTACCGCGGTGAGTTCGAGGAGCGCCTCAAGAAGATCATCGAGGAGCTGCGCAACACCAACGACGCGGTCCTCTTCATCGACGAGCTGCATACCCTGGTGGGGGCCGGCGCGGCCGAGGGCGCCATCGACGCGGCCAACATCCTCAAGCCGCCCCTCGCGCGCGGCGAGCTGCAGTGCATCGGCGCCACCACGCTAGACGAGTACCGCAAGTACATCGAGCGCGATGCGGCGCTGGAGCGGCGTTTCCAGCCGGTCATGGTGGAGGAGCCCACGCTCGAGCAGACCATCGACATCCTGCTCGGCATCCGTGAGCGCTATGAGGCTCACCACCACGTCAAGATCACCGACGAGGCGGTGAAGGCGGCGGCCGACCTGTCCGTCCGCTACATCACCGATCGCCACCTGCCCGACAAGGCCATCGACCTCATCGACGAGGCCAGCAGCCGCGTCCGGCTGCGCCACTCCTCGGCCCCGCCGGAGCTCAAGGCGGCCCAGAAGGAGCTGGAGCGCGTCACCAAGGAGAAGGACGCGGCGATCAACAGCCAGGACTACGAGGGCGCCGCCACCATGCGCGACGTCGAGGAGACCGCCCGCGCCAGCATGGAGGAGCTGCGCACCGCCTGGCAGGCGCACCTCACCGAGGAGGCGCCGGAGGTCGGCGAGGAGGACATCGCCCAGGTCGTAGCCATGTGGACCGGCATCCCCGTGACGCGCATCGCGCAGGAGGAGTCGGATCGGCTGCTGCACATGGAAGAGGCCCTGCACGCGCGGGTGATCGGCCAGGAGGAGGCCATCTCCACCATCAGCAAGGCGGTCCGCCGCGCTCGCGCCGGTCTCAAGGACCCCAAGCGGCCGATCGGCTCATTCATCTTCCTGGGCCCCACCGGCGTGGGCAAGACGGAGCTGGCCAAGAGCCTCGCGGAGTTCCTCTTCGGGTCGGAGGACTCGCTCATCAAGATCGACATGAGCGAGTTCATGGAGCGCCACAACGTGAGCCGGCTCGTGGGAGCCCCGCCAGGCTACGTCGGCTTCGAGGAGGGCGGTCAGCTGACCGAGGCCGTCCGCCGCAAGAGCTACTCCGTGGTGCTGCTCGACGAGATCGAGAAGGCCCACCCCGAGGTGTTCAACATCCTGCTCCAGATCCTGGAGGACGGCCACCTCAGCGACGCCAAGGGGCGTCGCGTCGACTTCCGGAACACGGTCATCATCATGACCAGCAACGTCGGCGCGAAGTCGCTCCTGAAGGACACCAGCCTGGGCTTCAAGCCCATCGGCGAGTCCGAGGAACAGCGGGCGCAGGGCCAGTACGACCGCATGAAGGAGAAGGTCCTCGACCAGCTCAAGACCCAGTTCCGGCCGGAGTTCCTCAACCGCGTCGACTCGCTGGTCGTCTTCCGCTCCCTGACGGTCGAGGAGATCGGCGAGATCGTGGACCTGATGCTGGCCCGCGTGCGCGAGCAGCTGCGGGCCCAGGAGATGCTGCTGGAGGTCACCCAGGCGGCCAAGGAGCACATCATCCGGCTGGGCTACGACGCCGACTACGGGGCGCGGCCGCTGCGGCGCGTCATCCAGAACATGATCGAGGACCCCCTGGCGGAGGCGCTGCTGGTCGGCCGCTTCGAGCCCGGCCAGACGGTCGTCGTCGACCGGGCGGAGGAGGCCGGGCTGACGATCGAGCCGCTCATGGAGAAGACGCCCGTCGCGGCCCACTAGCGCCGGTCCCGCCCAGCCATGTGGTCGGTGCGGGGCGCTCGCTAGACTCGACCGATGGCTTCTGCGCCGTCCCGCTCCGGCCGCGACATCGAACGGCCCGCGTTCTGCAGCGACGCCGTCTTCGCCATCGCCCTGACCCTCCTTGACGAGCTCGCCGTGCGGATCGAGTCGTGACGACCCGCGCCCAGAGCCGCTACGTCTGCCAGGCCTGCGGGGAGTCGTTCCTCCGCTGGGAGGGCCAGTGCCGCACGTGCGGGGCGTGGAATACGCTGGTCGAGACCCTCGTCCACGAGCGGTCCACCGGCGCCCGGGGCGGGACGCGGGCCCGGCCGACGGGCGGCAGCGCACCCGTAGCCCTGCGGGACCTGAGCGAGCCACCGCTCCAGCGCCGGCCCACCGGCATCGGGGAGTTGGACCGGGTCCTGGGCGGCGGGCTCGTGCCCGGGTCGCTCGTGCTGCTCGGCGGCGAGCCCGGCATCGGCAAGTCCACGCTCGTGCTGGAGGCCGCCGCCGGCGTCGCACGGGGCGCCCCGTCGCCCGCCGAGACGGCCGTCCTGTATGCCTCCGGCGAGGAGTCGGGCGGGCAGCTGCGCCTGCGCGCGCAGCGCCTGGGGCTGGCCGACGATCCGGTCGGCGAGCGCGTACACGTCGTGGCCGAGACGGACGTGGAGCGGATCATCGAGCACGCCCTGGCCGCTCGGCCCGACCTGCTCATCGTGGACTCCATCCAGACGGTCACCCTGGATGCCCTCGAAGGGCCCGCCGGCTCGGTCGGCCAGGTACGCGAGGCGGCCTCGCGCCTGCTGGGGTTCGCCAAGGACTCCGGCGTGCCGGTCGTCCTGGTCGGGCACGTGACGAAGGACGGCTCGCTCGCCGGGCCCAAGACGCTCGAGCACCTGGTCGACGCGGTGCTGGCCCTCGAGGGCGAGCGCTTCGGCGCGCTGCGCCTGCTGCGGGCGACCAAGAACCGCTTCGGCTCGACCGAGGAGGTGGGCGTGCTGGAGATGGCCGGCAGCGGCCTGCGGGAAGTGCCCGATCCCGCGCGGGCGTTCCTGGGCCCGGCCACCGACGCGGCCGGCACCGCCGTCGCCGCCACCCTCGAGGGCAGCCGGCCCCTGCTGGTGGAGGTCCAGGCACTGGTCGCCCCGGCCGGCGGGTTCGGCGCGCCGCGGCGCACCGTGAGTGGCATCGAGGCCAGCCGCCTCGCGCTGCTCGTCGCGGTGCTGGCCCGGCGTGTCGGCCTGGACCTGGGCGGGCAGGACATCTACGCCAGCCTCGCCGGGGGCCTGAGCGTGGCCGAGCCGGCCCTGGACCTGCCGCTCGCGGTGGCCCTGGCCTCGTCCTTCCGTGATGCGCCCGTCGCCCAGGGCACGGTCCTGGTGGGAGAGGTGGGCCTGCTCGGGGAACTGCGGCCGATCGGCGGGCTCGAGCGCCGTCTGCGGGAGGCGGCCCGTCTGGGCTTCGAACGTGCCGTCATCCCGGCCGCTGGCGGTCGCGCGGAGGCGGTGCCGATCGCGGGCCTGGAGCCGGTGCCCGTCGCCACGCTCCAGGCGGCCCTCGCGGTGGCCCTGGGTCCGGGGCGGAGGCGGCCTGCGCCGAAGGGCTGACCTCGCGCGGGCGGACGCCTGTGCTAGGCTCGCCGGGCTCTCATATGACCGTCTTCGTTCGAGCGCTCGGCGCCCTGCTGGGCCTCCTCATCGCCGCCGCCACCGCGAACTCGTTCGAGGCCTTCTCGAGCTCGTCCAACGCGGGCTTCTTCCTGGCCGCCTGGGTCCTGGCGTGGCCGGTGGTGGGCTTCCTCATCACGCCCTACCTGACGATCGTGCCCGCCACGTGGCTGCTGCGACGCGTGCAGGAGCTCTCGACCGGTGAGTTCGTGACGGCCATCGCGGGGCTCCTCGTCGGGCTCCTGATGGGCCTCCTGCTCGGCGCCCCGCTGGCCGGGCTGGGGCCGCCGTACGGGCAGTTCCTGCCGCTGGGCGTCTCGCTCGTCCTGGGGCTGGGCATGCTGGGCCTGACCGTGGCCAAGCGGCACGATCTCCTGGAGGCGATCGAGGCGCTCGGCGTGCTGCCGCAGCGCCAGCCGGCCAGCCCCGGCTCGCCGGCCGGATCGCCGTTCATCGTCGTCGACACGAGCGCGATCATCGATGGCCGTATCGCCGACATCGTGGCGTCCGGTTTCCTGTTCGGGACGCTCATCGTGCCGCGCTTCGTGCTCCAGGAGCTGCAGCACATCGCCGACCACCCCGACGCCAACAAGCGCAACCGGGGGCGGCGCGGGCTGGAGATCCTGGGGACGCTCCAGAAGGACGAGCGGCTGCCGGTGGAGATCACCGATCAGGATTTCCCGGAGATCGACGAGGTCGACGCCAAGCTGGTGGCGCTGGCCAAGCTGCGCGACGCGGCGATCCTGACCAACGACTTCAACCTCAACCGGGTCGCCGACCTGCAGGGCATCCGCGTGCTCAACGTGAACCATCTGGCCAACGCCGTGAAGCCGGCCTTCCTGCCCGGCGAGGAGCTCCGCATCCGCGTGATCCAGGAGGGCAAGGAGGCCGGCCAGGGCGTCGGCTTCCTGGACGACGGCACGATGATCGTGGTCGAGGGCGGGGCGCGGTTCCTGGACCGGGACCTCGACGTCACGGTCACGCGCGTGCTGCAGACGGTGGCCGGCCGCATGGTCTTCGCCCACCCGCGGCTCGACTGATGGCGCCGGGCGCCGCCGCCGGCTATGCCGACGCCGTGATCGTGGCCGCCGGAGCCAGTCGGCGGATGGGGCAGGACAAGCTCCTTGCACCGCTCCTCGGGCGGCCGCTCCTGGCCTGGGCCGTCGACGGGCTGGCCGCTGCGGCTTCGGTGCGGCGCCTCATCGTCGTCGTCGCGCCGGAGCGGGTCGCCGAGATGGCGGCTCGCCCGTGGCTGCGCGCGGCGGGCGCCCGTGTGGTCGCCGGCGGGTCGCGCCGCCAGGCGTCGGTGGCGGCCGGCCTGGCCCTGGCCGACGCCGAAGTCGTCCTCGTCCACGACGGGGCGCGGCCGCTGGTGACGCCGGCCCTGGCCGACCGGGTGGCGGCGACGGCCCGGGAGCGTGGCGCCGCCGTGCCGGTGCAGCCGCTGGCCGAGACGCTCAAGCGCCTGCAGGACGGCCGCGTCGCCGGGACCGTCGGCCGGGCCGGACTGGCCACGACCCAGACGCCCCAGGGGGCCCGGCTGGACCTGCTGCTCGCGGCGATGGCAGCCACCGGTGCGGCGACCGCCGATTCGCCCGAGTACACCGACGAGGCGGCGATCCTCGAGGCGCATGGCGTCGCCGTCGAGGCCGTCGACGGTGACCCGGCCAACCTCAAGGTCACGACACCGGGCGACCTGCACCTGGCGGAAGCCCTGCTCGTGGCCCGCCTGGGGCCGTCGCGGACCAGCCTTGGCCGGGACAGCCACCCGTTCGGGCCGGGCGATGGGCTCGTCCTTGGCGGCGTGCTGTTCGAGGAGGCGCCGCGACTCCACGGCCATTCTGACGGCGATGCCGCCCTCCACGCCATCGCCGACGGCCTGTTGGGCGCGGCCGCTCTGGGCGACCTCGGGCGGCGCTTCCCTGCTGGCGATCCGGCCACGCGGGGCATCGCCTCGTCGAACCTCCTGCGGGCCGTGCTCGTCGACGTGACCGCGGCCGGCTGGCGACCAGTGGCGGTCGACCTGCAGCTGGAAGGGGCCCGGCCGCACCTGGGCGCGGCCCGGCTCGACGCGATGCGCGACGCCATCGCCGGGCTCCTGGGCCTGGATCCGGCGGCCGTGTCGGTGCGGGCCTCGACCGGCAACCTGGACGGAGCCACCGGCGCCGGGCGCAGCATCGCCGCGCAGGCGCTGGTGACGGTCGCGCCGGCGGGCCGGGGCTCCCCATGAGCCTCCATCTGCGCAACACGCTGGGCGGCCGACTCGAGCCGTTCGAACCGCTGGAGCCGGGGCGCGTCCGCATGTACAGCTGCGGTCCCACGGTGTGGGCCCCGGCGCATGTGGGCAACTTCCGCAGCTTCCTGTTCGCCGACCTGCTGCGGCGCTACCTGGCCTGGTCGGGCTACGACGTGCGCTGGGTCATGAACATCACCGACGTCGACGACCGCATCATCACCCAGGCCCGGGCAGCCGGCGTGAGCATCGACGAGCTCACCGCCCCGCACGCGGCCGCCTTCCTGGCCGACCTCGAGCGGCTGCGCGTGACACCGCGCGACGCGATGCCCCGGCCGACCCAGCACATCGAGGCCATGGCGGCCCTCATCGGCACGCTGCTCGAGCGCGGCCACGCCTATCGCACCGACGACGGCTCCATCTTCTTCCGTATCGCCAGCTGGCCCGCCTACGGCCGCCTGGCCCGTCTGGATCCCACCCAGCAGCGCGTCGGCGAGCGGGTCGTCGACGACGACTACGGCAAGGACGACGTCCGCGACTTCGCCCTCTGGAAGGGGCCCCGCGAGGGGGAGCCGTCCTGGTCCACCGCGATCGGTGCGGGCCGGCCGGGGTGGCACATCGAGTGCTCGGCGATGAGCATGGCGGAGCTTGGCCCGTCGTTCGACATCCACACCGGCGGCATCGACCTCATCTTCCCTCACCACGAGGACGAGATCGCCCAGTCGGAGGCGGCCACGGGCCAGACCTTCGTCCGCACGTGGCTGCACTGCGCCCACCTGGCCATGGGCGGCGAGAAGATGGCCAAGCGCACCGGCAACTTCGCACGCCCGGCCGACGTCTACGCACGGGGCTACAGCCCGCGAGCGCTGCGCTACGCGCTGCTGGCGGCCCACTACCGGGCCGGCCTGGAGTTCTCCGACGCGTCGCTGCAGGCGGCCGCGGCGGCCGTGGAGCGGCTGTCCACCCTCCTGGCGGCCCTCGATGCCTACCGCCAGGACGGCCCTGCCGCGGACGACCTGGCCGACCTCCTGACGGGCACGCGGGCGGCCTTCACGGCCGGCCTGGACGACGACCTCAACATCGCGCCGGCCCTGGCCGCGGTGTTCGACCTCGTGCGTGAACTGAACCGCCGTCTGGCGACGCGGACCCTCTCGACCGGCGATGCGGCCGGCGCGGCGGCGTTCGTGCGAGACCTGGACCGGGTGCTCGCCGTGGCCGAGGAGGGTGGCGAGGGACCGGGGCTCGCGCCGGAGCTGGCGGCCCTCCTGGAGGCGCGCCGCGAGGCGCGCGAGAGCCGTGACTTCGCCGCCTCCGACCGGTTGCGGGACGAGCTCGCGGTTCGCGGCATCCTCGTCGAGGACACCCGCGACGGCCAGCGCTGGCGGCGGGCAGAGGAGGCCGTGGATGCCTGAACGCCCCGGTCCCAGGGGACCGCGACGCGATGACCAGCGGCCCCGTCCGGGCCGCCCAGGGCCCGGCCGCCCGCGCCCGGGGTCCGGGCGATCTGATCGGCCGTCGTGGCAGCAGCGCCCCGGGGAGCGTCCCGACGGTGAGCGCAGCGACCGACCAACGTCCGGCGCAGGTCCGCGATCAGGGCCTGGTCCCCGCCCCGAGCCGCGTCCGTGGCAGCGTCGCGAGACGCCGCCGCCGTGGGCCCGCGGCGACCGACCGCCAGCCGGTCGGCGGGAGGGGCCGCCTCCCGGCTGGCGGGGCGGTCCGCCACCACGGTCGCGAGCGGATGGGCCTCCGCCGCCGTCGCCGCGCCGGCCCGGACTGCCGCCGGATCATCGCCCGGGCCCCTCGCCGTGGCCGCAAGAGGGACGAGCGCGCGGCGGCCGCCCCTCCGAACGGGATCGGCCGCATCCCACCGGTCCGCCCGACTCCGGCTACCGGGCGGGTGTGGATCGACCGCGTGCGTTCGGGCGGCCCCACGCGTTCGACCGGCCGGGTCGCCCGCCGCGCCCCAGCCGGCCGCCGGGCCCCGGGGCCGAGCGGCCGTGGCCGGCGGTCGGGTCGGCCGTCGCCCTGGAACCGGATGAGGAGCTCATCGCCGGCCGGCGGCCGGTGGAGGAGGCGCTCGCAGCCCGTCGCGAGGTCCACCGACTCTACGTGGTGCCGCAGCGACGCGAGGCCCTCGAGTCGCTGGTGCTCCACGCCACGACCCTGCGCATCCCCGTCATCGAGGTGGAGGGCGGCACCCTGACAGCCCTGGCCGGTTTCGACGGCCACCAGGGGGTCGCCGTGGCCGTGGCTCCGCGCCGCTGGGCGACGCTGGACGAGGTCCTGGGGCGCGCGGCGGAGCGCGGCGAACGGCCCTTCGTACTGGTCGTCGACTCGTTCGAGGATCCCCACAACCTGGGCAGCCTCCTGCGCACCGCCGACGCGGCCGGCGTCCACGGCGTGTACTTCCCGACCCATCACGCCGCGCCGCTCACGCCGTCGGCGGTCAAGGCCTCGGCGGGGGCGGTCGAGCACCTGCTGCTGGTGCCGGTCGATGACCTGGGCGCCTCGCTGGCCGACCTGCGCGCCCGGGGCCTGCGGCTCGTCGGGGCCGACGCCGGCGCGCCCCTGACCTACCGGGAGGCCGATCTCCGTGGCCCGCTCGCGCTCGTCATCGGCAGTGAGGGGCGCGGCCTGTCCGGCGCCGTCCGGCGCCGCCTGGACCTCGTCGTGCGCATCCCCATGCACGGCAAGGTCGCCTCGCTCAACGCGGCCGTGGCTGGCTCGGTGCTCCTGCTCGAGGCGGCGACCCAGCGGGGCCTGCCCGATGCACCGCCCCCGGCGTCGGCCGAGGGACCGCGCGCTGAGCCACCGGCGACCCCGGCCGACGAGGCCGACACGGTGGCGCGCCCGCGCAAGCCGCGGGGCCGCAAGGCGGCCGCGGCGCCGGGCGAGCCGTCGGAGTCGGCCTGATCCGCGTCGGGTCGATCGTCATCCGCGTCGATGACATCGACCGCCAGACGGCCTTCTGGTCGGCGGCCCTGGGCTACGAGGCGCGCCCCGGCACCGATGACGACTTCGTGCTCCTCAAGCCCCGCGACGGCGGCGGACCGAACGTCTCCCTGGACCGCCACCGCTCCTGGGTCCAGGTGCCGCCGCGCATCCACCTGGACCTGTACACGGAGGATCAGGCCGGCGAAGTCAGGCGCCTGGTCGAGCTGGGGGCCACCGAGGTCCACTGGTCGAAGCGCCCGGCCGATGCCGACTACGTCATCCTGGCCGACCCGGAGGGCAATCGCTTCTGCGTGATCGACATCACCCGCTGACCGGCGGGGCGCGCCGCCGCCCGGCGCCCGTTGCGTACCTTCGGCGGGCTGCTGTAAACTGCGCAGTCGCGCCGACGTAGCTCAATTGGTAGAGCAGCGGTTTTGTAAACCGCCGGTTCCGGGTTCGAGTCCCGTCGTCGGCTCCAAGCGAAGAGGCCGTTGCGTCTGACGCTCTTCACCACCGGGGCGCGGCCCCAGGGACGCAGCGACACAGTGGGTAGGTTGAGCAGGTGGTGAGCTCCGCTGACTGTAGATCAGCCGTCTTCGACTGTGGGGGTTCGATTCCCTCCCTGCCCACCAAACATCCCGCGGTGTGACCCACACCGGCCCACATAGCTCAGCTGGCAGAGCACTTCCTTGGTAAGGAAGAGGTCTTGGGTTCAAGTCCCAATGTGGGCTCCAGCCCCCCAACCGCGCGGCGGCGAAGCCGCGTCCTCGAGGAGTCGCTAGAGCGATCCAGATGGCCAAGAAGAAGTTCGAGCGCACCAAGCCGCACGTCAACATCGGCACGATCGGCCACATCGACCACGGCAAGACGACCCTCACGGCGGCCATCACGAAGTACCTCGCCCTGAAGGGCGAGTCGGAGTACC
>DASPUH010000034.1:0-9447 GCA_035622975.1 Candidatus Sulfotelmatobacter sp.
GTCGACCCGCCCAGGTGCGGCAGGATCACCACATTGGGGTAGGCCAGGAGGGGATGCCGGCCGACGGCGGGCGAGGGCGTGGCCACATCCAGGGCCAGGCCGCCCAGGCGGCCGGCGGCCATGGCCGCCTCCAGGGCCGCCTCGTCGACCAGCTCGCGCCGGGCGGTGTTGATGAGGTATGCGCCGGGGCGCATCGCGGCGAACTCCGCGGCGCCCAGCAGGTCACGGCTGTCCGGGGTGAGGCGCGCGTGCAGGGAGACGAAGTCGGAGTCGGCCAGCAGCTGCCCCAGGTCGCATGGCTCGACGTGCGTGGAGCGGATCGCCTCGGGTGCCACGTACGGGTCGTACACCAGCAGCCGCAGGCCGAAGGCGACGGCACGCTGGGCCACGCGGTGGCCGACCTGCCCGTAGCCGATCAAGCCCAGCGTATGGCCGGCGAGGTCATGCCCGAACCACTTCGCTCCCTCGTAGTTGTCATGCCCGAACTCGGCGCCGCTGTCGATGAAGCGGGTGGCGTCGGGCAGCCGGCGGGCCAGCGCGATCATGAGGCCCAGGGTCAGGTCGGCGACCGCGTCGGCGTTCTTGCCGGGCGTGGTCACGATCGGGATCCCCCGCTCGGTGGCGGCCTGCACGTCGATGTTGACGGGTCCGCCGCGCGCGCAGCAGACGAGCCGCAGCGTGGGCGCCGCATCGAGCACCTCGTCGGTCACGGGGGCGCCCTGGACGACCAGCACGTCGTGGCCCGCGAGGCTGGTGATCACCTGCCCGGGCGTGCCCAGGTACTCGCGGAGCCGCAGCTCCGAGGGTGTCGTGGGCTGCCACGCGAGATCGTCCGTGACGTCGGCGAAGTCGACCGTGTGCTGCTTCGCCAGGTCGGTGAAGGCGGGTCGCAGGGCTGCGGCGGGGCAGTAGCTGTCACCCAGGACGAGGATGCGCAGCGGCCGCTGCGGGACGCCTTGACTCATCGCCATGTCACTGGTGGCCATCATCGCTCCCTTGGCACGGGCGGTTGCCCGTAATACGCGGCGGGGCCGTGCTTGCGCTCGAAATGTCGCTTCAGGAGTCCCTCGTCGATCGGTTCGCCGGCCGGCCTGAGCCGTTCCGTATCCAACGCCATGCGCGCCACGGCCTCCAGGGCAAGGGCGTTGTCCAGCGCGGCCTGGACTGAATCGCCCCACGTGAACGGGCCGTGGCGGGCCACGAGGAC
Organism: Candidatus Sulfotelmatobacter sp.; assembly: GCA_035622975.1. Classification (GTDB taxonomy): domain Bacteria; phylum Chloroflexota; class Limnocylindria; order Limnocylindrales; family CSP1-4; genus DASPUH01. The sequence goes on from DASPUH010000034.1 coordinate 1,208, forward strand.
CGCCGGAAGGTCGGCCGGATCCAGCCCCCCCTTGCGGTAACGCTCGACGATCACGGCCCCGGTGTGGGCCTCGTAGTCGGTCGCGACCTCCGGCTCGCTGAGGCGCCTCGTGACCGGCACCGGGCCGCGGAAGTGGTCGGCATGGGTCGTGCCGAGGCACGGGATCTCGCGCTCGGCCTGCGCCCAGGCGGTCGCGCACGCGGAGTGCGTGTGGACGACGGCGGCGATGGCCGGGAAGGCCCGATACAGCGCCAGGTGCGTCGGTGTGTCGGAGGACGGCCGCCGGGAGCCGCTGACGACCTCACCGGTCGCGAGCGCCACGACCACGATGTCGTCGGGCTCCAGGGTCGCGTAGTCCGCCCCGCTCGGTTTGATGGCCATCACGCCCGCCACCCGGTCCACGGCGCTGGCGTTCCCGAAGGCCAGCAGGACCAGGTCGGTGGCGCCGAGCGCGATGTTGACCCGCTGCACGGACCGCCGCAGCCGCTCATAGGGCGAGCCTTCCCGTGGATGCGAGACCACGGGCCGGCGGACTCGCGTCGCGCGCAGGCCGCCCGTCGACGTGTGGCTCCGTGTCTCCATCCTGGCCATGGGCAGGTGACTCCGCTAAGCAGCGACGCGATCCACCGCCCGCCCTCGTCGCACGCGCGGACCTCGGCGAACCCCGTACCAGAAAGATTATGCTTGAAGCGTCAATTCCGTGAAGGCACGGTCTTGCAGCCGCCGGCGGAGGCGGCCGGCAGCTTCGAGGGCCCTTCATCTGGTGGCCGGTGCTCGTCACGCACGTCATGACCACCATGACCGCGACCGCGATCGCGGCCGTGCGGCGGCCACGGGGCATCCCCGGGCTGCGGGTGGCGTGGACGATGGTCGTGGCCTCGGGCGTGGCCGACGCGGCCGGCTTCGGCGCGTTCCTCTTCGCCGAGGGCCACGGCCCGGCGTCCCTTGCCGTCGTCCTGTCCTCGCTGGCGCCGGTGACCACGGTGGTCCTGGCGCTGTTGCTCCTGCGGGAACGGCTGTCCCGCCCTCAGGCCGTCGCCATCGGCATCGGCCTGCTCGGCGTCGTGCTCATCGCCGGGTGACGGCGGGCCCCCCATGGGCCGCATCCAGGGCCTCGATCTTGGCCACCTTGCGCGCCGAGCCACCACCCTGGAACTCGCTGGCCAGCCAGTGGTCGACGATGATGGCGGCCAGTTCCGGCGGCACGACGCGGGCTCCCAGGCACAGCACCTGCGCGTCGTTGGACTTGCGTGCTCGCTCGGCCGAGTACGGGTCGGCCACCGACGCCGCGCGCACGCCAGGCACCTTGTTGGCGGTGATGGCCATGCCGATCCCGGTGCCGCAGATCAGGATCGCGCGCCCGAAGCTCCCCGCCGCGACCTCCCGGGCGACGGTCACGGCCACATCCGGGTAGTCCACCGGCTGCTCGTCGTGCACCCCGAAATCCACGACCTCGTGGCCCAGGTCGGTCAGGTGAGCCTTGACCGCCTCCTTGAGCGGCAGGCCCAGGTGGTCCGCGCCGAGGGCGATCTTCATGGCCTGCCTCCCTGCCCGGCGTGAGCCAGCCGGGCGAACTCATGCGGGTCCAGGGCGTGCCGGCCGATGAAGAGGCCGTCCACGTGGGGCAGGGCGAGCAGGCCGGCCGCCGCATCGCCGGCCACACTGCCGCCGTAGATAAGAGGCACCTCGACGCCCGGTGACCAGTCCTGCAGCCATCGGCGGAGGGAGGCGTGGACGGCCTGCACGTGGTCGGCCGGGGCCGCCAGGGCCCCTTCGCCGATGGCCCACACCGGTTCGTAGGCCACGATGAGCCGAGGGGCGTCGGACGGTGAGAGATGCTCCAGGCAGGCGGCCAGGTCGGCCAGCAGCGAGGCCCGTACCAGCTCGAGCTGCGCTCGCTCCCGCTCGCCGATGCACAGGACCGGCCGCATGCCCCAGCGGACCACGGCCGCGACCTTGCGCGCCACGAGCGCCGGCGTCTCCCCGTGGTCGCGCCGCCGCTCGGAGTGCCCGACCTCCACGTAGCCACAGCCGAGGTCGGCGAGCATGCGGGCCGAAACGTCACCGGTGTGCGCCCCGTCCTCGTCGGGCGACACGTCCTGCGCACCCCACCCGATCCCCGTACCGGTCAGGCGCTCGCGTGCCACCCAGATGGCGGTGAAGGGCGGCAGGACGAAGAGCGTTCGCTCCGGCACGTCCGCCACGAGCGGCACGACTGCGCGGCACCAGCCCTCGGCCTCACCGGCCGTGAGGTTCATCTTCCAGCTCGTGCCGATGTACGTCCGGCCGGCCATCACCGGCCGCCCGGCGAGGGGTCAAGGGACGCCAGCGCCGCATCCGCCAGGGCGTCGACGATGAGGGCGCACGACGTGGCCCCCGGATCGGGCGTGCCTCGGCTCCGTTCGCCGAAGCGCGCGGACCGGCCCACCGTGGCGACCATCGCCGTGGTCGCGGCGGCCCCCGCGTCCGCGGCCCGGCGCGCCTCACCGATGGCCGCCTCGAGCGGCCGGCCGGCCTCATCCGCGGCGGCCAGCGCAGCAGCGACCGGGGCGAGCACGTCGATGATCGTCTTGTCGCCCGGTCGGGCGTGACCCAGCTCCTCCACGGCTTGCAGGGCCGCCTCGGCACATCGTCGGAGGCGCGCCACGGTCAGCGGCGCCCCCGCGCCCGCCGCCGTGTCGGCCACGACCGCCGCCACCGCGGTCAGGGCCCGGCTGTACAGCGGTCCGATGGCCCCGCCGGCACCGGCCATGCCACTGGCAGCCGCCCGCACGAGCCCGGCCGGATCGTCGTCGGGCGCAGCCGCCACGCCCCGCCGCACGGCTCGCGCCCCGATCGTCATGGTCACGCCGTGATCGCCATCGCCGGTCTCGGCGTCCAGGGCGCACAGCGATTCCCGCGCCGCCTCCACCGCGTCGGCGGCGGACAGGATGGCAGCCCGCAGGCCCCCGCTCATCCGCCCAGGCGCGCCGTGCGAGCCGGCGCGTCGAGCAGCGCGCGTCGCTCGTCGTCCAGGTCCAGCACGGTCACCGAGGCGCCGGCCATCTCCAGGGACGTGATGTACTCGCCGACGAAGCTGCGAACGACGGCGCAGCCGGCGTCCTCCAGGGCGCGCCGCGCGGCCCGGTAGAGGATGTAGAGGTCCATGTGCGGCGTGGCGCCCAGGCCGTTCACCAGCAGCGCGACGTCAGAGCCGCCCTCCGTGCCGGCTGTTCGCCGGTCGGCCAGGATCGCCTGCACCATACCGTGCGCGACCGCGTCGGCCGGTTCGAGCGGGCCGCGGCGGATGCCGGGCTCGCCGTGCACCCCCATGCCGATCTCCATCTCCGTCGGGCCGATCTCGAAGGTGGGCCGGCCGGCCCCGGGCACCTCGCATGCCGATAGGGCCACGCCCATGCTGCGGCACGCGGCGTTGGCCTCACTCGCCAGGCGCGCGACCTCGTCCAGGCTGTCGCCCCGCTCGGCGGCCGCCCCGGCCACCTTGAACACGAACACGTCGCCGGCGATGCCACGGCGCCGGTCGCGGACGTCCGGCGCCGCCGACGCGACGTCGTCGGTGACGCGGATGGTGGCCGTGGCGATGCCCTCCGCCGCGGCGGCCTCGGCGGCGAGGTCGAAGTTGAGCACGTCGCCCGCGTAGTTGCCATACCCCAGCAGCACGCCGCGCCCGGACGAAGCGGCCCGGATGGCCGCCAGGCAGACGTCCGGCGACGGCGCCGCGAAGACGTTGCCAAGGGCCGCGGCGTCGGCCAGGCCGACGCCCACGTAGCCGGCGAAGGCGGGCTCGTGGCCGGAGCCACCCCCGATCACCAGGCCGACCTTCCCCGCGGCCGGCGACCGCCGCGCCACCACCCTCGGCGCGGCCAGGCGCACCAGGTCGGCATGTGCCGCGACGTAGCCCTCGAGCATCTCGTCCACGGCGTCGAACGGGTCGTTGATGAGCTTCTTCAGCATGGCCTGACACGATGGTAACGAGTCCGCGCGGGCCGGCTCATCCGTTGCACCAAACTCGCGCCACAGGACTATCGTTACGAATACGCGAACAGTTGCCAAGGAAGGAGTCTGCCATGGCAGCAGCAGCCCAGCCCGCCCGGATCTCACAGGTGGCGATGGTCGTGCGCGATCTCGACGCCTCCATGAAACAGCTCCACGAGACCCTCGGCTGGGGGCCGTGGAACGTGTACGAGCACGTGCCGCCGAAGCTGCACGACACCCACCTGCGCGGGAAGCCGGTGGCCTTCTCCATGCTGGGGGCCGAGTGCGAGGTCCAGCCCGGGCTGGTCTTCGAGCTCGTCCAGCCGCTCGATGGCCCCAGCATCTACAAGGAGTGGCTGGAGGAGCACGGTGAGGGCGTCCAGCACATCGCCTGCATGATGCATTCGCAGGGCGACTCCGACGCGTTCAAGCGCGACTGGGAGGCCCGCGGCGCCAAGGTCCTGATGGGCGGCCGCATCGGCGAGACGATCGAGTTCTACTACCTGGACACGGAGCCGATGCTCAAGTTCATCCTCGAGTCGGGCAGTGGCCACGCCATCGACCTGACGCCCAGCCGGGTGTACCCCCCCAGCTGATCCTGTCATCCCGGTGTTACGCGCCCTCCATCGCATCCTGCGGTGCCGACGCCAGCAAGGAGGGTCCGAGTCATGACCACGGTCTCACGTCCCGTGGGCAGCGCCATGATCGAGGAGACGACGGCGCGTGTCCGGCGGGAGTACGGCGGCGCCATCGGCCACCATCGGCGCGAGCTCGTCACGCCCGCCCTCGTCCTGGACCTGCCCGCCGCCAAGCGGAACATCGACAAGATGGCCGCGCGGCTCAAGGAGCTGCCGGCCGAGATCCGTCCGCACATCAAGGTCCACAAGAGCCCCGGCCTGGGCAAGCTGCAGGTGCAGGCGGGCGCCATCGGCCTCTCCACGGCCACGGTCTGGGAGGCCATCGTCCTGGCCGATGCCGGTATCGAGCACCTCTTCGTGGTCAACACGGTGGCCGGCCGTCAGAAGATGGCGGCCCTCGCCGAGCTGGCCCGCGAGCACGACATCATGGTCGCCATCGATGACGCAGCGAACGCGGCCGAGCTGGCGGCAGCCGCCCGGGCGGCCGGCAGCGAGCTGAAGGTCTTCATCGAGGTCGATACGGGCATGGACCGGGCCGGCATCGACACGCTCGAGGCTGCCCTGGACCTGGCCCGCGCGGTGAGCGAACAGAAGGGCATCCGCCTGGTCGGCGTCACCGGCTACGAGGGCCACTGCTCGCTGACGTTCGAGCGCGAGCTGCGGCACGAGCGCCAGCGCAAGGCGATGGGCATGCTGGTGGGCATCGCGGACGGGCTGGAGGCGGCCGGCTTCCCCTGCCCCATCCGCTCCGCCGGCGGAACCGCCACGTGGGAATGGACCGCGGCGTTCCCCGGCATCACCGAGATCCAGGCCGGGACCTACGCCGTCATGGACAACTTCCACGGGGCGATGGTGGAAGGCTTCGAGCATTCGCTGACGGTCCAGGCGACGGTCATCAGCCGGCCGCCCGACCGGGTCATCGTGGACGCCGGCAACAAGTCGATGGGCGACGGCAGCCGGGCCACGATCATCGGGCACGACGTGCCGTCGTTCCGCTTCGACGAGGAGCACGGCGTCTTCGACGCGACCGGTGGTTCGACGCTGAAGGTGGGCGACGTGGTCGCCCTCGTGCCGGGTTATTCGCCCGCCACGGTCAACTGGTACGACGCCTACCACGTGGTGGAGGACGACGTGGTGGTCGACATCTGGCCGGTCATCCCGCGGGGGCCCGGCCATCACGGGCTGGTCAACGCCTGAACACGCCCGCCCGAGGCGGGTGAGGAGAAGCACGCCATGACTGCGGTTGCAGAGAAGCCCGCGACGGTGTCGCTGGCCGAGTTCGACCGGATCTTCGAGTCGGTCAAGAACTGGGGCCGCTGGGGCCCGGACGACCAGCTGGGGACGCTCAACTACATCACCCCGGCCAAGGTGCGCGAGGCGGCCGGCCTCGTGCGCTCGGGCCGGCGCGTGTCCATGGAGATCCCCATCAACACGACCGCCCTGCCCGACAACCCCAACCCGGCCATCCATTTCATGACCCAGGGCCACGACATCGACATCGGATCGTCCGGCCTGCGGTTCGCCCTGGACTTCCTGGGCATGGCCTGTCACGGCGACTGCCACTCCCATGTCGACGCCATCTGCCACATCTCGTACAAGGGCCTGACCTACAACGGCAGGCCGGCCCAGGAGGTGGTCACTTCCCAGGGCGCCACGTCCCTCGACATCGCCAACATCGGCGTCCAGGGCCTCGTGGGCCGGGGCGTCATGCTGGACCTGCCGCGGTTCCGTGGCGTGAAGTGGCTTGAGCCCGGCGAGGCGGTCACCCGCGCCGAGCTGGAGGCGTGCGAGCAGGCCCAGGGCGTTCACCTGGGCGAGGGCGACATCTTCGTCTACCGCACGGGCCACCACCGGCGGCGCCTGGAGCTGGGCTCCTGGGACAACGGCTACCCGCCGCAGGGCGAGGGCAAGGCCGGCCTGCACGTGGACACCGTGCCGTGGATGCACGAGCGGAAGATCGCGGCGTTCCTGCCGGATGGCGACGGGGAGGCCGTGCCGAGCGTCGTGGAAGGGATGCTGTACCCCATCCACCCGCTCCAGATCGTGGCCATGGGCATGCTCACCGCCGACAGCCTGCAGTTCGAGGATCTGGCCAGGGCCTGTGAAGCCGAAGGCCGCTGGGAGTTCATGGTCGTGGGCCTGCCGCTCCGCCTGCCCGGCGGGACCGGCTCGCCGTGGAACCCGATCGCCATCTTCTGAAGGGAGGACAAGGGAAGAGAGCTCCGACGGGCGACCAAGAGCCTTCCGCGGCCCCGTCGCGGTGCCGCGGCGACGATTAGGAGGGAGCACCTCACGAAGACGCCGGACGATCCGCTCCGCTCATCCATCCAGTAGGAGGAGTGATCCGTGGCCGTTGAAAGTGCGACGGTGACGACCGTCGCCCAGACCAACCTGAAGGCGGGTGCGCTGCGCTTGCCTTCGATCTTCATGCAAAGCCTGACGATGGTGGCGCCAGGCATCGCGGCGGTGTTCTACACGCCGGTGGTCGTCTCGCAGGCCGGCCTGGCAGCCCCGCTCGCCTACCCGATCGCGTTCGTGATCGTGCTGCTCACCGCCATCGTGCTGGCCCAGCTGGCACGGGCCGTCCCCTCGGCGGGGGGCTACTACACCTATGTGTCGCGGGGCATCCACCCCCGCGCCGGGTTCCTGGTCTCCTGGCTCAACATCATCTACGCCCCGCTCGTCCTGGGGGCCGTGACCGTCTTCGGCGGCTACGTCATCTCCAGCTCGCTGGGCTGGACGGGCATCGTCGGCGACTGGTTCCCACTGGCCTTCGGACTGGTCATCGTCTCGATCGTCGCGACGATCCAGTACCTGGGCGTGCAGCTGTCGGGGAAGACGCTCGTCATCACCGGCGGCATCGAGCTGATCGTCGTCTTCCTGCTGGGCCTCTGGGGCCTGGCCAACCCGGGCCCGGGCGGCCTCAACCTGACACCCTTCAACCCGGGCAACGCGTCCAGCACCGCCGGTCTGTTCATCGCCGCCGTCTTCGCCATCCAGGCCTTCACCGGCTGGGAGGGCTCCGCGCCGATGGCCGAGGAGTCGGAGAACCCGACCAAGAACGTGCCCCGCGCGCTCATCGGTTCGGTGATCCTGTTCGGCATCTTCATCGTCATCGTCCAGTGGGGCGTGATGATCGGCTGGGGCACCAACAACTACACCACGATCCCGACATCGACCGAACTACCGGGCATCACCCTGGCCAAGCAGTTCTGGGGCGACGCGTGGGTCATCCTGCTGGTCATGCTGTGCAGCTCGGTCATCGCCGTCTCGATCGCCTGCGGCAACGTGGGCACCCGGATGTGGTACCGCATGGGCGTCGACGGCGCGTTCCCCAAGTGGTTCGCCAAGGTCCACCCGGTACGCAAGACGCCGGTCAACGCGATCATCGCCCAGTGGGTGCTCGCGGTGGCCACGGCCATCGGCCTGACGGCCATCGCCTACTTCGCCACCCCGTCCACCGCCACCGCCCCGATCAGCCTCGCCACGGCGTACCAGAACCAGTACTACATCGACGGCTACATGATCGGGTACGTCGTCCTGATCATCTACACCATGGGCAACATCGCCGCCTACATGCTGTACCGACGGGAGCGCAAGAGCGAGTTCAGCTGGCTCATGCATGGG
>DASPUH010000035.1:0-40777 GCA_035622975.1 Candidatus Sulfotelmatobacter sp.
TCGTCCGCCTCGTCGTCGTCGGGCGCGACGTCGGGATACAGGTCGGCGAGACTGTCGGCCAGGTCGCCGAAGACGTCCGTGGGATCGTAGAACTGCACCAGGTCGTCCGGCGTCTCCAGGCGGCGCCACTTGCCATCGCCGTCCTCGGGCACGACCTGGCCGCGGAAGACGCCGTCGCGGTCCAGGCGCAGGCGCTCGTCGTCGTCGTCGACGATGACGGTGCTGCCGATCCAGTGCGTGTGCGGGCCCACGGCGTCCTGGAACCGCTCGAGCAGGGCCGCCTCCGCCTGCTGGCTCCGCTCCTGGAAGGTCAGGGCGAGGTCGTAGATGTAGCGCGCCGCCGACGCCTTGTCCTCGGGTTCCGCGAGGCCCTCGCGGGTCGCCGCCAGCGCGTCATCGGCGTCGGCGTACGGTCCGCTGCGGTCGCTCAGGCTCACGCCGGCCGCGCCGTCGACCTCACCGGCCCCGGTCGGCCGCTCGGGCAGCCCGGCGGCCTCCCGGGCCGCCTCGGCGAACGCGGCGTACACCTCCGCCGGGTTGTACAGCTCGACCAGTTCGGACGCCGACTCCACGACCTCCGTCTCGGACACCCACTCGCCGGTGGCCCGATCCTGGTAGCGCGTGCGGGACCGGAACGTGCCGTCCGGCGCCAGCGACAGGTAGTCGGGGTCGTCGTCGATCAGGACCAGGCCACCCAGCTCACGGATCCGCGCGGCGTTGCGCTTGAGGAAGCCCTCCAGCTGGCGTGCCGCGTCGACCATGAAGGACGTCCGCTCCAGGTTGGCCTGATCGGCGATCTCGCCCAGCAGGTCGGCATTGCTGCTCATCGATCGCCTCCTAGGGGTGGTATTCGAGGTCGCTGCCCATGCGCTCGCGCAGGAACATGGAGTGGTGGCGCTCGAACATCCACTCGCCGGCACGGTGGCCGATGGCACGAGCGCCCTCGTCCGCCTCCAGCCGATCGATGGTGGCGTAGTCGGGCACGTCGAGCAGGATCACGTTGTCGAAGTCCCAGCCGTAGGCCACGTTGTACCAGCCCAGGAACTTGATGCCGAACTTGGCCTCGTAGTCCCGTACCTGGCGGGGGAAGACCTCGCGCATGAAGAACTTGAAGAAGGCGTCACGGCCGCGGCGGACGGAGAAGAACGTGGCGAGGACGGGCACGAGCTGGCTCTCCCTGGGCGGTCGGGCCGGGCGTCAGGCGGGACCGGCCGGATGTCGCGGCGCGGTCATTGTCGCATGCCCTCCTCGTGGTCCTCCAGCTGGCCTACCGTCGGCCGCGCGCCCGACCGCAGGGGGCGCCGCCGGCTGCGACGGTCGGCCGAGACGAGGCGCAGCAGGAAGATGACCGTCAGGCTCACGAACAGGACGAGGACGAGTGCGATCGTCAGCAGCAGGCCGGTGGCCCAGATCGGCCACTGCGCGTTCACGCCAAGGGGGATCAGCAGCAGCACGACCACCAGCACCACGGCCTGCGCCCAGAAGCACCCCAGGCCGGGGCCGCGCTCGGCGTCGAGCGGCTCACCCTTGTAGAGCGGCGAGGCGGGTGCCGTGGCCGGGGTGGCAGGGGTCGTAGCGGGCGACGGGGGAGCGCCATCGGCGGGCGTGGGCGGCAAGCTCTCGTGACCCGTGGGGGAGTCGGTCATCGCCCCTCCATGCTAGCCGCGCCCGAGCGGATCGGCCGAGGGCGCCCAGGCGCAGCGTCTGCCGACGCTGCCCCAGCACCTCGTCGCGGGTCGGCGCGACCTTTGCCTGGCGGGCAAGCTCTTTTTGCCGGGGGAGCAAGCAAGGAGCGCGGCGGCCGCCGAGCGACGTCCTGTGGGGCGGCTTGAACCGGATGCCGGCCGCGGGCATGGCCCATTTGGCGGATCCGCAACGATCCTGACCGCTCCGAGCGGCCCGAAAGCCCCTCGGGCGAGGGTCGGATGGCATCGCGGCAGGGCCGACGGCTGATCCCATCGGTGCCCCCGTCCGTTGCTTGCCTCCTGGGCAAAGGCCCACGGATGGCAGAGGTCCCGACGGGTCAGGCGCGGCGGTCGACGTTCTGCAGGCGCAGCGAACCGCGGGCCACGAGGCGGTCCTGGCTGTCGGTGATCCTGACCTCCCAGAGCTGCTGGGTGCGGCCCTGCTGGAGGGGGGTGGCGACGACGGACACGCGGCCCGTCGTCATGGAGCGGATGAAGTCGGTGCTGTTGTGCACGCCGACCGCGATCTGGCCGCGAGCCAGCGCCGCGACCGTGGCGCCGACGCTGGCGGATGTCTCCACAGCGGAGGCGTAGACCCCGCCGTGGACGATCCCGTACGGCTGGTGGTGCTCCGGTCCGAGATCGAGGTACCCCTCCACGAGGTCGGCGGCGACGTGCGTCAGGTGCAGGCCGGCCGCCGTGACGAACGCGCTGCCGTGCTCGAGGTCCGGCATCTCGAACCCGTCTTGTTCGCTCACCGATCCGTCGCTCCGGCCCAGTCCTCGTCCAGGTAGGCGAACCGGCCGTCGGCGACGGTGGCCAGGATGCGGGCGTCAAGGCGAGACCCCTCCAGCGGGCTGCAGGAGGCGCGTGAGCGAAGGGTGGCGGCGTGCACGGTCCACGGCGCGGCGCGGTCGACCACCACCAGGTCGGCCACGGCACCGATCGCCAGGCCGGGCTGTGGCACGCCGTGCGCCGCCAGGCCCAGGGCCCGGACCGGGCCCGCCGTGAGCGCCCGTGCCACGGTGGTGATGTCGGCCAGCCCGGCCGCCACACCGGCAAGCACGAGGGGCAGGGCCGTCTCCAGGCCGGCGATGCCGGGGGCGGCGTCCCCGAACTCGACCCGTTTGGCGGTCTCCGGATGCGGGGCGTGGTCGGTAGCGATGGCGTCGACCGTCCCGTCGACGAGGCCGGCCCACAGCGCCAGGGCGTGGTCAGGCGACCGCAGCGGCGGGTTGACGCGGGTCGCCGTGTCGTACGGCCCGGCTGCCGTCGCCTGGCCGGCCCACGGCGCCTCGGCCGCCTCCCAGGCGTACCGCCGGTCGCCGCCCAGCCAGCCGTCGTGGAGGGCCAGGTGGTGGGGCGTCACGTCGCAGGTGACGGGGAGGCCGGCCGCCCTGGCGGCACGGATGAGACCCAGGGCGTCCGACGTCGAGACATGGGTCAGGTGCAGCCGGGGGGCGGCGCCCGATGGCGCCTGGCGCACGACCTCCGCCAGCACGGCGAGCGCCCGTGCGATGGCCGCCGCCTCCGCGGCGACGGGCCAGCCGGCCAGGCCCAGGATCGTCGCCGCGAGACCGTCGTGGGCCTCGGCGCCACGTGTCAGGGCCCGCAGCTCGGGGTGCTCCACCAGCGGCCGCCCGACGCCGCCGGCGTACTCGAGGGCGTGGCGCAGGAGGGCCGCCTCGTCGACCGGGGCGCCGTCGTCGGTGAAGCCGATGGCCCCGGCGGCCGCCAGCTCGGCCATGGGCGCCAGCCGTTCGCCCGCGCGACCGGCCGTCGTCGTGCCGTAGACGAGGAGCCGCACGGGGGAGCGGCTGGCACGGCCGCGCGCGAGCACATCACGGACGGCCGCCGCATCGTCGAGCGGAGGGACCGTGTTGGGCATCGCGCAGACGGTCGTGAAGCCGCCCGCGGCCGCCGCGGCGAGGCCGCTGGCGATGGTCTCCGCATCCTCCCCGCCGGGCTCGCGGAGGTGGGCGTGGAGGTCGACCAGGCCGGGCATGACCACCACCGCGCGGTCCTCCGCGGCCTGCGTGGATCTGGCCCAGGTGACGGCGGCGATGCGGCCTTCCTGGACCACGAGCGAGGCGGCCCCGTGGCGCCCGGAGAGGGGGTCGACGAGCAGCGCATCCTCGATCACCAGGTGGCGGCACGGTTCGCCGATACGGGGCGCGCGCGGGCTCATCGGGGCGCCGCCAGCAACTCCAGGATGGCCATCCGGATGGCGATGCCGTTGGCCACCTGATCCGTGATGACGGACGTCGGGCCGGACGCCACGTCCGGGGCGATCTCGACGCCCTCGTTCATGGGACCTGGATGGAGGACCAGAGCGCCGGGCCGGGCCCGCCGCAGCCGGGTCGCGGTGAGGCCGTAGCCTTCGGTGTATTCGGCCAGCGATGGCAGGAGGCCCGCCGTCATACGCTCCTGCTGGAGACGCAGGGCCATCACCGCATGCGCCCCCGTGAGGGCCCGGTCGATGTCCGCCGTCACTGTCAGGCGGCGGTCGGCCGGCAGCGCACGGGCCCACGCCTCGAAGCCGGGCAGCAGCGTCGCCGGCCCGCAGACCCACACGTCAGCGCCTGCCGTCGTGAGGCTCCAGACGTTGGAGCGGGCGACGCGCGAGTGGAGGATGTCGCCCAGGATCACGATCTTGCGGCCGGCGACTCGTCCGCCCGGCAGGCGTGCGCGCAGCGTGTACAGGTCCAGCAGGGCCTGACTGGGGTGAGCGTGCCAGCCGTCACCAGCGTTGACGACATGGCCCCCGAAGACGTCCGCGGCGAGGTACGGCGCGCCGCTCCGGCCGTGGCGCATGACGATGACGTCCGCGCCGAGCGCCTCGAGCGTCCGGATCGTGTCCACGAGGGACTCGCCCTTGGTCACCGAGCTGCTGGCGGCGGCCACGTTGACCACGTCCGCGCCGAGGCGCTTGGCCGCCGCCTCGAACGACACGCGCGTCCGGGTGGAGGCCTCGTAGAAGAGGATCGTGACGCCGACCCCCTGGAGTGACGCCCGGCGCGCGCCGCGGTGGCGCAGGATGACCGCCATCTCGTCGGCGCGGCGCATGACGGTCTCGAGGTCGGCCGCCGTGAGGTGGGCCACGTCGAGCAGGTGGCGATGCCGCCATGGTTGCGGTCCGGTCACGAGGCGGCGGCCACCCCCGACTCGCTGAGGCGCTCGATGAAGACCCCGTCCTCGCCGCCGTCGACCTCCTCCAGGTGGACGCGGATGACCTCCTCCCGGGAGGTCGGCACGTTCTTGCCCACGTGGTCGGCCCGCACGGGGAGCTCGCGGTGGCCGCGGTCGACGAGCACGGCCAGGCGGATGGCGGCCGGCCGGCCGTGGTCCATCAAGGCGTCCAGGGCGGCCCGCGTGGTGCGGCCGGTGAACAGCACGTCGTCGACGATGACGACCGTGGACCCGTTCAGGTCGAACGGCAGCTCGGTGCCCTTGACGATCGGCTGGCGTGCCACGAGCGAGAGGTCGTCGCGATAGAACGTGATGTCGAGAGACCCGACCGGCGGAGCGGCGCCCTCATGAGCCTCGATCGCGGACGCGATCCGCCTCGCGAGCGGCACGCCGCGCCGCTGCACGCCGACCAGCGCCAGGCCCTGGATGCCGCCGTGCTTCTCCACCACCTCGTGGCTGATGCGCACGAGCGCACGGCGCACGTCGTCGGCGGTCATGATCTGGCGGGCGTTCACGGCTCCTCCCTCTCGCCGGGCTCACGGGGCCGGTCCCTGAGGCGGGCTGAGGATACCAGTCGGCCGTCGGCAGGTGGCCGGGCGCGAACGTCCCTGACGCCGTCGTTCAGAAGGCGAGCGTCACGCCGTGGCGGACCGGGATGTGGACACCGCCCGGACCATCGGCGCCCCACGTCACGACGCGCAGGTCGCCCGTCTCGCCGGTCGAGTCCGGCGTCACCCATGCGACCCGGCCGTCACCCAGCGAGAAGGCCCGCTGGGCGGGCGTCGAGCCCAGGAGATCCTGGCCGGCAAGGGTGCCGGTCGCGGCGACGACCGTCAGGGTGCCGGCGTCCGAACCCGGTGCATCCGCGGTCCAGACCCCGTACGCGCCGCCGTCCGGCGCCCAGCGTACGAGCCAGTCGGTGACGTCCGTGCCCGTCTGGGTCACCGGCACTGCGACGGCTGGCGAGGTGGCCGTGCCTGAGGCCGCGGGCGGCGTGGAGCCGGTCGTGGCGCCGGCCGCGCCGGTCGGCTGCGCGGAGTCGGCCGCGGCCGTCGGTCCGGTGAGCGGTGGTGTCGGGCCTTCCTGGCCGGCGCTCGCGGGCGGAGCCGTCGAGACGCTCGGGAGTGGCGTGGCGGAGGCACCGGCGAGTGAGGCGGCGACCGCGTCCGGCTGGGTCGGTGACGGCGTGGCGACGGGCGGGATGCCCGTGATGGCCGACCAGTCGGCGAGGAAGAGCGCCCCGGCCGTAAGGTCCACCGTCGGCCCGTGCGCCGTCAGGGTGCCCGACCAGAACACGACGAGGCGACCGGTCGGATCCACGGCCGGCAGCCATGCGTCGGGGAGTGCGACGCGCTGCGTGGCACCGGTCGCGGGGTCGAGCAGCAGCGTGATCGCGCCGCTCGATGGCACCGCGGTGGCTGATGCTGCAGCGGTCGGGGAGGCGGGCACCGAGGCGCGGCTCGCGGTCCGGTGCGGGGAGGCTGTCCGGGCCGGCGCGGGCGTCGCTGGCGTTCGACTGACGACGATCCGCTGGCCGTCCCACGAGGCGAAGTACGAGTGATGGTCCTTGGTGAGGGCTGTCACGGCCGACGCCCCGACGTGCCAGACATAGACGTCGGGGCCCGTGCTGCCGTCTGCCGGCCGAGCGCTGAAGGCCAGGATCGTGCCGTCCGGCGACCAGGCGGCCGGCGCCCCGGCGGCGATGACGTCGCTGAGGAGCGGTTGGAGCGTGGCGTCGGTCAGGTCCGGGGCCGAGGACAGGACGGTCGGGCCGGATGTGTCGCTGGCGCTCGCCGCCGGGAGCGAGGCGGTGGGCGTCGGCGGTCCCGGCCGCCGGCTGGCGGTTGATCGAGCAGTGATCGAGGGTGACGCCGTCGCGGTCGCCTCCGATCCGGGCAGGGCGACCACGGAGTAGATCGCCCGACCCAGGCTATCCCGGGCCGTGATGGCCAGGTTCCCGTCGGCGGCCAGCGCGAGGTCGCGTGGGGACAGCGCCGCATCCAGCGCGACGCGGGCCACCGGCCGCGCCGACGGACCGGGGTCGGTGCAGTCGGGGGCGCTGGGCGGACAGAAGGCGCTGACCTGCGTCTGGTAGATGGTGATCTGGTTGCCGTCGGTGGTCAGGTAGGCGACGGGCTCGGGCGTCACCGGGAAGGGCGTCGCGTTGCCCGGCCGTGTGGCGTTGAACGGCCCCAGGCCCGACGCACCGAGGGCCAGGGCCAGCACGAGCCCGAGGCTCGCCAGGGACCCCAGCGCGACCAGGCGGGGGGCATGGCCGCGATGGGCGACCTCATGGTCCAGGGCGGTCGCCGTGCGCGCCCAGAGGTCGCGTGGCGGCTCCGGGATGTGGAGTTCGCGCAGCGCCTTTCGTTGCGCGTCATAGGCCTGTGCCACGCTCCGGCATGGACCGCACGTTGCGAGGTGCGCCTCCAGCCTCGCTTCTGCACCGGGCTCGAGCGGCTGGTCGAGGCGTTGCGCGAGCGCCTCGCGGAACGGCTCGTGATCCGGCCGGCTCATCGATCGTCCCTCGACCGCTCGGCCGGCGAGCCGCGCCGGCTGCCCCGCTCGGCGGCGGTCGCCTGCTCGACGGCGAGCGCCTGCCGCAGCGACTCACGGGCGCGGGTCAGGAGGGCGCGCGCAGCGACATGGGAGATCCCGAGCGCCTGGGCCAGTTCCACGCCGGACAGCTCGTGCAACTCCGCGAGCAGGATCGCCTGGCGCTGCCGGGCCGGGATCGCCGCCAGGGCTCGCTCGAGGTCGCCGGACAGCCGCCGCTGGAGGACCGTCTCTTCGGCCGAGACGGCGACCCCGCGGGACTCGCCGGTCCAGGGCACGAAGCGCACGATCCGCCGCCGGCGCAGCTCGTCCAGCGCAGTGCGTCCGGCGATCTGGTACAGCCAGGCGCGGGCGTGGGCGGGGTCCTCGAGCGAGTCGAAGGCGCGGTAGGCCTTGACGAACGTCTCCTGCGCCAGGTCGGCCGCCACCTCGGGATCGCGCATCATGTGCGCCAGGTAGGCGTAGATCTCGGCCTGGTGCAGGCGGAAGAGCTGCTCCACGAACGCGCGAGCGGTGGCGCGATCCGCGGTCATGGCCGTCCCGGGTAGGTAGACGGCCTTGGCGATCGACAACGAGTGCCTATCCCTCTCCGATGCGCGACCGGGTCCGGGCCGACCGTTGCCGGTCGGCGAGACACCACGCGCTCCGTCAGGCTGTGACGGGCTGCAAGCCCTTCGTGTGACGCGAACCGGGATCCCCTGCCGCGTGGCATCTCAGCTGCCACCGCGGTCCCAGGCCGCCACGGGCCGGCCCGGCCGCCGGCCGTCGGCGAGACCTGCCGCGGCCAGGAGGTCGGTGACCGCCTCCTCCGGGCTGATGGGGTTGACCGGCAGGCCCGTACCGAGCTCCAGGCCGGCGATCTCGCGCAGGCGGGGATGGATCTCCCAGTGCCAGTGGTAGGTGTCGTCGACGCGGTCCTGGAGGGGCGCCGTGTGGAGGACCAGGTTGTAGGGCGGGCCCTCCAGCGCGTCCAGCAGGCGCAGCACCTTCTGGAGTGTCTCCGCCGCGCTCGTCAGCTGGGCCTCCGTGGCCCGCGCGAAGTCCGCCTCGTGCTCGCGCGGCACGACCCACAGTTCGAACGGGGAGCGGGAGGCGTAGGGCGCGAAGGCGACGCTGGCGGCGTCCTCGAACACGAGCCGTTCACCGCGGGCGACCTCGTCGCGCACGAGGCGGCAGTAGGGACACACGCCCTCCCGGATGAGGTACCGGGCGGCGCCGCCCAGCTCCTCCCCGACCCGGTGCGGGATCTGCGGCAGGTCATAGGTGTCCAGGCACAGGTGGTTGGTCAGGGCACCGGCCTGCCGGCCCCAGTTCTGCACGACCTGGAGGTAGGCCGTCTCGCCCCTCCGGCGGGCCTCCTCGATCGCGTCGCGCACGCGAGCCAGCATGGCCACCAGCACGGCCGGGGTCTCGCGGCTGAGGGGCCCGTGATGCTCCGGTGGGGCCACGATCGTGGCCCACGACCCGACGTCCGCGACGAGGCCCAGGGACACCTGGCGCGGCGCCTCACGCCCGCCGTCCCGTGCGCCATCACGTGCCTCACGCGGCTCGAATTCCGGTCCGGCGATGGAGAAGGCGCGCTGCTTGAGGATGCGCGTGCGGACCCCGCCGCCCGGCGGCTCCAGGCAGTTGGCGCAATGGGGATTGCCCACTGGCTCCGCCCGACGGGCGAAGCGGCTCCGGTCATAGGCGCGGTCGACGACCACGGCGACCCACCAGCCGGTCACGTCGTCGCGACGGAGCTCGAACATGCCGCCGCCCGGCATCGTCGGCCTCAGGCGCCCGACGCGAGGAGCCGGTGGAAGGCGGCCCCGAAGACCTCAGCCGCGGCCCTCACGGTCGCGGTGGCCGGCACCCGATCCAGCCCTTCGAGCTCGCGCGCGATGGAGGTGATCGTCACGCCGGGGAGGCCGCACGCCTCGATCATGTCGTAGGCGGCCAGGTCGACGGTGACGTTGAGGGCGATGCCGTGGTAGGTCACGCCGCGCTCGACCCGCAGGCCCAGGGCGCCGATCTTGCGCGGCACGGCTGCCGCGGGTCCCACCCAGCAGCCCGGGAACCCGTCGCGCCGGTCGGCGGCGACCCCGAAGGCGGCGCAGGTGTCGCGCATGGCGGCCTCCAGCAGGCGCACGAACGGCCGCAGCAGGAGGTGGCGGTCGGTGAGCCGCATGATGGGGTAGGCCACCAGCTGCCCCGGCCCGTGATACGTGACCTCGCCGCCCCGCTCGATGCGGATCACCTCGAGGCCGCGTCGGGCGAGCTCATCCGCCGTGGCCCGCACGAAGGACGGGTCGGCGTGACGGCCCAGGGTCAGCACAGGCGGATGCTCCAGCAGCAACAGCTGGTCGGGGATGCGGCCGGCCGCCCGGTCGGCGACGAGCGCATGCTGACGCGCCCACGCCGCGCGGTACGGGACGCGGCCGAGCCAGTGGATCTCCAGGCCGTCACGCACCCGCGCCGGCCCGCTGCCGGACAGGTCGTCCAGCGGGCCCAGCGTCGGAGGGCCCGCGAAGGTGGTTACCATGGACGCAGTATGGCAGCCGCCTCTTATGACTCATCGCGAGGCTAACCAATGTCATCACACGACGGGCCGAACAGCCCTCCCGACGGGCCCGTGGCGCAGGGCACCCTCGCGCCCATGGATGACCACATGCCGACCGATGACGGCCTGAGCCGTCGCAGCTTCCTTCGCGCGTCCGCCCTGGCGGGAGGCGGCCTCGTCGCCGCGTCCGTCGCGGCGTGCGCACCGGCGCTCGCGCCGGCCTGGACCTTCACGCCTGCCACGAGCGGGACGGCGGCGGGCGGTTCGAGCCCCGGCGCCAGCGCCTCGACCGGCCACGACCATGGCGCCACACCGACGACCGGTGGCGGGGAAACGGCCACGGCCACCTCCGGGACGAGCGGCGCCACGGCGAGTCCAGGGGCGACGGCGACCATCCCCGCCGGCTGGAGCCAGCACGATGTGGACGCCAAGGCGGCGGTGGACCGCTTCCTTGCCGGCGAGTACACGACCCTCGACGAGAAGATCCCCAACATGCCCCTGGCCCCCACCATCGACGGTTCGACCAAGGTCTTCCAGCTGACCGTCGACGAGATCACGCACAGGACGGATGCGGTCAGCGCCCCGGTCGCGGCGCTCGGCTTCAACGGCACCTGGACGGGGCCCATGCTGCGCGTGACCGAAGGGGACCGCCTGCGCGCCACGTTCCAGAACAACATGCACGAGACGACCGGCATCCACTTCCACGGCCAGGCCCTGCCCAACGCCATGGACGGCGTGCCCTTCATCACCCAGGCGCCGATCGTGCCCGGCGCGTCGTTCACCTACGAGTTCAACGCCGGGCCCTTCGGCTCGCACATGTACCACTCGCACCACAACGCGACCGACCAGGTCGGCCGCGGGCTCCTCGGCGCGTTCATCGTCGACCCGCTCGACCCCAAGGAGCGCTACGACCGCAAGTACGGCGTGACCCAGGAGATCATCTGGATCAGCAACGACCAGCTCGGCGGCTTCACCATCAACGGCCGCCAGTTCCCCGCCACCGCGCCGATCGTGGCCACGCGCGGGGAGAAGGTCCTCGTGCGCTTCATGAACGAGGGCGTGATGACGCATCCGTGGCACCTCCACGGCATGCACTTCCAGGTGCTGGCCCGCGACGGCTACCCGCTCGGCTCAGCGGCCTTCCGCTGCGACACGCTGGGGGTCAACCCCGGCGAGCGGTACGACGTGCTCATCGACTGCGAGAATCCCGGGGCGTGGGCCTTCCACTGCCACATCCTGCCGCACGCCGAGGGCATCCACGGCATGTTCGGCATGGTCACCGCGCTCGTCATCCAGAGCTGAGGGCGCGGCGCAAAGCCTAGGCGCGGACCTCCTGGCGCATGAAGGCGACGTAGGCCGCCCCGAAGCAGATCACCGTCTCGGCCAGCAGCGCCACGACCTGGGGCAGCGTGAGCAGCAGGCTCTGGTCGAAGGGCAGGGCGGACGGCAGCGCCTGCGGGTCGCCCTGCTGGTCGATGGGGATGATGCCGACGGTCTGGACCGTGGGATCCAGCAGGTAGGCGCCGGATTCGCCGTACAGCGTGCCCGGTGAGACGCGTGACAGGTCCAGCTGCGCCTGGACGTTGGCGATCTGCTGGTCGACCGTGGAGGAGCTGGTCACCGGGGCGATGTACCCGGCGAAGATGCCCACCAGCAGGGCCGTGAACAGGGTCAACACGATCCACAGCCCGATGGCCGCGAGCGCCGAGGTCGCCGCCCGCCGCAGGACGACCGAGCACAGCATGGCGAACGCCAGCCAGAAGCCCAGGTAGACGAGCGTCACGACGTACCACACGGCGAGGCGCGCCAGGTCGTCGGGCGAAGGCTGGATGCCCAGGACGAAGAAGGCCACGCCCGACACGAGCATCGTGATGGCCAGCAGGACCAGGCCGATCATGGTCAGGCCGGCGGCGAACTTGCCGTTGATGACGTCGTCGCGGTGGATGGGCTGCGCGATGAGCCGTGACAGCGTGCGCTCCGCGCGCTCGCCGTTGATGGCGTCGAAGCCGAAGGCGATGCCCAGCAGGGGCCCGAGGAGCCCCACCAGCGCGACGAACGAGGGGATCTGCGATGACGTTGGCTGGTTGCTGAAGAGCTGCACGAAGAGCCCCGTGGCGCCGGCCGCGGCCTGGGCGTTGCCCCGCACGTAGGTCGCCGTCGAGTAGATGGCGGCCACGGCGGCCAGGCCCAGGAGGGCGATCAGGATGAACAGGCGGATGCTCAGGATGCCGTCGGCGAACTCCTTGGCCGCCACGACGCGCCACCCGGCGCGCGGCGGTCGGGCCGGCTGCGGCGCAGCGAGCGCGGGGGCAGGGGCGGGGGCGGCCCCGGCGTCAGGCAGCGCGGCCATCCTGGACCTCATCCTTGGCGAAGTAGCGCATGTAGATCTCGTCCAGGTCGTCGCCGATGCGGCGCAGCTGCCACACGCTCATGCCGCGGCCGGCCAGGTCGCGGGCCAGGCGCTCGCGGATGCTCGGGGCACCGGCCACGCGCCACAGCCGGGGATCGTGCTGGTCGCGCGTCGCCGTGCGCACTCCGGGGGTGGCCAGCAGGGCCGCCGACACCTGGTCAGCCGGGCCGTCGACACCCACCTCCAGCTCGACGCCGCCGCCCGCCAGCTGCTCCGCCAGCTTGCTCATGGGACCCTGCGCGAGGATGCGGCCGGAGCGGAAGATGGCGACCCGGTCGCACACCTGGTGGACCTGGTGCAACAGGTGGCTGGACAGGAGGACCGTCACGCCCCGCTCGTGGGCCAGCGAGCGGATGAGATCCAGGACCTCGGCCACCCCGGTGGGGTCGATCGACGCCGTCGGCTCGTCGAGGATCACCACCGAGGGCTCCTTGACCAGCGCGTCGGCGAGGCCCAGCCGCTGCCGCATGCCGCGCGAGTACTGCTCGACGGGCCGGTCGGCCGAGTCCGCCAGGCCCACCTGCTCCAGCAGGGCGTCGATGCGCTCGTCGGCGGTGCGCCGGTCCAGGCCGTTGAGGGCGGCCGTGTAGCGGAGGTTGTGGCGCCCGGTGAGTTCGCCGTAGAAGCCCACGTCGTCCGGCAGGTAGCCCACGCGGCTCTTGACCTCGAGGGGCTGCCGGGTGGGGTCGAAGCCGACGACCTGCGCCTTGCCGGACGTGGGCTCGGAGAGGCCCAGCAGCATCAGGATGGTGGTCGTCTTGCCCGCCCCATTCGGGCCCAGCAGGCCGAAGATCTCGCCCGGCTGGACCACCAGGTCCAGGCGGTCGACGGCGGTCAGCGAGCCGTACTGCTTGGTCAGCTGGCGCGTCCGGATGATGGCCTGGCCGGATGGCTCATCGGGGCGGGTGGCCCGCTCGTGGCGCCCCTTCTGGCGCATCTCAGCGGCGGCCGTAGCGGCGGAAGACCCAGCCCAGGCCGATGATCACCAGGGCGATGAGGCCGAGGCCGATGAAGCCCCAGACGGGCGACGTCTGGACGGTGGTGCGGATGTCCACGGTGGCGGTGGCCGTGCCGGCGGTGACGGTGAAGGTGATGTCGTAGTCACCCGACAGGGCGTCGCTCGCCGGCTTGATCGTGGCCGTGACCGTGTCGGCCTCCCCCGGCGCCAGCGTGGCGATGCTCGTGGGCGCGAAGGTCGACGTCCAGCCGGAAGGCGGCGAGGCGGTGACGGCCACGTTCTGGAGGGGGGTCGAGCCGGTGTTGGTGACCACCAGCGAGACGGTGCCCGTCGAGCCGGCCGTGACCTGTGCGTTGAGGACCTGGTTGGGCGTGCTCAGCGACACCGATGGGCTGCCCGTGACGTCCGCCTCCAGGTTGGCCGTGGCCGTCTGGCCGCCGCCCGCCACGGTCACCTGCAGGGGGAAGGCGCCCGCGGCCACCGAACTGGGCGGCGTGGCCGACACGCTGAGGGTGTCGTTGGCGCCACCGTCGATGGTGTCCGTGAGGGCCTGGGCGTTGCTGGCCGGGTGGACGGTGACCTGCCACCCGTCCGGCCCCTGGGCCTGCAGGGTGAAGGTCTGCTTCTGGGTGCCCGTGTTGGTCAGGGTCAGGCTGTAGCTGAAGGCGCTGGTGGCCGTGCCCGACAGTTTGGCGAAGTCGGTCGTCAGCTGGATGGCCCCGCTGGTCGCACCCAGGACGGTCACCTGGAGCGGCAGGTCACGTGCGCCCTGCGGCGACCTGGCCGTGACCGTCAGGGTCTGCGAGCCGGCGCTGGCCGTCTGCGGGACGGTCACGGAGAGCTGGACCGTGGCGGCCGTGGAGCCGCCCACGTAGACCGCGTTGACGGCATTGCCGCCGCCCTGGATGTTGGCCGTCCAGCCGCTCGGGACGCCGGCCACGGAAAGGTCCACGCGCTCGGCCTGCGGCACGGTGATGTCCAGGTTGAAGGTCACGTTGTTGCCCGGCTGGACGCTCACGGCGGGGTACGGCGTCGTGATGCCGAAGCTCGCCGCCGTGACGGCCGCCGGGGCGGCGACGGACAGGAGCACGAGCCCCGCGGACAGCAGCAGACCGGTCAGGCGTGTCGTAGTCATCGTCCCTCTCGTGGTCGGTCGTGGCCCGGTCGCCGGCCGGCAAGGACATGCCGCGGCTGACTCTGGGCTCTTCATCCCTATCGTGGCTGAGATCGGTCCAAGAAGAGTAGCCGGTTGATCAAGATTCCTTATCGCGCGCGGCGCGGCCGGGATGACGCTCTGGGCCGGCGCGGCCGGCGGCCTCTACTGGCTCGTGCCTTCCTGGCTCATCGGCACGATGGCCGGCATCGCCAACGGCTGGGTCCTGCTCGTGGAGATCAAGCGCTGAGGACGAGCCCCGCCGCGGCTGCCAGCACGACGGCGACGATGGGCGGCGCCCGCACGGCGACAAGCAGGACCAGGGCCGCGGCCAGGACGGCGAGGTCGGCAGCGGTGTGGACGCTCGATGTCCACAGCGGATCGACGAGCGCGGCCGCCAGCAGGCCGACCACGACCGCGCCGATGCCGGTCAGGGCCGGGGCGAGCCTGCCGCGCACGCCATCCCACATCGGCAGCACCGCGGCCAGCAGCAGGAACGACGGCAGGTAGATGGCCAGGAGGGCGAGCAGGCCCCCGAGCGGCCCGTTCGGGCCGGGCGCCTCGACGGCCCCCAGGTACGCGGCGAACGAGAACAGCGGACCGGGGACGGCCTGGGCCGCGCCGTAGCCGGCCAGGAACTGGGTCTGGCCGACCCATCCGGGGTGCACCACCGCGCTCTGGAGGAGCGGCAGCACGACATGGCCGCCCCCGAACACCAGGGCCCCCGTGCGATAGAACGCGTCGGCCAGCTCGACCCCGTGCCACCCGGTTGCCTCGGCGGCCAGCGGCAGGCCGACCAGCAGGGCGCCGAAGCCGGCCAGAGCCAGCAGCGAGCCTCGCGATGGGCGCACCGCCGCCGGGGCCGCGGACCGCAGGCGTGGACCGGGCGCCAGCCGCGGCAGGACGAACCAGCCGACGAGCCCGCCGACGACGATGAGGACCAGCTGGCTGAAGGGCGTGGCCGCGAGCAGCGCAACGGCCCCCGCGGCCCCCGCGATGACCACTCGGGGCAGATCCGGGGTCAACCGCCCGGCCATGAGCCACAGGGCCTGCGCCACGATGGCCACGGCGGCCAGGCCCAGGCCGTGGGCCAGCCCGACCGGGATGCCCGCGCCCGATCCGGCGACCCCGGCGAAGGCGAGCATGAGGAGGGCGGACGGCGCGGTGAAGCCGAGCCAGGCGATGAGCCCGCCGAGGACCCCCGCCTGGCGGGTGCCGATGGCGATGCCGAGCTGGCTGCTGGCCGGTCCGGGCAGCGCCTGGCAGAGCGCCACCAGCTCGCCGAAGGCGGCATCGTCGAGCCACCCTCGTCGCGCCACGTACTCGCGGCGGAAGTAGCCGATGTGGGCGACGGGCCCGCCGAACGAGGTCAGGCCCAGGCGCAGCGCGGAGACGCCCACCTCCACGCTCCGCGCCCGGAGGGTCCGCCGGTCAGGCCCCGGGCTTTCGTGGCGCTCCATCGCCCTGAGAGCCTAACCGGCGCGCGGCTCCCCCGGAGCGGGATGGCCCGGGGCCCAGGTGGTGGTCAGGCTGCGAGGGTCTCCTCGGGCGGCTCGGTGACGACGCGTCGATGGGCCCGGAAGGTGAGCGAGGCCCATGTGGCGAGCAGCGTCATCCCGATCGACAGGGAGACCGACAACAGCACGAGAGCAACCATGCGCTTCATCGTTCCAACGTCCTCCTGGTCGTGCTGGGCGCGATCGCCTCGCTGGGCGTGAGCGGATCACGCTCCCTCGAAGGGTCCGCCCGCCGTGAACCCGGGGCAAGGGCCATTGCGCCCGAACGTGACGGGTCTTTGGCTGACCCCTAGCGGTGCACCCCCCGCAGGCCCTACTGTGCGCGTCATCGCGACTGCAGGACGGAGGGCTGGGTGGACGTCATCCTCGTGGGCTTCATCGGCGGCTACATCTACGCGGGATTCCGGACCGGCTTCCTGAAGCGCCTGCTGGGCATCGCGTTCATGGTCATCTCGTTCGTCGTGAGTGCCTATTTCCGCGTGCCCGTGGGCGCCATCGCCGGTACCTTCCTGAAGGGCATCCCGTCCGACTACGCCGATCTCGTGGGCTACGCCATCGCCTTCCCGGCCATCCTCGCCGGCCTCCACCTCGCCGGCCGGCTCGTCCTGGGCAGGACGAACGTGCACGGGGTGGTGGCCGAAAGCACGGACAAGATCCTCGGCGCGATCCTGGGCGGGGTGGAGGCGGTGCTGATCGTCTCGGCCGGCATCGTCATCCTGGACACCTACTTCGGCACCGCTTCGACGCTCGGCGCGTCGTTCCACGCCGGCTATCTGAAGGACCTCACCCAGGCGGTCAACGGGTCCGAGACGGTCAAGCTGCTACGCGACACGACGGTCCCGTTCGTGTTGGCGGTCCTGGGTCCGATCCTGCCCAAGGACGTCAGCACCATCGTGCCGACCGGCCTGCCGACCCGCCTGCCGTTCCCGACGCCGTAGCGGCCGTCCCAGGGGGTGGTCATCCAGCCGACGACTCGGGCACAGGCCGTGTGCTCGACACGCGACCTTCCGCGGCCCATGCTTGTGGCAGCCACAGATCTCATGAGGCGGATCGATGCCCCTATACCTTGATACCCACGACAAGATCGAGGGCCTGACCGGCGAGGCCGTGGCCCAGGCCCACGCGGCCGACCTCGCGGTGCAGGACCGGCACGGGGTGAAGTACCTGCGCTACTGGTATGACGAGGCCACCGGCAAGGTCTTCTGCCTCGCCGAGGCGCCGAGTGCGGAGGCCGCGATCGCGGTCCACGCGGAGGCCCACGGCCTCCTCGCCGACTCGATCGTCGAGGTCAAAGAGGGAGCGTAGCCAGGCTCTCGTTGGGCGTCATCTGGCGCCCTTCGCGACGGGCCGACTCGAACCGGTCCGCTCCCAGGCGCGCCTCCAGGCCGGCCAGGCGCTGCTCGCGGGCGGCGGCCGCCTGGGGCGGCACGGCGGCCCTGATCGCCTCGCGCAGCGACTCGGCCGTGCCCTGCAGGCGAGCCGCCGCCTCGGCGTCGTCGGCCGCCACGGCCGAGGCCAGGTTCTCCATCGCGCTGGCGAGGCCCGGCATGTCACCCAGCTCCTGGCGGATGGCCAGGCTGCGACGGAACAGGTCGCGTGCGCGGGGCGTGTCTTCGCTGGAGAGGGCCAGTTCCGCCAGGTGGGTCAGGACGCGTGCCACGCCACGCCGGTCACCCAGCTCCTCCAGGATGGCCAGGGCCTCCACGTGGAGCGCCCGCGCCGTCTCACGATCGCCCGCGCGGCTCGTCGCCAGGGCGAAGGTATCCAGGGCGAACGCCTCGGTCCAGCGGTCGCCTCCCGCCCGGATGGCGGTCAGGATCTCCTCATGGAGGGCCCGAGCGGCCTCCAGATCACCCTCCCGGCTGGCCACATCGGCCAGGTTGATCGAGCCGAACGCCGCGCCACGGTCATCGCCGATGGCCCGGCACGCCGCCACCGCCTCCTCGTAGAGCGCGCGCGCCCGCGCGTGGTCGCCCAGCTGCAGCGCCGTGTTGGCCAGGTTGTTGGCCGCGTAGGCCACGCTCTGGCGGTTGCCCAGCTCGCGGTGGAGCGCCAGGCTCGCCTCGTGGAAGGTGGCCGCAGCCCGCAGGTCGCCCTGCATGAAGGCCAGGTTGCCGGCCCCGGTGAAGGCGTTCGCGCGAAGCGGTGAGACCTCGCCGCCCGCGGCGGCCGCGGTCTGCTCGAGCAGGGCGCGGCCCTCCGTGAGATGGCCGCGGATCTCCCAGTAGCGCCACAGGCCGGAGGCCATCCGCAGGCCGGCCGGCCCCTCGCCGGGTTCGCCCAGCGACCACTCGATGGCGGCCCGCAGGTCATCGTGCTCGCGATCCAGGCGGCGCAGCCACTCGACCGGCTCGGGACCCTGGAAGAACGCCTGCGCGGCGCGCTCGACCATGGCGAGGTACCAGTCACGGTGGCGGCGCATGGTCCGCTCCGCCTCGCCGGCCTCCACCAGTCGGCCGCGGGCGTACTCGCGGACGGTCTCCAGCAGCCGGAAGCGCGCCTCGGCGGCGCTCGGGTCGGTCAGCACGAGCGACTTCTCGACGAGCCGGCCCAAAGCGTCCAGCACGTCCATGGCCTCCACCGCGTCACCGGCACACACGGCCTCGGCTGCCTCCAGGGGCGCCCCGCCGGCGAAGACCGATAGTCGTCGCAGGACGGCTCGCTCGGGCTCGGTGAGCAGGTCGTAGCTCCAGTCGATCGTGGCGCGCAGCGTCTGGTGCCGGGCGAGGGCGGTCCGGCTGCCGCCGGTCAGGAGCCGGAAGCGGTCGTCCAGCCGGGAGGCGATCTGCTCGACCGGGAGGGTGCGGACCCGCGCGGCGGCCAGCTCGATGGCCAGCGGGATGCCATCCAGGCGGCGGCACAGCTGGGCCACCGACCGGGCGTTCTGGTCGGTCACGATGAACGTGGGCTCGACGGCGCGGGCGCGGTCCACGAACAGGCGGCAGGCGTCGACGCCCTCGAGGTCGCGGGCCCGCACCGCCGGCCCGGCGTCCGGGGTCGCCAGCGAGGCGATCGGCAGGATCGCCTCACCCGGCACGCCGAGCGCTTCACGGCTGGTGACGACGAGGCGGACGGTCGAACAAGTCCGCACGACGGCCGCTGCCAGCTCGGCACACGCGGCGAGCACTGGATCGCAGTCGTCGAGGAGCAGCAGCAGCCGCTTGCCCTTGAGGTGATCCACCACGGTCGCCAGCAGCGAGCGCCCGGTCGGCTCGGTCAGGCCGAAGACGCCCACCACGGACGGCAGCACGAGATCGGGATCGGTGAGGGCGCCGCATTCGACCAGCCACACCCCATCCTCGAACTGCCCCAGCAGCATCCGCGCGAGCCGCAGGCCGATCCGCGTCTTGCCCACGCCGCCCGGACCGGTAAGCGTCAGGAGAGGCGCCTGCTCCAGCATGGCAGTGGCCTGCTCGATCTCGCGCTCGCGGCCGATGAAGCTGGTGACTTCCAGCTGCAGGTTGTTGCGCGGCGCATCGGCGGTCCGCGGCGGCGGGAAGTCGCGCGCCAGGCCGGGCGCGGTGACCTGGTACAGCCGGACGGGAGCGTCCAGGGAGCGCAGCCGATGGGTGCCCAGATCCAGCACACCGATGCCCGCAGCGGACTCGTCGGCGATGAGGTCCCGTGTCGTCCGGGAGATCAGGATCTGGCCGCCGTGGCCGGCGGCGCAGATGCGCGCCGCACGATGCACGTCCAGCCCGACGTAGCCCTCCGTGGCGGTCTGGGGCTCCCCGGTGTGGAGGCCCATCCGGTCGCGCAGCGTGAGTCCTTCGGGCCACGGGTGGGCGGCCAGCGCGAGTTGACCTTCCACGGCCGCCTGCACGGCCGCCCGCGCGGTCGGGAAGACGAAGTACAGCCCGTCCCCTGCGGAGCCTCGCTCGAACGCGCCGTGGCGGGCGAACGCGCCACGGATCAGGGCATGGTGGTCGGCCAGGACCGCGGGGTAGCGGTCGCCGAGCGTCTGGAGCAGGCCCGTCGAACCCTCGATGTCCGTGAACACGAGAGTGACGGTGCCTTCAGGCAGGCCGGCTTCGCGGGTCTCGGCCAACACTCGCCTCAGCCGGCGACGGCCGCTGGGTCATCCCGCCGCAGGAGGATCCCCTGGTACGCCTTCCACGGCCCCACATCGGCGTCGTGCGAGCCGGCCAGCCCCGCGAAGATCTGGCTGACGTGGTCGAGGTCGTGCACGGCCCAGGCGGACATGAGCTGGCCAAGCGTGACCGCGCCGAGCGACGGGTGCATGCCGCGGCGGTCGAGGTCGGCCTCGGTGACGAACTCGCCGAGGGCCGCCAGGTTGGCCGCGCGCAGAGTCGCAAAGCGCTCGACGAGGTCATCAAGCCGGACCCCGGCATCGCGCTGCAGCATGGCCACCCGGTCGAACGGGGGGAACGGAACGGACGTGCCGTGCTCGAGGATCAGATGGGCGCGAGTCAACCAGTTCGTCTGCTCGCCGGTGATCAGGTGGCCCACCACGTCCCGCGGCCGCCAGCCGCCCTCGATGTCGGGGGTATCCGTCCACGCGTCCGGGAGGCCGACCAGCAGGGCGTGGAGCAGGCCCGGCGTCCGCGCCAACAGGTTCGTCGTGACGGCCAGGCGGTCGGTCGAGGATGCCATCCGGGGACCCTAGCCGCGGCGACGCGACCACGTCAAGCGGACGGGCGGACCGTCCGGCCACGAACGCTCAGCGGACCTCTCAAGAGTGGTTGAACGTCCGGCCGAGGGCCCTCGGCGAGAGGCATGGACACCCTGTCGGCCGCAGTGACCAGGCCGCGATCGGGCGGTGTGCCCGCTGCGGCCGGTGGCCTCAGCGCCCGGCGAGGCGGCCGCGAAGGGCCGCGAAGGCGAGCGTGATCGAGATCGTCCCCACCATCGCGATGGCGGCCAGGCCCTGGAGGAGCGGGCCCGCCTGCCATCCGTCGCTCACGAGGGAACGGAGCGAGGCAAGCACGTACGTGACCGGATTGAGGTCACTGACGGTCGCCAGCCAGCCGCTGAGCGCCACCTTGGGCACGAACGCCGTGGTCAAGAAGAGGAGGGGGAAGAACAGGATGAAGCTCGACGCGACCGCCGCCGAGCTGCCTGTGCGCAGGGCGATGGCGTAGGGGAGGCCGGTGTACGCGACGCCCCACGCGGCGGCGACCGCGACGAAGGCGAAGATCCCCACCGGGCCGGTCGCGAACGAGACACCGGCGAGGGCGCCCAGGACGAGCACGGGCAGGCACAGCGCCGCCACCACCACGAGATCGGCCACCATGAGGCCCAGCAGCAGCGCCAGGCGGTTCACCGGCGTCAGCAGGAGCCGCTCGAAGTAGCCGGTCGCGATGTCGGTCACGAGGGCGTTCGCGCGGGAGACGCCGGTCACCGCGGAGATGACCGCCACCGGCAGCTGGAACGCCGCGTAGTCGGTCGTCCCGGCCGCACCCGCCAGCTTCTGCAGCGCGCCGACGTTGACCACGAAGAAGAAGACAGGGATGACGAGAGCGGGGATGATGGCGGCCGGCTCACGCACGACCTGGCGCACGGCACGTCGCGCGACCGCGATGAGATCCCTGAGGAGGCCGGCCCGCCGGGCTTCGCGCAGTGACAGGCGGTCCGCCATAGCCGCCGTTGGCGCCGCCCCGGCGATGGTGGGATCGAGCGAAGCGCTCATCGGACGGCCGCTGCCGACGCGCCGATGCGGGCCCCGGTGACCTCAAGGAAGACGTCGTCCAGGCTCGGTCGCCGCACGGAGATCTCGCGGATCGTGAGCGGCAGGCCATCCAGGGCGGAAGCGATCCGCGGGACAGCCGCTGGGCCGCTGGCGACAGCCGCTACCAGTTCGTCGCCCATGGCCTCACAACGCTCGACGAGATCGAGCGCTCGCAGGGCCTCATGGGCGGGCGTCATCTCGCCGTCGATGGTGACGACGACGAGATCGCGTCCCACCGATCGCTTCAACTCGTCGGGCGTCCCCTCCACGACCAGGCGGCCTCCGGAGATGATGCCGACCCGCCCCGCCAGGGCATCCGCTTCCTCCAGGTATTGCGTCGTCAGGAAGATCGTCACGCCCTCGTGCTCGTTGAGGCGGCGTACCTCGGTCCAGACCTGTCGCCGGCTGACCGGATCGAGGCCGGTGGTCGGCTCGTCGAGGAAGATGACCTCGGGCTCGTGCACCAGCGCAAGGGCCAGGTCGAGACGCCGGCGCATGCCCCCGCTGTAGGTGGCGACGCGCCGGTCGATGGCGTCTCCCAGGTCGACGAGTTCGATCAGCTCGGCGATCCGTCGACGAGCGGAAGAGCCCGGCAGGGCGAAGAGGCGCGCCTGGAGCTCGAGCAGCTCACGACCGCTCTGGCCCGCATCGAGCGCCGCTTCCTGAAGGGCGACGCCGACGCGCAGGCGCACCTGGGTCGCGTCACGGACGACGTCGAAGCCGGCCACCGTCGCGCGCCCGCCGGTGGGCCGCAACAACGTGCAGAGCATGCGCACCGACGTCGACTTGCCGGCCCCGTTGGGGCCCAGGAACCCGTAGATCTCGCCTCGCTCGACCGTCAAGTCCAACGCGTCCACCGCGACCATCGTGCCGAAGGTCCGGCGGAGGCCCCGGGCCTCGATGGCAGGGACCGGGTGAGCACCCAGCCTGGCCCACGCGGCGGGGGCCAGGCTGGGGAGAGACGTGGCCACGGTGTCGGCCGCAGTGACCGGTGCCGCGGTCAAGCGGCCTGCTCGGGGCGTCCGGCGACCCAGCCCGCCAGAGTGGGGAGCAGGGCGACGCCGGCGATCCCCACCACGACGTAGACGATGGTGGACAGGATGTTCGTCTGGCCGAACGTGCTGCCGGTCAGGGCCGCGACGAGGTCGAACTTGAAGGCGCCGACGAGGAGCCAGTTGACGGCGCCGACCACGACGAGAAGGAGCGCGAGAGCTTTCAGGTAGCGCATCGGGATGACCTCCCAGGTCGATGAGGACACGACAGCCATGGGTGGCTGTCCAATGTCTGTCCAGACTTTAGCCGACGTGGAAGGTCTTGTCAAGTGTCTGTCACATGTTGGAGTCGAAGGATCTTCGACCCGTTCCGACGTGCCCCTCAGCGCCTCGGCGCCTCGACCGCGGCCAGCAGCTCACTCAGCACGGCCACAGCGTCATCGAGCCGCTGGGGAAGTCGGATCGCGCCGAGGACGTCCGGCAACTCACCGGCCAGGCGGCCGCCGACGACGCAGACGGGCGGAGCGGCCGACCTGTGCAGCGCTTCGATGACGAGTTCGGTCGCCACCACATCCGATCCCACGGTGACGCCGAGGACCACGATGGGCGCCGCCGCCGCCTGGACGGTGTCGACCCAGCTCGCCAGTGGGACGTCCGCGCCCAGATACAGCACGCTGATCCCGACGCGGCGGGCCGCCACCGCGAAGGCGAACGCGCCGATCTCGTGCCGGCCGGTCGGGGGGAGCCCGACGATGATCTGCGCCGCCTGGCCCCCGCGCGCCGACGCGTCATAGAAGTGCGCCAGGCGGCGCCGGACGGCCTCGCTCGCCGCGTGCTCGGCCCCCACATCGATCTCACCTGCGGCCCAGGCCGCGCCCACGGCGTCCAACGCCGGGAAGACGACGGCTTCCAACGCCGATTCGAACCGCTGGCCGGCGAAGGCCTCGTCAAGGACGCGATCGATCCCCGTGACGTCGAAACGGCCGGCTGCATCCACGAACGCCGCGATCGAGCCCGCAGCAAGACTCGCCGACTCCGCTGCCCGCAGATCAGATGCAACGGGCAGTGCCGCGGCCCCGGTCCGGTCGACGATCGCTCCAAGATCCGTGTCGGCGGCGAGGACACGCTGGGCGGCCTGACTCGGTCGCCAGCCTTCGGCGACCACCAGCTGCCGCATCGCGGCAAGCCGGGCGAGCGACGCATCGTCGTAGAGGCGATAGCCCGCCGCCGTTCGGGTTGGCTGGACTACCCCGTAACGCCGCTCCCACGCCCGAAGGGTGGCCACGGCCAGGTTCGTGCGGGCGGCGGCTTGCTTGATCGTGTACATGGTCTGTCCAACATAGCACAACCGCAACACTTGACAAGGTTTCTACAGACAGGATATCGTGAGGCCAGCCCTGAACAAAGGGTAAACAAACAAGATGCCCGGCCCAGTCGAGGTGCCGGGGAGAAGAGGAGACTCCAAGGTGAACCGTCTCATCACAAGCCTCGTCGGGGTGGCCGTGGCGACATCCCTCGCGCTCGCCGTGGCCGCACCGGTCGGTGCGTCCAGCACGGCCATGGTGCGGGTCCTGCATGCGTCGCCCGACGCCCCGGCCGTGGACGTCTACCTGGATGGCACGAAGGTCTCGGCCTTGACGGATGTGCCGTTCGGCGTCATCTCGGGCTACCTCGCCGTGCCGGCCGGCGCGCACAACGTCAAGGTCTATGCGACCGGCACCACCACCAGCCCCGTCATCGACGCCGACGTCACCCTGACGGCCGGCCAGAAGTACACCATCGCCGCCACCGGGGCGCTCGCCTCGATCAGCGCCCAGGTCATCACCGACTCCCCGACGCCGACTTGCTCGACGGCGCAGGTGCGCGTCGTCCACTTCAGCGCGGATGCGCCCGCGGTCGACATCGCCACGACCGGGTCGACGCCGGCTCAGGCGCTCATCAAGGGCCTGACCTATCCGAATGCCACCGCCTATCTCGCACTCCCCGCCGGCACCTATGACCTGGAGGTCCGCCTTGCCGGCACGACGACGGTGGCCCTGCCGCTGCCAGGGGTGAAGGTCGCCGCCTGCGAGTCATACAGCGTCTTCGCCATCGGCTCGGCCGCCAGCCCAGCCGTGGGCGGTCATGGCCTCCAGGCGGTCGTCGCGGTCGACGCCACCGCCACCGCGGCCGCCACGATGCCGGCCACCGACACCGTCGATCCGGCGCCCAACGCCACGGCCGGCGGGGTCGGCGGCCAGGCCGTGATCCTCATGATCGTCGCCACGCTCGCCTTCCTCGGCGGCCTGCGTTTCGTGGCCCGTCGAGTGCGGCAGGACTAGCGCCTGCCGCACCCTCCCCTCTTCCGCGTGTGGACCCGGCCGGGTGCGATCCGGCCGGGTCCACGCCGTTCTCGGTCATCGCTCATCGCCGTCGTCTGCGGCATCCGCTCATGACGGTCTGATCGCGGCCTCGTAGGCGGCGTTCTCATCGGCCCGCTCCTCGGCGTGGATGGGCACCGTGCCGAGTGCGGCGAGCACGAAGGTGAGCCCCATGAGGGCGAACACGATGGGCAGCCCGGTGGCATCGCCCACCGCCCCGATGATCGCCCCGTAGAGCGCGACCCACAGCGACCCGACGCCGAAGGCCAGGGTGAAGTAGACGGCGAAGGAGGCGTCGCGGATCGACGGCCGGGCGATGTCGGCGAGCAGCGCCTGGAGCTGCGGGCTCTCGGCGAAGCTGAAGAGACCCATCAGCACGATCCCCACCCACAGCCCGACCAGGCTCGAGCCCGAGAGCAGGAAGACGGCGAAGCCGACCGCGCCCCCCAGGTAGACGCCGATGATCAGCGGCTTGCGCCCGACCCGGTCGGAGAGCCAGCCGGCCACCAGCGGCATGGGCACGGAGAAGACGATCAGCGCGCCGTACATGACGCCCGAGAGGGACTCGTCGAGGCCGATGACCTTGGTCAGGTAGATCAGGGCGAAGAGGTTGACCACGCCGAGACCGCGGCCGCCGCCGCCCAGGATGGAGGTCAGGTACAGCCAACGCAGGTCGCGGTCGCCGATGATCCGGCGGAATGCGTCACGCACGCTGCCGCCGGCCAGGGCCGCGGCGCGGTCGGTACCCCTCTCGCGGACGAGCAACAGGATGGCGATGGCGACGGCGATGGCGGGGAGGCCGAACGCGATCGCCGCACCGCGCCAGCCGAAGGCCAGGATGATCGGCGCGCCGAGCACCGCCACCACGACCGTGCCCACGTTGCCGCCGGCGATGTGGGCGCTGATGGCGAAGCCCCGCCGTTCGAGGGGGAACTGTTCAGCCAGCAGGCCGTTGCCGACCGGGTGCTGGGGCGAGCCGCCGATGCGTGACAGGACATTGGCCACGGCGAAGCCGGGAAAGCTGGCGGTGAAGGCCTGGGCCACGAACCCGCCGCCGAAGAGGAGGCCGCCGGCGCCGAGGAGCCGTCGTCGCGACACCAGTCGCGTGAGCGAGGCGAAGCTCAGCTGGACGATCCCGGCGGCGAAGGCGCCACCGGCCGCCAGGAAGGCGATCGTGTCGACCCCTACATGGAAGTCATCGGTGATCTTGAGGTAGATCAGGGGCAGGACGACCGCCTGGGCATGGTTGACCGCGTGGGCGGTCGACAGCAGCCAGAGCGACCACATCGGCCGTACATCGGCCGGGGTGTCTGCCGGGGGGGCGACGGAGGTCATGGCGCCCGATCATGGCGCATCCTCCGGTCGACGATCGGACGTCGACGAGACGGCCCGTCCGCATGGGGCCGCGAGTGGCGCTGTCCGCCGCACTCTGGTAGCTTGTGCTGTCCCATGACCGCCCCGGGACGGCGGCCCGGACCAGAGGAGGCCTATTGCTGCTGGCATCGGGCGCCTCTCCACGCTCTGAGGCCCACGGGCCCACCTGCGTCTATGCCCGACCCGCGCGGCGGTTGCGTGCTGGTCGCCGAGGCGACGCGCCCATCGGTGGAAGCCGGCGTGCCGGCCTGGGCCGGCTGGGCGCCGATCGACGCGTCGGACCGGCGCTGGTGGTCGGGCTCGTGATCCTGACCGCGTCGTTCGCCATCCTGCCTGCCGCCTCGGCGCAGCCCCGGGCGACCAGCAACGTGGCGAACCCCGGCATCGCCGACCTGCGCGCCGCCGAGCCCGACGGCCTGACCGCGCCGGCCTCCCCCGTCAGGCCGCTGATGGCAGGCGAGGCGGAGGCCGCGGTGCCGTCCAGCGGACCGTACGCCGCCGACGGCACGCTCCTCGCACCGCTCGCCGTCCAGCCGTCACAGGCCCCCCTGCAGATGCGGCTGTACTCCGTGGTGCATGGCGACACGTTGACCGGGATCGCCGCCCGCTTCGGCCTGAGCATGATGACCATCTGGTGGGCCAACTCGCTCGCTTCCAAGGACCGGCTCCACGTGGGCCAGGTGCTGCGCATCCCCCTCGTCGACGGCGTCCTGTACACGGCCCAGGAAGGAGACTCCGTGGCGGCCGTCGCGGCGCGCTTCCACGCCGACCCGGCGGCGGTCGTGACGTACAACGGGCTCGCCACCGACGAGTTGACGCTGGGCCAGCAGGTCATGATCCCCAACGGCGTGGGGTCCTCCATCGCCGTGGCCGCGACCGCCCGGCCGACCGCTCGAGCCAGCACCACGGTGAGCAGCCCGACGGGCTGCACCGGCTGCGGGTTCGCGCCGCTGGCCTGGCCCGTGCCGGGCGGCTACATCAGCCAGGGCTTCGGTTGCACCGGCTTCTGGGCCGAGCCGCCCATGGGCGACTGCCCCCACTTCCACAGCGGCATCGACATCGCCGCGCCGGTCGGGACGCGCATCGTGGCCGCCGCCGCGGGCACGGTGATCTTC
Organism: Candidatus Sulfotelmatobacter sp.; assembly: GCA_035622975.1. Lineage (GTDB taxonomy): Bacteria > Chloroflexota > Limnocylindria > Limnocylindrales > CSP1-4 > DASPUH01. The sequence goes on from DASPUH010000035.1 coordinate 27,541, forward strand.
GCCGGCTGGAAGGACAACGGCGGGGGGTACCAGGTGTGGGTCAGCGACGGGCACGACTTCTACACGAGCTACCACCACATGTCGGCCGTCCTGGTCCACACCGGCCAGCAGATCGGTCGCGGCCAGCTGATCGGCCGGGTCGGCATGACCGGGGACGCGACCGGTCCGCACTGCCACTTCTCCGTCTGGATCGGCCCGATCTGGGCCGGCGGGCACGTGGTCGACCCGCTGGACTACTTCTGAGCTCGCCGCGCGCTCAGGGCCGGATGCGGGCCAGGTAGGTCACGATGGGCCCTGAGCGGGTGTCCGCCCAGGTCCAGTAGAAGGTCGCGCCGCCGTAGGTGGCGTTCTCCCGGAGCCCCGTCCCATCGGTCACGTCCGGCAGCACCCACGTCGCGACGCTGACCAGGCGCGGCTTGCTCCACGTCCGTCCGTGGTCGTACGACAGGGCCCATTCGTTCTGGACCCGCCCGTCGCGCAGGACGTGCCAGCCGACGAACACGACCCCGCCGTCGGCCGCGCTCGAGACGGCCAGCGAGGGTTTGAAGCCGACCGCCAGGGTCGTCCAGGTCCAGGCCGTGCCGTTGCTGCTCCAGCCGACCCGGACCCGATCGCCGCTCTCGACGACCAGCCAGCGCCGAGCGGTGCCGCCGCTGCTGTCGAACGCCAGCTGCGATTGCCACTGGGGCTCCAGGTAGACGGCATCGCTGCCGCTGACAGTGGTGGCCCACCGCGGGCGACCGACCTTCAGGGTGGTGCCGTCGAAGGAGATCGCGGCGGTGGCGAAGCCCTGCCGGCCGACGTTGCCCGGAGCGGAGTTGGCCGGGCTGAACTCGCCCGCGAACTGGCGCAGGTCCGCCTCGTAGAAGCTGACGAGGACCCCGCCCCGGATGGCCGCCAGGCGATAGCCGATGCGGTCATGGGCCGGGTAGCCGGTCAGCCCGACGGCCGGGACCTCCGCCTGGACCCACGGTCCGTGAAGTGGCTTGGCGAGCACATGCAGGCCCGGGCCGGACGCGTCGGGGAGCCAGTTGTAGGCCACATAGAGCGTGCCGTAGGTGGGGCTGCTGGCATCCAGGTCGACCGTCATCGTGGGGAAGCAGCCGAACCAGGCCGGGGTGAACGGCTCGAGCCACGGCGCGGCCCAGATGCGGCCCAGATCGTCGGAGTAGGTGACCGACATGCGCACGCCGCCCGTCACGCCCATCGCGTCACCGGCCCACAGCCGGCCGCCGGCGCCCCAGGCGATGACCGCGTGGAGGTCGAGGCAGTGGCTGCCCCACGGCTGGCTGGGGGCGCTCCAGGTGCGGCCGCCATCTGCCGAGAAGCGGACCGCGGGCCGACTGCAGCCCACGGGCCAGGCGATGTCCTGGACGATCACGGCAAGCTCGCCGCGCGGACCGACCGAGACGGTCGGTTCGCTGCCGGCCCCGACGCGGGACTCCTGCACGGAGGCGGCCACCCCTGTCGACGGGATCGGCGTCGGGGCGGCCGTCGGTGACGGGGTGGGGTTCGGCGACGCCGCGGAGGGGCTGGGCGTCGGCGTCGCCGACGGAACCGGGAACGGGCCGACGCTCTGGACCGGCGAGCCGGGCGCCCCGGTCGTGGCGGTCGGCGAGGCCGGCGTCGGCGAGCCGCAGGCGGCCCCCGCGACGAGGGTGGCCAGGACCAGCATGGCTATCGCGCCGGTGCGCACGGGGAACTCCTGTTCCGATGGCACCCTATGGTAGGCGCCGGCGGCAACGGAACGGCGCAGCCAAAGGGCCACGCCGCACGTGACCTTCGACCCTGTTCGCCGGCGCCGCGGCCGGCGCACGCTGCCGGCAGAGAGGTCCCTGCTGATGTGTGTGACTTGGCCGGCGCGGGTGGTGGCGCTCGATGCGCAGGGCGCCACGGTCGACCAGGACGGCCGACAGCGCCGGGCATCGACGGTCATCGTGCCCGATATCGCGGTCGGTGACTGGGCCCTGGTCGGCATGGGCACGATCCTGGAGCGCCTCGAGCCCGAGATGGCGGCGGAGATGTGCCGCGCCCTGCGCGGGGCCCTGGCGCAGGATGACGCCGCAACGGAAGCCGCGGCGGGCTGATCGCCGTGCACGAGGGCGGGCTGGCGGCATCGGTGGCCGAGGCCCTGCAGGAGCGTCATCTCGACCGCGACGGGCCGGCGGTCCGGATGATCGTCCGCGGCGGCCACGATGACGCGTCTGCCTTCGACGATGCGTTCCGGCTCCATCTGGGGATGGTCCTGCCGGACTTCGACCAGCGGCGCCTGACGATCCAGCACACCGCGCGGCGTGCCGTCTGCGTGGCCTGCGGGCGACCCTTCGAAGCGTCCGCGCCCGACGCGCCATGTCCGGCTTGCGGGGCGCCCGGGCTGGTGGTCCCCACGCCCGAGTCGATCGAGATGGTCTGGTCCACGCGCGCGAGGCGCCGTGCCCATCCCCGCCCCGGCGAGGCCCGACCGGGCCCCTGAGCTAGGGCCGGGCCGTCGCGGCGCCCGTACCGGGGGGCGGGAGGAGGGCCGCCACGGCGTCGGCGGCCGCCGGCACCGCTGCCTCGACCGCCGGCGAGAGGTGGTCGCTGAACGTGTCGACCTCGCGCACCTCCACGCCCACCACCGTGATGTCGGATGGCAACGCCGCGCCGAGTGCCTCGCCCGCGGCCAGGGCCGCCTCCAGGCTGGCGTCATGGCTCGAGTCAAGGTGGGCCGCCGGACTGCCCGCCAGCTCATGGAGCGGCCGGCACGTGACGGCGCCGGGCACCCGGCCCTCCTGGAGGGCGTCGACGAGGATCGCCCGCCGGTAGCCGACGAGGCGCTCCATCAGGGCCAGGCCGCCCACGGCCAGCCGGTCGAACTCGACGTCGGTGGGGCGCTCGGCGGGCGCAGTGGCCTCCAGCCGGTCATCGAGCCAGTCGAGCACCCGCCAGCCGACCCCGTCGTCGCCGCGCACGGGGTTGCCCAAACCGACGACGAGGATCGAGTCGCCTGACGCCGCCGTCCCGGGACCCGCCGACCTAGCAGTGCTGGCGGAGGACATCGACCGTCGCCCCCGTTGGATCGTGGAGGGTCACCTCGAGGGGCATCTGGCCGGCGAGCGAATGGGTCGCGCACCCGAAGCACGGGTCATAGGCGCGGAAGGCCATCTCGATGCGGTTCAGCAAGCCCGGGCCGACGGGCGCACCGGCGTGGATGAGCGAGCGGGCCGCCCGTTCGACCGACATGGCGATGGGCGCGTAGTTGTTGGTCGTGCCCACGATCAGGTTGACCTTCGTGACCAGGCCGCGGGCGTCGGTCCAGTAGTGATGCGTCAACGTGCCGCGCGGCGCCTCCACCGACCCGACCCCCTCGGTGGGCGTCTCGGTGGGCACGGTGCGGAGCTGGTCGGAGGTGATCTCGGCATCGGTCGCCAGCTCGACGACGCGCTCCGCCGCATACATCAGCTCGACGAGCCGGGCCCAGTGCATCGCCAAACGCTGGTGGATGAGGCGCTTCGGCCCACCGTCCGCGGGCGCGAGCGTCTCGTAGAGGCGTGCGTAGGCCTCCTGGGCCCGTGGCGTGGCCATCCCGTCGGCGGCGTTGAGCCGACCGATCGGCCCCACGCAGTAGACGCCCGAGTCCTTGCCGTCCACCAGGCCTCGCCAGCCGACCTGGCGGAGGTACGGGAACTTGAGGTAGGTCCACGGCTCGACCCGCTCGGCGATCCATTCGGGGTAGTGGGATGGTTCGTACTGGCCCAGGCGCTCGCCGTCGGGCGCCACGACGCGGATCTGGCCGTCGTACAGGTTGAGCCGTCCGGCCGGGTCGACCGTGCCCATGTAGTACGTCTCGTGCGTGTAGGCGTCGCCCCGGATCATGGCCACGTACTCCTCGTTGCCGAGGATGAGCTGATCCCACAGGCCCAGGCTGAAGGCCGCAAAGTCGACCATCGCCCGGCCCATCCGCTCGATGTCGGCTCGTTCGTCCTCCGTGAGGCCCTTCGTGACCCCGCCGGGCACCGAGGTGCAGGGATGGACCTTGCGCCCACCCAGCATCTCGATGATGGCGTGGCCCATCCGGCGCGCCTCGATCACCCGCCCGCCGACATCCATCCCCACGCGGTGCAGCACGCCCAGGATGTTGCGCTCGGTGGCGGGGGCGTCCGGCCCGACCAGGAAGTCGGGGCCGGAGAGGACGTAGAAGTGGGTCGTGTGATCGGCCACCACGAAGGCGCTGTAGAGGAGTTCACGGAGCATCGCGGCCGGCCGGGGCGGCCGGACGTGGTACACGGCGTCGACGGCCTTGGCGGCCGCCATGTGGTGGGCCTCCGGGCAGACGCCGCAGATCCGGCTGGTCAGGGTGGGCATCTCCTCCACCGGCCGCCCCACGCAGAAGCGCTCGAAGCCGCGGAGCTCGGGCACCTGGAAGTACGTGTGGGCGACGTCACCCTGCTCGTCGAGGAAGATCTCGATCTTGCCGTGGCCCTCCAGGCGGGTGATCGGATCGATGGCGACGCGTGTCATGGCTCTACCTTCCGAGGCGGGCCGCGCGGCTCCCGCCGAGCAGGGACCGGGCGAGCGAGAAGCGGTAGAACTGGCCGACCGGATCGGCGATGCCGTCCAGGATCCCCTCGATCTCGGCTGGCTCCTGCGCGTCGACCACCGAGGCGAACGCCGACATCAGGCGCGCGCCGTAGTCGACCACCCCGTCCGCCGGTCCGTAGCAGCCGATGCAGGGCGCCCCGACGAGCGGGCAGCGGGCCGCGCAGCCGTCGCGGGTGGCCGGACCGTTGCAGGGGATGCCCTGCTCCAGGAGGCACAGGTCCGGGTCGATGGGGGACACGTCCTGGATGCGCCGGAAGCTGGTGATGTGCTTCACCCCGCGCGTGCGGGGGCACTCGTCGCAGACCGTGGAATGGCCGGCCCCCAGGACGGAGCCGACTGGCGGCAGCGCCGCGCGGCCCTCCAGGGCCTCGACCACGACAGCCAGCACCTCCCCGATACGGGCGGACTCGGGCGGGCAGCCCGGCACCGAGTAATCGACCGGCACGACCTGGTCGAGCGTGCGGAGGAGCGGGGCCATGAGCGGCAGGTCGAGCTCGCCCTCCGGCGCCGTCCACATCGGCTGCGGGAGCACGTGCTCGGGGTTGTCGGTGCCCGGCCCGTCGTACGCTGCCTCGAAGACGGCGCTCAGGGGGCTGAGGTTCGCCAGGCCGGGGATGCAGCCCTCGCCGGCGCACGACCCGAAGGCCACCAGGAGCTTCGACTTGCGGCGCAGCAGCCGCGCCAGCGCCTCATTCTCGGAGTTGCGGATGCCACCCGAGAACAGGGTGATGTCGATGGAGGCGTCGGGCATGGCCTCCAGGTCGGCGTACTTGGCATCGACCGCGGCCGGCCAGAAGACGATGTCGAAGTGCGCGTCAACCAGGGGCAGCACGCCCTCGACATTGAGCACCGCGATGTCGCACCCACCGCAGGCCGACGCCCAGTACATGGCGAAGCGGTGGCGGGGCGCGGCGGGGGCCGCCACCGGCGGCGCGGGGGCCAGGGCCGGGACGGGGATGGCCGTCATGTCGTCGCCTCCACGGGGACGGCCAGCGCCGCCGCCTGGGTGACCCGTTCACGCGCCTCGAGCGGCCCCAGGGCCCTGACCTCCTCGACGATGCGGGCGATCTCGTGGGCCAGGCGGTCGCCCTCGGCGGCGCTGGCCCACACGAGCTGGAGCCGCGCCGGCTCGATGCCGAGAGCGGTGATGACCCGGCGCAGGAGCAGGAAGCGCCGCAGCCCCTTGAAGTTCTGCTCGCGGTAGTGGCAGTCGCCCGGCCAGCAGCCGGTGACCATCACGGCGTCCGCGCCGCCGGCGAACGCCTTCAGGACGAAGGTCGGATCCAGGCGCCCCGCGCACATGAGCCGCACGAGGCGGACGTTGGGCGGGTACTTGATGCGTGCCGTGCCGGCCAGGTCGGCCGCCCGGTAGCTGCACCAGTTGCAGGTGAAGCCGATGATCAGCGGCTCGAAGCGCGACGCGGCCGGTGCGGCGGCGTCGCCGGCGAGGGCCGGGCGGGGCGCGGCGGTGACGCTCATGCGGTGGCTCCCACGGGGACCGGATCGACGGCCGGGACCATCAGCAGGCCCTCGATCTGGCTCAGGATCTGCGCATCGCTGAAGCCGGTGCTGCTCAGCGCGCCCGCCGGGCAGGCGGCCACGCACGTGCCGCAGCCCTGGCACAGGGCGGCGTTGACCTCGACCACGTGGCGCTCGTCCAGGAAGGTGATGGCGTTGTAGGGGCACAGGTCGTTGCAGATGCGGCAGCCCGAGCAGCGGGCCTCGTCGAGCTGGGCGCGGACCGGCTCGAGGGCCATCTCGCCCTGCTGGATCCGACCCAGGATGCGGGCGGCCGCGGCGGCCCCGTTGGAGACGCTGGCCGGGATGTCGCGCGGCCCGAGCGCACACCCGGCGGCGAAGACACCTTCCGTCATGGTGGCCACGGGGTCGAGCTTGGGGTGACGCTCGATGACCCAGCCGTCCGAGCTGCAGGTGATCCCGAACGTGCGCGCCACCTCGCGGGCATCGGAGCGGGGGTTCAGGCCGGTGGAGAGGATGACCATGTCGACCGGGATCCGCCGCTGCTCGCCGGCCAGGGTGTCCTCCACCTGGATGATGAGGCGACCATCCTGGGCCGCCTCCTGGGGCAGCCGCAGCGTGTCCGTGATCTCGGCGACGCGGCCCCGCACGAACACCGTGCCCTCGGCCTGCAGGCGCTGGTAGAACTCGTCGTAGCCCTTCCCGGGCGTGCGCATGTCGATGTAGAACTCGTACACCGTGGCGTCCGTGTGCTCCCGCACGAGGTGGGCGAACTTCAGGCTCTGCATGCAGCAGATGGCCGAGCAGTAGGGGTTGTAGTTGCGGTCGCGGCTGCCGACGCAGTGGACGATGCCCACCGCCCTGGGCTCGGTGACCCCGTCGCGCAGGACGATCCGGCCGCTCGTCGGCCCGGCCGCGTTGCTCATCCGCTCGAACTCGAGGCTGGTGAACACGTTGGCCAGGCGGCCGTAGCCGTAGGGCTCGACGCGCCGGGCGTCGAACGTCTCGTAGCCGGTGGCCAGCACGATGTTGCCCACCTCCAGCTCGACGTCCTCGTCCTGCTGCTCCAGGTCGATGGCGCCGGTGGGGCAGAACTTGACGCACGCCTTGCACGTGCCGCGCTCGAAGTAGATGCAGTTGTCCCGGTCGATCACGGGGTACTTGGGGACCGCCTGGGGGAACGGCGTGTACACACCCTTGCGGTAGCCGATGCCGGCCTCGAAGACGTCGTCGACGACCTTGGCCGGGCACTTCTCCTGGCAGATCCCGCAGCCCGTGCACAGGTCGGTGTTGATGTAGCGGGCCCGATGGCGGACCGTGGCCGTGAAGTTGCCCACGTAGCCCTTCACGTCGGTCACCTCGCTCCACGTGTGGAGCGTGATGTTGGGATGGCTCCCCGCCGTGACCATCTTGGGGGTGAGGATGCACGCGGCGCAGTCCAGGGTCGGGAAGGTCTTGTCGAACTGGGCCATGTGGCCGCCGATGGACGGCTCGCGCTCCACGAGGTGGACGGGGAAGCCGGCATCGGCGATCTCGAGCGCCGCCGAGATCCCCGCGATCCCCCCGCCGACGACCAGGGTGGCCGGGTTGATGGGCACCCGGTAGGGCTCCAGGGGCACCTGCTGGGCCACGCGCAGGACCCCGCCGGCCACGACCGCCTCGGCCTTGGCGGTGGCCGCGGCGTGATCGGTGTGGACCCAGGAGACCTGCTCGCGGATCGACACCAGCTCGCAGAGGTACGGGTTGAGCCCGGCGCGCTCGCACGCGCCCCGGAACGTCCGCTCGTGCATGTGGGGCGAGCAGGCGGCCACGACCACCCGCGTCAGGCCCATGTCGTGGATATCCTTCTCGATCAGCTCCTGGCCGCTGCTCGAGCACATGAACTCGTAGTCGCGCGCCACGACCACGCCGTGGCCGGCCAGCCGGTCGGCGGCCCAGTCGCGGACCGCCGCGACGTCGACGGTGCCGGCGATGTTCGTGCCGCAGTGGCAGACGTAGACGCCGATGCGCTCCTGCGGCGCGCCATCGGTCGGGCTGGTCGCGGAGGGCACGACGACGGGGGCCGGTTCGCCGCCCGCGGAGACGGTGACGCCGGCGTCGTCCGGGCTCATCGGCGGACCTCCTGCGGGCCCGGCATGCTGGGCATCGGCAAGCCCGTGGGCTTCTTCGGCCGACGTGGCGGCACGTGACCGGGGGCACCCTCGGTCTCGGCCTCCTCCGGCACCACGACGCCGATCTTCCCCAGGGCGTGCCGGGCGCTGACGACCTCGTGGCCGATCTCCAGGCTGGCCGGTGATTCTCCGAAGGCCAGGCCCATCAGCTGGGTGAAGAAGAGGATCGGCATGCGGTAGTCGGTCTTGAAGTGGTGGTTCAACTCGGCCTGGTAGACATCCACGTTCATCTGGCACATGGGGCAGACCGTCACGAGCATGTCGGCCTCCGCGCGGACGGCCGCGTCGAGCAGCCGCCGGATGAGGTCGAAGCCCGTGTCGGGGCTGATCTGCGTCATGTGGCCGCCACAGCACGCCGTCCTGAGCGGGAAGTCCACGACCTCCGCCCCGAGCGAGCTCAGCAGGCGATCGAACTCGAGGGGGTGCTCGCGCAGCGGCCAGCGGTGGTCGTAGTCGGGCCGGGTCACCAGGCAGCCCAGGTAGGGCGCCACGCGAAGACCGGCCAGGGGATGCGTGACGTGGCGGCCGATCTCCTCGATGCCGACCTCCCGGACGAGCACCTCGAAGAGGTGGCGCACCTCGACGGAGCCGGGCTGGTACTGCAGGCCGCCCGCAGCCAGGGCGTCGTCAACCAGGGCTCGCAGGCCCGGGTTCTCGCGCAGGTCGTGGTCCGTCTTGGCCAGGTTGAGGTAGCAGGCGCTGCACGGAGCGACGACCGTGCGGCTGCCGTCGCCCTGCTTCTCGGCGAGGGCCAGGTTGCGGCTGACGAGGGCGTACGCCCGGACCTGGCTCAGGGCGAAGTACTCGAACGCGCCGCAGCAGTTCCAGTCGTCGATCTCTTCGAGGTCCAGGCCCAGCTCGGTGCACACGGCCGTGAGCGACGCGGCGTAGGCTCGGCCGCTGCCGCTCATGGAGCAGCCGGGGTAGTAGAGCAGGCTGGTCATCGGCCCGTTTCCAGTGCCGCGGCGCGGTCGAGGATGGCCGTCAGCTGGTGCATCTGCCGGATTCGGTGCACGCCGAAGCCCATCCGGCCGCTGGTCAGCATGCTGACCCCCGCCGGCATCATGGCCGGCAGGCGCAGGGGGTAATGGCGGAGGTAGTGGAGTGCCACCAGGCCGACCTCATAGCTGCGGCCGAAGCGGTGGATGTTGCCCACGAACGTCCTGGAGAAGGCCGGGGCGGTCGTGCTTGGGGCCAGGCGCGCCTCGTCGGCGAGCGCCTTCAGCGTCGACATCACGTCGGGGATGCGGATCTCCTGCGGGCAGCGGACCGTACAGGTCTGGCAGGCCACGCACATCCAGGGCGTGTTGCTGTGCAGGACCTGGTCCCGCAGCCCCGCCCGCACCATGGCGAAGATCGTCCGCGGCGTGTGGTCCATATCGGCCGCGGACGGACAGGACCCGCCGCACGTGCCGCACTGGATGCACAGCTCGAGACGCGTGGTGATGGGCGTTGCAGCCAGCACCTCGTGGAGGAAGTCAGCCACCGGCCCCGCGGCGCCGGCGGTTTCGACGATCGAGCCCGTCATCCTCGTCCGCCTCAGACGGCGACTGCCGCTGGGGCGTCAAGGCCAAGCGCGCGACGTGCCTTGGCTTCATCGTCGACGGTGAAGGCCATCTCGAGGATGCCCGGGCGGCGGCCCACGCACAGCGTGCCCAGGATGTTCACTCCGGCGGTCGCCAGCCGCTCCGCCACGTCGGCCAGGCCGCCGGGCCGGTTCTCGACGTCGACCATGACCGCGTCGCCCTCGATGAAGGCGTGGCCCAGGCCGCGCAGCACCTCGCGCATGGCGTCGAAGTCGTCCGGCACGATCAGGCAGCAGGCCAGCGGACCGGCCCCCGCACAGCTGACGCAGTGGAGATTGACGCCCCTCGCGGCGAGGGCCCGGGTGAGGTGGGCGAGCTCGCCGGGATGGTTGTCGATCTGGATGACGAACTGCCGAGGCATCGCCACCTCCCGAGCCGGCTCGTGGGCGGGACAGGCCGGCGTCTTCGGTTCGGCTGCCGCCGATGAGGAGCGCACCGGCCGGCAGGGGATCACGTTCTCTACGTGTGTTGTCGCGCGTCTCCCGAACGGCCACCAGTGCCGAACGGCCCGAAGCCGGAGGTGCTATCGGACCGGGGCCCCGACCTCGCCTCAGGCGGTGTAGGCGACGATGCGGTGGTCCCAGGGGGTCGGGCCGAACTTGAAGTGGTACGGCAGCAGGAAGCGGCGGAGCGCGTCGTAGGACAGGCGCGTGTCGGGTGGGGGGTCGTAGCCGTTCACGCTCTGACGCCCGTAGAGCGGGCCGACGATGCGGACGGTGAGGACGCGGAAGGACGACCCGCTCGCCGGATCAGAGGTGGCCGTGAAGCCGGTCATCAGCCAGACGTGCCGCCCCGCGTCCACGACAAGGACCACCGGTCGCCGGGTAAGGCGCAGGCGGAGCACGGCGTTGCTCACGGCGGCGTCATACGTGGTGCTGGCCGTCAACGTGTAGGCCGCGGTCACGAAATGGCGCAGGCCGGCCTGCAAGCCCACCAGGTCGACGCCCTCGTCGGCGGGCATGACGTACGAGTCATGCGCGTGGCTGTAATCGAAGTACCGCGCCTGGTCGGCCGCGCTGTGATCGGCCTGGTGGAGGCTGATGTTGCGCAGCATCTCGATCGCAGCCGCGGTGCACCACCACCAGGTCGCCTGCATGGCGTAGATGCCGCGACGGTAGAGGTCGATGGTGAACTCCCCGCCCGGGGATGCGGTCGGCGCCGCGGGTGCCGTGGCAGGCGGCAGGAGGGCCACCGGCGGCGAGGGGCTGCTGGCGGTGGCCGACGCGGCGGGCGACGGGGCCGCAGAAGCGCTGCCCTCGATCGTGGCGCTGGCGGACGGCGTTCCGTTGGCGACGCCGACCGGCGGTCGGGCAGCGATCGGCCCGGCACACGCGGCCACGGCGAGCGCGACGAGGAAGGCAGTCAGGCGACGGCGTGTCGCGATCCCGCTCACCGACTCAGTGCCCGCCACCGCCGAAGGCGTCGCGGTCGACCGGGGGACCCAGTCGCGCCGCCACGAGACCGGCCACCTCGCCCGGGCGGGCGTGACGGCCCAAAGCCGCCTTGGAGAAGAGCAGCTCGCCGTCGAGCGTCACCTCGAAGCGACCGCTCCCGCCCGGCCGCAGCGTCGCCAGGGCGATCCGCGGCGCCCATCCACCCAGGAGTTCAGCCACCAGACCGGTGGCTCGCTCGGTGTAGTTTCAGACGACGCAGTATTCGACCTCGAGTTGATGCGGTCGATCCACGTTCATGCTCCTACCGTACACCCCATCGGCGTCAGACCCTCGGCCCGAGGCAGCGCACCACGGACAGCCGTTCGTGCCCCGATCGGAACCGATGGGCCAGTGACGCGGCACAGGCGAACGTCTCGCCCCTTCGCACGGCCAGCGAGCCGAAGTCGCCCTCGAGCGTCCCCGACCCGCCGGTGACCACGCCGATGTAGAACCGACCATCCTCGACCGCGATCTCGCCCTCCACCTCCAGGCGTGTGGCGTCGAAGAACTCGCCGACGTCGTCCTGGAACAGGCGGATCTCGCGGGATCCGTGGCTCTCGCGCACCAGCCGCGGGCCCTGGCTGGCGCGGGCCAGCGTGGCATCGCGGTCGGTCGCCTCATAGTCGATCATGTCCAGGGCCAGGTCCCAGCCCAGGCCCATCGTCGCCCCCGCGTCGTCCGAGCCGTCAGTCTCAGCGATGACGATCTGGTCGGTGGGCTCCTGGACCTCGATGAACGAGATGCGCGGACCCAGGTAGTGCGGCACGCCGCCATGCGCGACGTAGACCTGGCCGGCAGTGACCTCGAAGCGGTGCAGCGTCGAGCGGACGGCCGCGCCGTCATGGCCGCGTGCCGCCGCCTCGAACGCGGCGCGGTCGATCCCCGGGCGGAAGCCGATCCCGGCGTACGCCGGCTCGCGTCCATCCCCGGGGGCGTCCAGGATGATCCAGGCCTCGGTCTTGCCGAAGGGCGAACCCAGGTGCTGCCGGGCCCAGGCACGTGTCGGATGGGCGTGCAGAGGGACCTGGCCGGCCGGCGACAGCAGCTTGACCAGCACGCCCGCGGTCGCCCCCCAGCGGTCGGCGAAGGCCGCCCCGACCATCACGTCGGGCGCCGCCTCGATCAGCGCCTGCAGCGGCATGGGCCCCAGCGGGCCGGCATCCACGATGCTCAGCCCCTGCGGCCGGCCGTCGGGACCGGCGTTGCCGGCCAGCGTGCCCGACCCGACCCAGTCCTCCGACCAATGATCGTCGGGCGTGTCGGCGAGGCCCCTGAACCGTCGAGTCAGTGCCCCGCCGTCGTAGAAGCGATAGAGCGGGTGGTAGGGCAGGGCAAGCGGCCGGCCGGCGGCCGCCTGGACGGCAAGACGATCGACTGTGGTGCTCATCGCGGCCCTGCGTCGATGGCCAGCTCACCGTCGCCTGGTCGGGTCATCGTCACGCCTCCCGATGTGCCGCCCGGAGGTCGACGGGCCGCCGGGCTGGTGAGATGACGGAGGCCCGGAACCCCGACGCGGGGACCGGGCCTGCCGTCGCTACTGCTGGACGTTGCGGGTCGATGCTTACCACTCGCCCTTGAGGGCCTCGACCTCCTCGGCGGTGGCGGGCCGCTCCGACGCCCCTTCGGCCGCGGCCTCCATCCAGGCCTCGTGGTGGGTCGCCTGCAGGTACCACACCAGAAGGAGCCCGGCGATGAACCAGACGCCGACGAAGATCACGGCGTAGTTGAACGGCGCCGACGGCAGGGCCCAGGCGCTCGGCTGGAACGCCAGCGGGGTGCCGCCGATGATGTTGAGGGAGAACAGCAGCACGACCACCATGCCGAGGGTCGACAGCAGCGGGAAGAGCCCATGCATGAGCCAGCTGAACTCGCTCTTGCGCTCCCGTCGGTACAGCATGTAGGCGGCGATGTTGCCCATGGTGTAGATGATCAGGACGACGTACCCGATCATGTAGCCGTCGATGTAGTACTGGTTCTGGTACGCCGT
>DASPUH010000036.1:0-7588 GCA_035622975.1 Candidatus Sulfotelmatobacter sp.
GGCGACAACGTCGAGATGCAGGTCGAGCTCATCACGCCGATCGCCCTCGAGCCCGGCCAGCGCTTCGCCATCCGCGAGGGCGGCCACACCGTGGGTGCCGGCGCCATCACCCAGATCCTGGAGTAACGGCGTGGCGAAGGCGGAGAACCGACCAGTCATCGTCCTGGCCTGCACCGAGTGCAAGGACCGGGGCTACTCCACGACCAAGAACAAGAAGAACGATCCCTCCCGCCTGGAGCTCAAGAAGTACTGTCCGCGGTGCCGCCGTCATACCATCCACCGGGAGGCCAAGTAAGCCATCGGAGGCGCGTAGCTCAATTGGTAGAGCTCTGGTCTCCAAAACCAGTGGTTGTCGGTTCGAGTCCGGCCGCGCCTGCCACCCCCATCCCCTGCCCCCGCCGCCGTTCGTAAGGAGACGATCCAGTGCAGCGCATCAGGCGCTACATCGAGGAGTCCTGGTCGGAACTGAAGAAGGTGACCTGGCCCACGCCGCGTCAGACGTGGAACCTGACCGTGCTCGTCTTCGTCGTCAGCGCGATGGTGGGCGTCTTCATCTTCGGGGTCGACGCGGTCTTCACGACCGGCCTCAAGATCGTCACGAGCCTGTGACCATGGAAGCCACCAACGAACAGGTCCAGGTGCCGGTCAAGCACTGGTACGTCATCCACACCTATTCGGGCTACGAGAAGAAGGTCAAGGCCAACCTCGAGCACCGCATCGAGTCGATGGGCATGGACGACCGCATCTTCCAGGTCCTCGTGCCGGAAGAGGACGAGATCGAGATCCGCGGCGGCCAGCGCGTCACGGTGCAGAAGAAGGTCTACCCGGGCTACGTCCTGGTGGAGATGATCCTCGATCCGGATTCCTGGTTCGTCGTGCGCAACACGCCGGGTGTCACCAGCTTCGTCGGAGGGGCCAACATCCCCGGCGTGCGCAACGAGCCCATCCCCCTCGACGAGACCGAGGTCAAGCAGATCCTGCGCCAGATGGGCGTCGAGGCCCCCAAGATGCGGGTCGCCTTCACCAAGGGCCAGAACGTGCGCGTCACCGACGGCCCCTTCGCCGAGTTCATCGGCACGGTCGACGAGGTCAACGCGGAGCGCAACAAGGTCAAGGTGCTGGTCAGCATCTTCGGCCGCGAGACGCCGGTCGAGCTCGACTTCCTGCAGATCGAGAAGCTGTGAGGCGCTGACCGGTGGCCAAGAAGATCCGTACCGTCCTGACCATCCAGCTGCCGGCCGGCAAGGCCACGCCCGCGCCGCCGGTGGGCACCGTGCTGGGCCCCCACGGCATCAACATCGTCGAGTTCTGCAAGACCTACAACGAGCGCACCGCCGCGCAGGCGGGGCAGGTCATCCCGGCCCAGATCACGATCTTCGAGGACCGCAGCTTCACCTTCGTCCTGCGCACCCCGCCCGCCGCCGACCTGCTGCGCAAGGCGGCCGGCGTGGAGAAGGGCGCCGCGACCGCCGGCCGCGAGGGCGTCGGGCGGGTGAGCCGGGAGCAGGTGCGCGAGATCGCCCAGCTCAAGATGGCCGACCTCAACGCCAACGACGTCGAGGCCGGCGCCCGCATCATCGAAGGGACCGCCCGCTCGATGGGCATCGAGGTCGTCAGCTAGCCGGCCCGCCGGCGCGAGGAGTCGCTCCATGAACCACGGCAAGAAGTACCAGGAGGCGGCCAAGCTCGTCGAGCACGAGCGGGTCTACGAGCCCGACGTCGCCGTCGGCCTGCTGCGCCAGACGAGCACGGTCGGCTTCGACGCCACGGTGGAGGCCCACATCCGCCTGGGCGTGGACCCGCGCCACGCCGACCAGATGGTGCGCGGCACGGTCGTCCTGCCCCATGGCACCGGCAAGCGGGTGCGGGTGGTCGTCTTCGCCCAGGGCGAGAAGGCCCAGGAGGCGCTCCACTCCGGCGCCGACGAGGTCGGCGGTGAGGACCTGGTCAAGAAGGTGGAAGGCGGCTGGCTCGACTTCGACGTGGCGCTCGCGACGCCCGACATGATGGGCATGGTCGGCAAGCTGGGCAAGATCCTGGGCCGCCGCGGGCTCATGCCCAACCCCAAGTCGGGCACCATCACGTTCGACCTGGAACGGGCCATCCGGGAGGTCAAGGCCGGCCGCGTCGAGTTCAAGGTGGACAAGGGCGGCATCATCCACGTCCCCTTCGGCAAGGCCAGCTTCGAGGAGGCCCAGCTGGCCGACAACCTAGCCACGCTGGTGGACGCCATCAACCGCGCCCGGCCCAGCGCCACCAAGGGCCAGTACTTCAGAAGCCTGACGGTCGCCTCGTCGATGGGCCCGGGCATCAAGGTGGATGTCCCGGCACTCCTCGCGCGAGCCGCCTGAGGGTCATGAGGACGGCCTGACCGCCGTCCGACAAGGCAACGTTCCGCCCCAGACAGCGCTGCGCCCGCAAGGGCTCAATCCATCGGCGGTCCGGCCAGCCAGCCGGCCCCGGTGCGCACGCCGAGGCGGGGTCACCATCCGAGGGCCGCTGCCCCCGGTGCTGCAGCCGCAGCGCGACCCCTGCGCGGGACATCGCAGCAGGGGCCGGCTCGTCCGGCGCCACCAGGGAAAGGAGGCTCCATGCCCACCGAGGCCAAACGGGCTACCGTCGCCGCCCTGACCGAGGCCTTCTCGGCCAGCAGCACGTCGATCGTGGCCGACTACCGCGGCCTCACCGTGTCGGAGATCACGGCCGTGCGGCGCGCCCTGCGCCAGCAGGGCCTGACCTACCATGTCGTCAAGAACCGCCTCGCCCGCATCGCGGCCGACCAGGCCGGGGTGGGGGAGCTGGCCGGCTTGCTGACCGGCCCGTCGGCCGTGACTCTTGGTCGGGGCGATGAGGCGGCCGTCGCCCGCGCCTTCCTGGATGCGACGCGGCCCTTCAAGGTCGTCGCCGTGCGCGGGGCCGTCGTGAATGGCCGGCGGCTCGCCGCAGAGGACGTGGGGCGGCTTGCCGCGCTGCCCTCCCGCGAGGTCCTGCTGGCCCAGCTGGCCGGCGCCATCGCCGCACCCCTCAGCAACATGGCCGGCCTGCTGGCCGCGCCACTGCGCAACCTCGGCGCCGGGCTCAGCCAGCTGGCCGACCAGCGTGGCGCGACCGGCGCCTGACCCATCCGCATCGACCCCCACCCGCTCAACCCCGGAGGTGACGATCACATGGCGACCCTGACCCAGGACCAGGTCCTCGAGGCGATCGACGGCATGACCGTCCTCGAGCTGTCCGAGTTCATCAAGAAGTTCGAAGCCCGGTACGGCGTCACCGCCGCGGCCCCCGCCGCCGCGGCCGCCGCCCCCGTCGCCGCTGCCGCGGCGCCCGCGGCCGCTGCGGCCGAGGAGCAGACCGAGTTCACGGCCATCCTGGCCGAGATCGGCCCCAACAAGATCCCGGTCATCAAGGTCGTGCGCGAGCTGACCGGCCTCGGCCTCAAGGAGGCCAAGGACCTCGTCGACGCGTCGCCCAAGCCGGTCAAGGAGGGAGTCACGCGCGAGGAGGCCGACAAGATCAAGGCGGCCCTCGAGGAGCAGGGCGCGAAGGTCGAGATCAAGTAATCGCGTATCCTGTGGCGGCGCCGGTGTGGCGCCGCCACATCCCGTCGGAGGCCCGTGGGTCTTTGACGACGCAACCGCTCAGTGGTATGCTGAGCGGTCTGTGAGCGCGGCCCCTCTCGTTTCCCTCCTCCGCCAAGGAGCGGTTCATGCTGCCTGCCGTTGAGTCTCCCCGCTGGACCTCCGTGGCCACGGCGCGCAAGACGTACGCGCGCATCCCGGAAGTCCATCCCATCCCCAACCTGATCGACCTCCAGCTGGATTCGTTCACCTGGTTCGTCGAGAAGGGCCTGCGTGAGCTGTTCGAGGAGATCAGCCCCATCCAGGACTTCACGGGCCGGGTCATGGAGCTCCACTTCGGCAAGCACGAGTTCGGCGAGCCCAAGTACACCCAGCTGGAATGCCGCGCGCGCGACCTCACCTTCGCCCGCCCGCTCTACGTGGACGTCGAGCTCCGCATCAAGGAGACCGGCGAGATCCAGAGCCAGCGCGTCTACATGGGCGACTTCCCCTTCATGACCGATCAGGGGACGTTCATCATCAACGGCGCCGAGCGCGTGGTGGTCAGCCAGCTCGTCCGCTCGCCGGGCGTCTACTACACCAGGACGGAAGATCCCAGCACGGGGCGGAACCTCTTCAGCGCCAAGGTCATCCCCAACCGGGGCGCCTGGCTCGAGTTCGAGACGACGGCCAAGCAGAACGTCCTCCAGCTGTGGGTCAAGGTCGACCGCAAGCGCAAGCTGGAAGCCACCAAGCTCCTGCGCGCGGTGGGCTACGAGCAGAACGAGGTGATGCTCGAACTGTTCCGTGGCATCGACACGAACGAGCCGGCCCAGATCGCGGCGACGCTGGAGAAGGATGCCACCACGACCCGCGGGGAAGCCCTCATCGAGGTCTACAAGAAGCTGCGCCCGGGCGACCCGCCCACGGGCGACAACGCGGAGAAGCTCGTCGAAAGCCTGTTCTTCAACTTCCGCCGCTACGACCTGGGCCGCGTGGGCCGCTACAAGCTCAACAAGAAGCTGGATCCGGTCGCCTCGCGCATGGGCATCGAGTTGCCGCGCGATGAGCGCACCATCACCAAGGAAGACATCGCCGCCATCGTCGGCCAGCTCATCGAGCTCAACGACGGCCTGGGCGAGGCGGACGACATCGACCACCTGGGCAATCGCCGCATCCGCGCCAACGGTGAGCTGATCCAGAACGCCTTCCGCATCGGCCTCCTGCGCATGGAGCGCGTGGTCAAGGAGCGCATGACGATCCAGGAGATCGAGAAGGCCACGCCGAACGCCCTCATCAACATCCGGCCCGTCGTGGCGGCCATGAAGGAGTTCTTCGGCGGCAGCCAACTCAGCCAGTTCATGGACCAGACGAACCCCCTCGCCGAGCTCACCAGCAAGCGCCGCCTGTCGGCGCTGGGCCCCGGCGGCCTCTCCCGCGAGCGCGCCGGGTTCGACGTGCGCGACGTGCACCACAGCCACTACGGCCGCATCTGCCCCATCGAGACGCCGGAAGGGCCCAACATCGGCCTCATCGGCTCGCTGGCCACGTACGGCCGCATCAACGCCTACGGCTTCATCGAGACGCCGTACCGCCGCGTGAAGCGGGTCACGGCGTACGACGACCCGGACGTCGAGCGGGAGATCGCCGCAGCCGACCTCGTGACCAAGAGCGGCACCGTCGTCCTCAAGAAGGGCGAGCCGTTCAGCCGCGAGGCGGTCGCCGAACTGAAGAAGCAGAAGGCTACGGCCTTCCCCATCCGGCCCCGCGTGACCGACCAGATCGAATACCTGGACGCGCACGACGAGGAGGCCCACTACGTCGCCCAGGCCAACGCCCGCCTCGACGAGGCAGGCCACTTCGTGGAGGACCGCGTCTCGACCCGCCACCGGGACCAGTTCCCGGAGGCCCGCCCCGACCAGATCGAGTACATGGACGTGAGCCCCAAGCAGGTCGTTTCGGTGGCCACGGCCCTCATCCCGTTCCTCGAGCACGACGACGCCAACCGGGCCCTGATGGGCTCCAACATGCAGCGCCAGGCCGTGCCGCTCCTGGAGCCGGAGGCGCCCGTCGTCGGCACCGGCATGGAGGCCAAGGCGGCCCTGGACTCGGGCCAGGTCATCGTCGCCCGGCGTGACGGCGTGGTCACCTCGGTGACGGCCGACCGCATCCAGGTGGAGACGGACGCCGGCGAGCTGGACGAGTACCGCCTGGAGAAGTTCGTGCGCTCCAACCAGGGCACGTGCATCAACCAGCGGCCGCTGGTCAACGTGGGCGACCGAGTCGCCACGGGTGAGCCGCTGGCCGACAGCAGCTCGACCGATCGTGGCGAGCTCGCTTTGGGCCGCAACATCCTGGTCGCCTTCATGAGCTGGGAGGGCGGCAACTACGAGGACGCCATCGTCATCAGCGACCGGCTGGTGCGAGAGGACCTCTTCACCAGCATCCACATCGAGAAGCACGAGATCGAATCCCGCGACACGAAGCTGGGCCCCGAGGAGATCACCCGCGACATCCCCAACGTGGGCGAGGAGTCGCTCAAGGACCTCGACGAGGACGGCATCGTCTACATCGGCGCGGAAGTCCAGCCGGGCGACATCCTGGTCGGCAAGATCACGCCCAAGGGCGAGACCGAGCTGACCGCGGAGGAGCGCCTCCTGCGGGCCATCTTCGGGGAGAAGGCCCGCGAGGTGAAGGACTCCAGCCTGCGCCTCCCGCACGGCGAGCGGGGCAAGATCGTCGACGTCCGTGAGTTCAGCCGCGAGCGCGGTGACGAGCTCCTGCCCGGCGTCAACCGCCTGATCCGCGTCAGCGTGGCGGCCAAGCGCAAGATCTCCGTCGGCGACAAGATGGCCGGCCGCCACGGCAACAAGGGCGTGATCGCCAAGATCCTGCCCCAGGAGGACATGCCCTTCCTGCCCGACGGGACGCCGGTCGACATCATCCTGAACCCGCTCGGCGTGCCCAGCCGCATGAACCTGGGCCAGATCCTGGAGACACACCTGGGGTGGGCCCTGCACGAGCAGGCCCGCCAGACCGGCGCACCCATCCACGCCGCGACGGCCGTCTTCGATGGCGCCACGGAGGAGCAGATCCGCGCCGAGCTCCTCGCCGCGGGCCTGCCCGAGAGCGGCAAGACGGTCCTCCACGACGGCCGCACCGGCGAGCCGTTCGACCGCGAGATCACCGTCGGCTACATCTACATGCTCAAGCTCCACCACCTCGTGGAGGACAAGATCCACGCGCGCTCCACGGGTCCCTACAGCCTCATCACCCAGCAGCCCCTCGGCGGCAAGGCCCAGTTCGGCGGCCAGCGCTTCGGCGAGATGGAGGTCTGGGCGCTCGAGGCGTACGGCGCCGCGAACATCCTGCAGGAGCTCCTGACGGTCAAGTCCGACGACGTCATGGGCCGCGTCCAGACATACGAGGCGATCGTCAAGGGCGAGGACATCCAGCCCCCGGGCGTGCCCGAGTCGTTCAAGGTCCTCATCAAGGAGTTGCAGAGCCTGGGCCTCAACGTCGAGATCCTGAACGAGAACGAAGAGGAGATCCACTTCGCCGAGGACGCCTCGGCCTATCCGCTGCCTGACCTGGGCGGCATCAACCTCGCCGGGTTCGAGGACTGACGCCCATCCGCTGCCCCGTCCCCGCAGCGCTGCCCCTCGGCCGGGGGTCGCGCTGCCCGCACCTTGCTCGCGCCGCTGCCGCCCCCAGCGTGGCGAAGGAGAACGATGCTCGAGGTCAATAACTTCAACGCCATCCGCATCTCGCTGGCATCGCCCGACCAGATCCGCGACTGGTCCAAGGGCGAGGTCACCAAGCCGGAGACGATCAACTACCGCACGCTCCGCCCGGAGAAGGACGGCCTGTTCGACGAGCGCATCTTCGGTCCCACCCGGGACTGGGAGTGCTACTGCGGCAAGTACAAGCGCATCCGCTACAAGGGCATCATCTGCGACAAGTGCGGCGTGGAGGTCACCCGCGCCAAGGTCCGCCGCGAGCGCATGGGCCACATCCAGCTGGCCAGCCCG
>DASPUH010000037.1:0-18805 GCA_035622975.1 Candidatus Sulfotelmatobacter sp.
GCCGCCCACGCCACGGCGCTGGTGATGGACTACACCTGCCAACCAGGCCAGCACTGCACGGTGTACTTCGATGCCATCGTCTCCATCCTCATCCCGCAGGACCCCGCGACCGACTACGCCTACTGGCCGCCGACCTATCGCGTCAGCGGGATCGCTGGGCCGGAGACGCTCTCGCCCTGGGTCGGGTCGCTACCCGCCACGTTGGACACGCTCCTCCGCTCCGTTGGGTTCACGGGACAGGCCAGAGGACATCCGGCCCTTGCGATAGCCGGGCGGGCTCGCATCGTGGGCCTGCCATGAAGTCGTCTGGGCTCCGGGGCATGGCGCTGTGAGAGGGCTCGCGGTGGCGTGGCTCGGTCTGGCTCTGGCGGCCTGCATGGCGCCGTCGCCCTCGCCGGTGCCGACGATCTCGCTGGCCACGGCCGAGGCCACCGCCATCGCCCAGGTGACCTCGATCACGCCCGTCGTCGTGCGATCCGCCCGTCTCACGATCTACCGGGCCGAGAACCTGCCGGGCAACCAGGTGCCCGGTGACACGCCGGTCTGGGAGGTGATCCTGGAGGGCACGATGCCCGAGCCGTGCGGCACCCCGACGGTCTCGCCCGGGCCGCAGGGCACCTGCACCAACCCCAGTGAGCTGGTCCTCATCGATGCCCGCGACGCGACGTTCATCCAAGCCGTCAGCCCGTACCCGTAGCGATGACCTACCGGGACGGCAGCCCAGGGAACGAGAGATCGGCGAGGTCGCAGGGTCACGACACAGCGCCACCAGCCCGGGCGGTGGCGCGTCTCATGTGCATGCGGGTGCTGATCGCTGGGATCGTCGTCGCCCTGGTCGCGGCGTGCGCCAGTCCGACCCCGACGCCGACCACGTCCCCCACGCTCGTCGCCCAGGCCTCCGCGACGGCTGCGCCCAGTCCGTCAGCCGAGCCCACCATCACGCCGTTGCCATCGCCGACGGCCACCCCATCGGGACCCGAGGTGCTCGCGCCGGAGGGTGCCACGATGGCCCTCACCGATGGCTACGCGGCAACCTGGGGCCCGAGCCTGTACCAGGCGAAGGACGACCCGGCCCACGCGGGCACCGTGCTCGTCGAGGCGACCAACCTCGTCACCGGCTTCGAGGCCGGCGCGGTGCCCATGACGGTCACCACCGCCGTGCGGGTCCAGCCTGATGAGGTGGTGCAGCCCCCCGACGGGTTCTGGGACCCAGCGACCACCGTCGCGACGGACGGGCGCACTCTGGCCCTCGTCGTGTGGCACCACGTCGGGCCGCCCGGCGACCATGCGGTGCCCTGTGATGGCCGCGAGGCCGAGCCCGTGGTGTGGCGCATCCTCGTGGCGCCGCTCGATCCGCGGACCGGCCTGCTGCGCGGGCCGTTCACCGTCTTCGCCAGCGGGGTCAGCCGCGACGAGTTCCTGCTGCCCGGCCAGGGTGAAGGCTGCGTCGGGCCCCGGACACCGCGGGTGAGCGTGAGCGACGGCCGGATCGCCTATACCGTGGAGGCGCCGCAACGGGGCCCCTCCTCCGCTGCCGCCTTCGCCATGCACATCATCGTGCGGGCCCTGCCGGGCGGCGCGACGGTGCGCACCATCGCCGTCGACCGGACCGTGGTCAGCCTGGCGATGGCTGGCCGGACCGTCGTCTTCAGCGACTCGGATGACGGCGACGCCGTCGGCGATCCTGGTTGGGCCGTACGGGTCTCCACCGATGCCCATCCCGCGCCGAGCGTCCTGGCCACCGGCAGCCAGGCCACCGCGAAGAGCGGCTACGGGCAGCCTCCGCTCGTGGCCACCGACGGCGATCTCGCGGCCTGGGAGGTGCTCCTGGACAGCAGCATCACGGTCTCGGGCCTCCAGGCTGGAGCGCACCTCATGGCCATCGCCGTGCCCGGCCAGACCTGCGACCTCGGCGGCGTGGACGGCGGCTTGGTGAGCCTCGGCTGCACGACCGACGCCTGGGCCCAGGGCCTCGTCTCGGGCGATCAGCCGATCATGCCGTTCGTGTGGTCGGCGGCCGGCGGACCGTACCCGGTTGTCGGTGGCCCGGACATGATCCTGAACGACGCGCCGATGGTCGCCGGCGGCTGGCTCGTTGCCTTCGGCGGGCCGGCGAACGCCGCGTGGGGCACGGCCTGGGGCTTCTCGACCGCCGGCTGGTCGCCCACGCCACAACCCTAAGACGGCCCGCGATTGCCCCACGAAACGGGACGCCTACCTGCGATGGTCCCGAGCCGGGTCCTCGTGTGGCTGACCTCTCACCGACGATCATGACCGACGCACAGGTCGCGGTCGCCCTGTTCGGTCTCCTGGTTGCCGCGGGCTCCGCAGGTTTGACTGTTGCCGACTACTGGGATCGAACCGGGGGCGCGTTGGGTCTGCGTTGGTTGGCGGTCGCAGGCCAGATCGCCATCCTTGGCGTCGGGACCGTCGCGGCGGTCACGGCCCATCCAACGAGTTGGACGGCGACCGCGCTGGAGTACGTCGTGCCGGCATACCTCGTCGGCGTCGTCATCTCCATCGTTGCTCGGCCGCCAACCTCGCGCCCGCTGACTCGAAGCGTGGTGGCTGTCGCCCTGTTCCTGGCTTACTGTCTCGTCGTCGTGAGGCTGCTGGTCCTCTGGTTCGGCGGCTAGGGCTGGACGAGCGGTGGACCTACGTGGCGGGGCTCCGGCGGGGCCCAGCAACCAGTGGGCCCCCCGAGGACCAGGGCCTCCGCTATGCCGCTAGGGCGTGCGCAGGGCAGCGACGACTGCGCCGGCGATGAGGACCAAGCCGAAGATCACTGCAGCGAGGACCCATCGCAGGCCGACGATGTCCCGCCGCGTCCAGGCGAAAGCGGCAGTGGCGAGGCAGCCCGCGGCGCCGATGAGGGCGCCGAGTGATAGCTGTTGGCCGGCTAACGCGGGGGCGATGGTGATCGACGCGGCGAGCAGGAGGACGACCCAGATGACGTGGTACGCCCGGCTCTCGCGTACCCCGGCCGGGGATCGTTCATCCGCCATAGGAGTAACTATACGAACCGTCGCCATACGCGGTGATGCTTACCCAGGGGTACTGCGTCGAAAGACAGACGGCCCAGATGCAGTTCTCCATGGCCGCCTCACGGTAGGTGTAGTGGCCGCTGTTCGAGACGCCCGAGAAGTGCACGAAGTAGTAGTCATCCGTCCCGGCGATGCCGTTGAAGATCTCGAAACCGTCGGCGTCCGACACGTAGTACCCCGTGGTCGTGCTGGTGATGCGGTTGGCCGACCAGCAGTAGTGATCGGTCACGTGCCAGCGGTAGGCGAGAGCCCCAAGCAGGGTGTACTCGTTGCGCCACGCATCAACGGCCAGGCAGCCCGAGGCCGACGCCGGAGACGCCGCCCGCAGACGCGCCTGGCTCATGACCGTAGCGGCGGTGTACGGCTGGACCGTGACACCGCCGCCCGGCAGTCCCGCCGGTGTCCCATCCATGGCGATCGCGCTGGACGGGAGGACGGGCGAGGCCGCGGCGACCGGCGTCGCCGCCACGAGCAGGCCGCATACCGCGGCTGAGCTGAGGGCCGTGCCCAGTGCGACCGCGAGCCGCGTGGCGCGGCCTCGATGGACCCCATGCCGAACGATCATCGTCGACTCCTCTGGGCTTGCGGCCACGCATCGCCGTAGCGGGCCCGTAGGGTCGGGTCTGCTAGGCGGCTCGCAAGCCACGGTAGGAGCGGCCTCTTATCTCCCGCTTTGTGGAGAACCTCCTAGGCCGGCGGAGGACGCGCTGGGCGTTGTTCGGTCGGCGGTGAAGTACCAGACCCCGCCGCCGACGACCGGCAGCGCCAAGCCGACCGTGGCCCATCGACGGTATCTGACCAAAGAAGCAGTCATGCCCTCCTCATGGTTCGTCGGTGCCCGCAGGCAGGTCGGCCGGCCCCGAGGCCGGGACGTCGGCCGAAGACGCCTGGGCTGGTCGAGCCCTCTTTGGGAAGGTGTCGGGTCGAGACACCGGCGAGGTCATGTGGCACGCGCCCCGAACGCGACCAAGCCCGCGAGGGCGACCAGGGTGACCAGCCCACCGATGAGGAGCCCGCCGATCACGGTCGCGACCCGCACGCGATGACCGGTCGTGCGCCAAAGGAGGGCCGAGCCGAGACCTCCCGCGATCCCCCCGACCGGCATCAGGCCGACCACCGTGAAGAAGGAGCCGACGGGACCGTTCTCCGACGCCGCCACGGCGAGGCCGCCCCAGAACGTCGCCAGAGCTCCGGCGAGGACGGCCGCCGTCATGTCCGCGAGCGAGGGCGCCGTGGCCCGCCGGCGCATCCGCCAGGCCAGCACGAAGGCGATCCCAACGGCCACCCCGAGCGTCGGCCCCGCGGTGTACCCACCACCGATCCCCAGGAGCACGACCACGACGCTCGTGACCACGATGCCCAGCACGAAGAGCACAATCGCCACGATCGATGCCCGGACCGGCCCACCTGCGGGTGGCATGACCTCAGCCTATCGCCCGGCAGCTGCGTGGTCGCCAACGCCGCGACACCATCAGGCGATCGCCTATCGGCTCGACGCCTCGCAACCGCGCTGACCAGTACGCCAGCATGTGCCCATCTTGAACCTTGGTCGCTGCCTTCGGGTGCCGTGCGTGGCTAGTGTCAGCTTGCGAAGCTGACGATGCGGTTGGCGTCATGACCACGACGTAGGCCAAGGCCTGTCCGTCGCAGGCTCGCTGACCACCCTATGACCGCACCTACCCACCATCTGCCCACAAGTGGACACGTGACTGACCGCCTGGTCACCACGTGAGCCGCCCTGTGCCGTCAGCGGGCCCTGGCGGACGTCCCGGACCCGACGAGCGTGGCACGCGGCTCACACCCCGGCAGGCTCAGCCAGATCCCGGTGACGGGCCCGGGCACTGCCATCCGGCCGGCGGCATGCCTGGCGCGAGGGTGACACGGCCGGCGCTGTCGATATCGAGGATGTGACTGAGGTCCGCTTCGGTCGACGAGGCTCCAGGCTGCATCTCGGTGAACGACAGCGTCTGCACTCCGGAGATGACGCCACCCGAGACACGGATCGTCACGGGGCCCGGCGCCACGAACATCGAGCCCTGATTGCAGTCCTCGGTGGAGGTTCCGGGGACGGTGATCGTCGCGTCGATGGTCGAGGGGAACCAGCCCTCGCTCGTCGTGACGACCTCGACCGTCGCCGCGCTCGCCATGCGGTTGCGCATCCAGACCGAACCCTCGGTCGGACCCGCGCGGGTGAAACAGCCAGCGGCGACCAGCGCCAACAGGAGCAGACCCACTAGGTACCGCCTCATCCCGCCCCACGGTGCACCTCGGGGGCTGGTCCTGCAAGCCACGCGCTCCGGACGGCGCCGCCGCGCTTCGCACATGCGACCAAGGTGCGATCGGGTTGGCCCGGACTAGAACAGGCGTTCTATCATGGAGGGATGACCGGCTGGGGCATCCCGCCAGGCTCCCGCACGGCGCACTACTTCGTCGGTGCCTGGTCGCTCTGCCGGCGTGTCGCACCGGCCCCCCTGCGGCTGACTCCCGACCCACCTGCGCCGGCGTGCGGGGCGTGCCGCAAAGCGGCGGCCCTGCGGGCGAGACTGCTCGGCGTCGAGCGGGTCGAACTCCATGAGCGCCCCGAGCCGCCGGCCTGGACCCCACCGCCGGGACTTCGGCCGCAGATGCGTCGCCGCGCCCGCTAAGGCGTCGTCAGGCCGCCCCAGGCCACAATCCCCAAGCCGAACGCCAAGATCGTCACCACCATCAGCGAGCGGATGGTGCGGACCCTGCGGCGCTCGAGCGCGGCGTCGCCCAGTGGGGTGCGGAGCGCCAGCAGTGCGCGGCGGGCCGAGGCGACCCGGCCGAGGCCCGTGACGTGCGACCACTCGGCGTCATAACGGGCCATGTAGTCGCGGAGGTCGAAGCTCCAGGCCACGAGGCCGAGCGCCAGCGCCGCCACTGCGACGGCAGCGATGACCACCAATTGCATGATCGGCATCGTAGTCCGCTGCACCGACGGCCGGGCCCGGACCTTGGCCTCGCCATGGTCGGCTTCCAGTTCGCCGTCGGGTCAATCGGGCTGGCCATCGACTTGGGCCTCTTCGGCTAACGAGCTGCCGAGACGCCGATGGATCCAGCCACCGTCGCCCTCGGTGCGCCCGCTTACGGCCGGTCGTCCCGCAGCCGACGGTACGGCGGGTCGGCGAGGTAGGCGAAGGCGCGACCCGTCCAACTCTCGCCGGTGCGCTCGAGGGCCGATAGCGCGGCGTTGCAGCCGCCACAGAGCAGGCCCCGGACCTCGTCGGTCGCGTGGTCGTGATCGACGTGGAGCCCGCCACGCCCCTCGAGCGGCCGCGCAAGGCCGCAGATCGCGCAGCAGCCGCCCTGGGCGGCATACATCGCCTCGATGGCCCCGGCTGGCAAGTGGTACTGCCAGCGTCGGACGACCCGCGCATGGTCGCCCGGATGGGCGGCCCGCCGAGCCTGGGCCGCTTGGCGGTCCTTCAAGCGCACCTCCTTGAGGTTGACCTGGCGATGCTCGGCCCGTTGCTGCCGCTCCTCGTCGGCGTGGGCGCGGTGCCACGCCGTGACGTAGCCCGGTCGGCGTTGCCGGAAGCGTCGGCTGAGATCGCCGGCTGCCTCCGGGTGGGACGCGGCGTAGCGACGTGCGGCGCGTTGGTAGACCTCAGGATGGGTGACTCGGTAGCGGCGGACGTACTCGCGCTGGTGCTGCACGCAGTAGGTCGCTCGCCGCCCCGAGGGCCAGACGACACGCGGTTCCGTGCAGCCGGGCGCGAAGCAGGCGGGAGGCGCCACGGCACGAGTCTAGGCGCTACGGACGCTGCGGTTGGCGTTGACATCCACCGTGACATCCACCGATCGGCATGTCGATGCCATCTGGTGCCGCTGCATGCCGCGATCTGAACGGGATGGTGGGGTGGCCTAGGGGGCTTGAACCCCTAACCTTCGGAGCCACAATCCGATGCACGGCGGTCTCCGGCCAACCACCGCTGAAGGGAATAGCCTGATGAGGATCGGTGAGCGGTTCCTGGGAGCCGCCCGGGCGGCGTTCGAATGGACGGCGGCACTCGACTTTGCGGAGGTAGCCAGCTCCGTCGGGAATGACGGCGGGGCACTGACGTTGCGGGGCCCCGCCGTGTCTCTCGTCATCTCATTCGATGGACGCGACGACGCCTTGGAGTGCAGGATCCTCCGGCTCATCGACGGTCGGGAGCCGCGGACCCAGTTCTTCGTGCCGCTCGACCCCGACCAGGTCACGAGTGTCGGGTTCTCTTCCATTCTCCGGGCCGCCGGTCGGGAGGACATCGTCCAGCACCTGCTGCACGCCGCGGTGGATGACCAGGAGTGGCTAGAACGCGCTCTAGCTTCGATGGCGGATGCCGTTCAGCAGTACGCGCTGCCCATCCTCGAAGGCGACATGGGCGAGTTCCGGATTGCCGCCAGGCACGTCGTCCAGAGGGCCCACGGCGACTCAGGGTTAGGCCGTCCGGCGGACGCCGGCTAGTTCGGTCGAGGCGGGCGTAATGCGAACCGCTACTTGGAAAGTGGAGTCGCTAGACCTCTCGCCCCGACCAGATCGACCAATCGAGATCGATTGGTCCCCATCCCCGAAGGCTGCATCCCATCCGTGGGCCTTCGCGCGGGCCGTCAACGCGAATGTCGTGCTGCCGCTGGCCGCGGCCGAAAGCGACACCGTCACCGTGCCGCACCACACGGCGTAGGCAGTGGCCCCGTCGCGCCCGTGAGCTTGTTGATCCCGGCTGCGCCTATGAGCAGGCCGACGTGGCCAGCGCCGTGAACGACCGTCCGCCCGGGACGGGCTAGCCAGAAGCCTTCCGGGGGGGACGCGTGGCGAGAGGGAGGAAGACGATGTCGACGATGTCGACGATGGTCTCGTCCGGGACACGACTGAGGTTCATCAGGAGTTCGTGGCGGAGCAGGTCGGAGGGCAGTGTGACCACCCGGGCCGGGAGGCCCTCCGGGGGCAGCTCGCCGCGGCCGACGGCCCGCTGGATGACCTGGTCCAGAGCGCGACTCTGGTCGCCAAAGAGCTGGGAGCGCAGCTGGCTCGGCGTGAGCTTGATCTCGTTGTTGAAGTAGGCGCTGAGCAGGGTGCTGAAGAGGGCGGCGGCGCTGCCGCCGTTGCGGTTGGCCGACCGCAGCAGCCCGAGCACGTCCCCGCGCAGCGAGCCCGTGTCCGGGACCTCGTCCGGGGGCCTGAAGCCCTGGTGGGCGAGCACGGCCACGAGGAGTGCCTCCTTGTCCGGCCAGCGCCGATACAGGACGGCCTTGCCCGTGCTCGCGCGCTCGGCCACGGCCTCGAACGTGAATCCCGGGTAGCCCACCTTGACCAGCTGCTGCCAGCCAGCCTCGAGGATCGCGTCCTCGAGCGCCGCCCCGCGCCGCCTCGTCGCTGTCACCAGCCCACTCCATTAGGTCCGCTTGCGTTCCTTATCATAGCAGGCTAGCATTAGGAACGATAACGTTTCCTATCTGGAGATCACGATGACGGGCTCAGGGGCGCAGGCGGCGCCGCCGACACAGTCGACTGGCAGGCTGCTGGCGGCGCTGATCGTGGGCGGGATCACGGCCGTCCTGGACACCACGATCGTGGCGCTCGGGCTGCATACGATCACGGTGCAGCTGGGCGCCGCTATCTCGACGGTCCAGTGGGTGAGCACGGGCTACCTGCTCGCCCTGGCGGTCGCCATCCCGTTCGTAGGCTGGGCGCAGGCTCGGCTCGGTGCCAAGCGGCTCTGGCTGCTCGCCCTCGGCGTGTTCGTGCTGGGGTCCACCCTGTCGGCCTGCGCGTGGAGCGCGGAGTCGCTGATCGCATTCCGCGTCCTGCAGGGTCTCGGGGCCGGCGTGATGCTCCCGCTGATGCAGACCATCGCCATGCAGAGCGTGGACCCGAGATCGAGGACGCGGACGATGGCGAACATCAGCCTGCCGGCCGCCCTTGGCCCGATCCTCGGGCCCGTCCTGGGCGGGCTCGTGCTCAATTGGCTCGCCTGGCGGTGGCTGTTCCTGATCAACGTCCCCATCGGCGTCGTCGGCTGGATCCTCGCGGCCCTCTTCATCGGCGACGACCGCCCCGCACCGGGGACCGCCCGCGAGCGGCTCGACGTCGTGGGCGCCGCGCTCCTCGTGCCGGCCCTCGCGGGTCTCCTGTACGGGCTGTCCAACACGCCAACCGCCGGCGGGTTCGGCCAGGCGGACGTGCTGGTCCCGGTCGCCAGCGGCGCGGTCCTGCTGGCCGCCTTCGCCGTATGGGCGGTCCGCGGCGCCGGCGCGGCCATCGTCGACGTGCGCCTCTTCGCTGTGCGCTCCGTGCGCGTCTCCTCGACCGCGCTCGCGCTCTATGGCGCCGCCCTGCTCGCGGGCAGCTTCCTGCTGCCCCTGTACCTGCAGACCGTGCTCAGCCACAGCGTCCTGGACGCCGCGCTGCTGCTCATCCCGCAGGGCGTGGGCACCCTGCTCGCCCGGTTCGTCGTCGGGAGGCTGGTCGAGCGGTTCGGCTCCCGCCTCGTCGCCGTCGGCGGGTGCGTCCTCGTGGCCGCTGCCACGTTACCGTTCGCGCTCGGCGGCGCCGGCGCGAGTCTATCGCTCCTGTGCGCGATCCTGTTCGTGCGCGGCCTCGGCCTGGGAGTGGTGCTGATCCCCGTCATCACCGTCGCCTACGTCGACATCGGCAGGGACCAGATGCCCCACGCCTCCGCGATCACCCGCATCGTCCAGCAGCTCGGCGGGGCGTTCGGCACGGCCCTCGTCGCCGTCGTCCTCACGGCGGCGGCGACCCAGGCCGGTGCCCAGGCCGGGTTCGAGTCAGCCTTCTGGTGGACGATCGCGATGACCATGGCCGCAGCGGTCACGGCCATGCTGCTGCCCGCGCAGGAGAGCGTCGAGCCGGCCGCCGCAGGGAGCCCGCACGCCAAGGCGGGGGTTGGGGCGGCCCCGTGAGCCCCCACGCGTGGCGCCCCGCCGACCGAGGCCCCGTCGTGCGCGCCTTCATAGGGCACGTGCGGGGCGGCGCCCGCTACTTCGGCTCGCAGACGCCCGATCAGGTCGCGGGGCAATGCCTCTGTGGGCTTCCACGCAGGGGGTTCAGGCCTCGTCCAGCGGGTGCAGGTACCCGGTCTCCGTGCTCAGCCTTCCCTCGAAGTACCGAGCGTTCAGCTCCCCCATGTCCCACGAGACCCAAGTGCGTGGCGTAAGCCGGATCACCACGTCGTCGCTCGCGTCGAACGACGCGCCGATCCCGGTGTCGCTGAGGGCGCGCTCGGTGAGGTACCGCTCGTGGATACGACGCTTCAGCGGCTCTGCCTCGTCGCCCTTGACCGTGTCGGCGGTGCCCGACGCGGTCAGGCCGCGCTCGATCCCGGGCACTCGCGTGTCGACCATCAGGGACGCCGTCGGCCGCGCCTCGACATTCCGGACCTGGCGGGTGTGCGAGCCCGTCGCGACGTACAGGAGGCCGTCCTCGTACAGGTACCAGACGGCGGTGAGGTGGATCAGCCCGTCGGAGCGGATGGTCGCCAGAGCGGCGATGTGCCGGCCCTCGAGGAGCCTGATTTGGGCTTCGTCCAGCTCGGCCATGCGTGTCACCGGACCGCCTCGTAGCGGAGCAGGATCTCCTTGTTCCTGCCTGGCTTCGTCTCGACCAGGCTCAGGGTGGTCTGGCGGTCCATCGGGCCCCAGTAGCGAGGGCCCTTCCCGTAGACGACGGGCATGACGAAGAACCAGTAATCGTCGGCGAGATCGCGATGGAGGCACTCCCGGACCACCGCGGGACCGCCCTCCAGGATGATGTTGCCGCCCTCCTCCGTCTTCAGCTGCGCCAGGATCTCCGCCAGGTCCCCGCTCAGGATCCGCGAGTGCTCCCAGTCGGTGGAGGTGAG
Organism: Candidatus Sulfotelmatobacter sp.; assembly: GCA_035622975.1. Taxonomy (GTDB): domain Bacteria; phylum Chloroflexota; class Limnocylindria; order Limnocylindrales; family CSP1-4; genus DASPUH01. The sequence continues at coordinate 10,907 of DASPUH010000037.1, forward strand.
CCGGTGCGAGAGGCAGACCTTGTCGACGCGATCCAGGTACCGCCGGTAGTCGATCAGCCAGGCCGCTTCGCCCGGCTCGAGGGCCTTCTCACTCCACGTCCGCTGATGACCGAGGAAGGATCGCCTGCCCATGACGACGGTCGTGACGTCGTCGAACCGGTCGTACCACAGGTTGCGGAACAGCGGGTTTGGCTCGGTCGAGGGCTGACCCGATGTGGGGTACTCCGGGAAGACCCCGCGGCCGTCCAGCGTCATGTACACGTTCGCCGTGATCTTCCGCATCATCCCGTCCTCCACGCCTCAGGACTGTCGCCGCGACTGATCCCCGTTCGAGGCAGCGAAGCATACGCACGGACCACCGCGTGGGCGCGAAGCGCCGGGATGCAACGGGACGGTGGTGTCCTCAGGCGATGCCGTCGGGGAAGACGCCAGGCCGGGGATACGATGGCGCGGTGACGCTCGATCTCGAGGATCTCCGCCTGGCCATCTACACATCGCTCGCCTCTACCGGCCGCGTGCCCGAGACCGCGGCCCTGGCCGCGCTACTGGGTGCCGGCCAGGACGAGACCCGGGCAGGCCTGCGGCAGCTCGCGGCGGCGCGCCATCTCGCGCTCGACGCCGACGGGCGGGTCGTCCTCGCCCATCCGTTCTCCGCCATCGACCTCGGGTTCTCGGTCAAGGGCGCACACACCCTGTGGTGGGGTGGCTGCATCTGGGACTCCTTCGCCATCCCGCACCTCGTCCGCGACGAGCCGGAGGTCCTCGTCGCCACCACCTGCCAGGGATGCGGCCGAGCCCATGCCTGGGTCGTCGGCCGCGACGCGCCGCCGGCGGGGGACCAGGTCGCCCACTTCCTCGTCCCGGCTGCCCACATGTGGGACGACGTCGTCTTCACCTGCGGTCACCAGCGGGTCTTCTGCAGCGACGGCTGCCTCGACACGTGGCTTGCCGCCGAGCGCCTGGAGCGAGGCTACGCGACGGACCTTGCCACGGTGTGGCGCCTGGCCCGCGGGTGGTACGCGGGGCGCCTCGATCGAGGCTACGTCCGGCGTGACCCTGCCGCGGCGCACGAGTACATGCGCGGCGTCGGCCTCTCCGGGTCGTTCTGGGGCCTCTGACCGCCAGTCACGCGCCGCCGATGATCACCCTCTGCGGCGAACGACCAGCGCCACGTACAGCGCCACGCCCACCGTGACGAACACGGCGACCAAGGCGCCGATCGGCATACTCATGCGACCTTCTCCACAAGCGCAGACGACACCGGACAGGGACTTCGCTGGGGATTCTCGCACCGAGCTCGCTCGGCCCTCGGCCGGTTCGTGCGGCCGCGGGTCACGACGGTCATCCCGCGGGACGAGGCGCTCCAGGCGCGGGAACTCGCCGACACGCTGGCGATCCTGGATCGCGCCGGGGTCGAGGGCGCGTTCGTCAGCACCGTCATCTTCGCCATCCGGCTCTAGGACGCGGACCCCCCCGCTACGACCTGGACGCCTGCAGCCCGGGCCTCGTCCGGCCGTTGATCGGGGGGCGCAGGGGCACCACGTACCCCGACATGCCCTGGGAGCCGAAGGAGGCCTTCCAAGCCGTGTCAGCGGTCTAACGGCACGGCCTGAGCCCATCTGTCTGCCTATGCACCCAACGACTGGATGGGCCAAAGACGGAGACCCGAGCAGCCCTCCTCCGCCGGGTGGTGCAGGGCGCGACTGAGCGAACGGAGGAACCGCCCGAAACCCGGCCCCGGAGAAGCCGTGGAGGCCACGCTTCCACCATTCATGCGCAGGGTGCATGACCGACCGGCCGGCGAGAAGACCCCGCCCGCGCGGAGCCCTGGACGAGGGGTCACCGCGCGCCGCCGATCCACACCGAATCAGCGGGGTGCCTGGGCTTACCACGAGCCTCAACCAGGAGGCTTCTTGGGCGCTTGCAGCGGCCCGTCCGGCTCCCTATACTGAACCGAATGGTTCATTATCCCACCGCCCGGCTCGATGCTTCGTTCGCCGCGCTCTCCGACGCCACCCGACGCGGCGTGCTGGAGCAGCTCGGCCGGGCCGACGCCTCGATCACGGATCTGGCCGGGATGTTCCGCATGACCCTCACCGGCATGCGGAAGCACGTCGGCGTGCTGGAGCGGGCCGAGCTGGTCACCACGGCGAAGGTCGGGCGCGTCCGGATCTGCCGGCTGGGTCCCCGCCCGCTCGAGCCGGAGACGGCGTGGATCGAGCGGTATCGCCGGCTCTGGGACGCGCGGTTCCAGGAGTTGGATCGGGTGGTCGGGGGACTGCAGCGGAAGGAGTCGGTGGATGGAAGCTAACGACACGATCGTCGACCGCCCGTCCGAGCGTGAGCTCGTGGTCAGCCGAACGGTCAACGGGCCGGCCCAACTCGTGTTCGAGGCGTGGACGAAGCCTGACCTGTTCGAGCGGTGGTGGGTGCCGGAGTCGTTCCCCATCTCACTGCTCTCCTGCGAGATGGATGCCCGGGTCGGTGGCGGGTACCGCCTGGTGTTCGGCTACGAGGGCTCGACCATGGAGTTCTTCGGGCGGTACCTCGAGGTGACCCCGCCCTCCCGCCTCGTATGGACGAACGACGAAGCGGACGGGGAGCAGGTCACCACGGTGACGTTCGAGGAGACGGACGGCAGGACACGCCTGGTCATGCACGACCTGTATCCCTCGAAGGAAGCGCTCGACGGGGCGATCGCCTCTGGCTCGACCTCCGGGATGCCGGAGGTGCTAGCACAACTGGACAGGCTTCTCGTTACCCTGGGCACCAGCGCGGTCTGAGGGGTAGGCTCGGCTGCCCCAGCCCATGACCCGGAGGTGGACATGCCGACGCTCACACCCAACCTGTGGTTCGACGGCCAGGCAGAGGAAGCAGCCCGGTTCTACACGTCGGTCTTCCCCGCCAGTCGGATCGACGACATCACCCGGGCCGCTGCTGACAATCCGAGCACCAGGGCCGGCGAGGTCCTGCTCGTGACGTTCACCCTGGACGGCCAGCGCTTCGTGGGCATCAACGGGGGCCCGCAGTTCCCGTTCACCGAGGCGGTCTCGTTCCAGATCGACTGCGCCGACCAGGCAGAGGTGGACCGCTACTGGGCGGCGCTCGTCGAAGGCGGCGGTGAGCACGGCCAGTGCGGCTGGCTGAAGGACCGCTTCGGGCTCTCCTGGCAGGTCGTCCCGCGGGAGATCGGTCAGTACCTGGGGGGGCCCGATCCCGCGGGTGCCGCCCGCGCCGCGACGGCCATGCTGGCGATGCAGAGGCTCGACGTGGCCAAGCTCCGGGCGGCCTACGAGGGCCGCACCTGAATGAGGTCCGGCGTCCCGCGTTAGGGCGCCGCGGGCGCCTCCAGCCGGCGCGTGGTGCGATAGCCCAACAGCCCCAGGATCGCCACGTCCACCCCGATGCCGAATGGCGTGTCGGGCAGGCCTAGCACGCACACGACCAGGGATGCTGCGGCGCACAGCCCGGCCGCGGGTACCGCCCAGGCCCGGCCCTGCCAGAGGCCCCACGCGGCGGCCACGAAGCCGACGGCCAGCGCGAGCCACATGAGGCCCACCACGCGGCTGCCGGCATCACCGAGCTCGACGGCTCCGACCAGCACGGTCGTTCGAGCGGCGACGCCGGCGATCGAGGCGAGGTGCCACGGCACGACGAAGCCGATGAGGTGGATCAGGCCGTGCACGGCCAGGACCGCCGCGGCGGCAGACCGGAGCCAGTTCATGGCTCGATCCGGAAGACCGGATGGTCGGCCGGGTCGGGCATGGCCGTGAAGAAGGGGCCGGCCCGGCGACCGAGGCGCCGACGGTAGGCGCTCACGACCCTCGCCTGCTCGGCGCCATGCAGCTCGACCGCGCGGAACGGCTCGTGCCTCCGGCCCCGCCACAGCTCGCCCTCGCCGGCGGCTCGCAGGTTGCGCACCCATTGGGTCTCGCCGCCGCCGGCCACGAGGTAGCGCACGCCACCCTCGACGAAGGGCGGTACGACGGTGCGGATGCGGCGTCCACTGCGTCTGCCGCGGACCACGAGCGTGGGCCCGCCGAGGGCGGCCGTCAGGGGGTTGACAATGTGGCGCATGACGAAGCTGGGGGGCAGGTAGCGAGGCGTCGGGGCGCGGTGCTCGGTCATCGGGATGCTCCTAGCCGGCGACCGGTCGTCGACCGTTGCCGGGCTGCAGGTAGATGCGGAAGCGCAGCGTGTGGAGCCCGAAGAGCAGGCCGATCGCCGCGCGGCGCAACCCTTCGGGCGCGTCGGGACGGGGGTCGCTGACATGTGATCGGGCCGTTCCGCTCAGCAGCGGCCGCAAGCCGGCCAGGACCGCCCCCAGGCCGACGGCGGTCTCCAGCCACAAGAGCACGGCCGGCCCGCGCCGCAGGCGACCGGGCGCACCGCTCGCCAGCATCGCCGCATCGCGTGCCAGCAGGCCGCCGCACACCAGTTCCACGAGCGCCGCTCCGGGGCGACCCAGCCGCCGGATGGCCACCTGCGTGAGGGGGAAACCCATGCCACTCAGGGCAAGCACACCACGTCCGAGGCGCCCTGACATGAGCCGAACCTCCAGTTGGGGAACGCACGATCGCTCGGGTAAGCCCCCGCTCGGTGTCCCGTCGCTCCACAGTGGTCCGGCCACGCACCCGGCGACAGGGCCGAACGTCAGGTCTTCACGGGCCTGCGCCGACAGGAGGCGCAACGGCCCCGACCGTCGGGACCTCCGGTCCTGTCCGGCTTTCTACCCGGGCCCTAGGTTGGGTACGAACCGCCACTCGCAGCCCGCGGAGGTAGAGGAGTCTCATGAACGCCGTCGTCGTGTACGAGTCGCACTGGGGCAACACGGCCGAGGTGGCCCGCTCGATCGCCGAGGGCATCGGACCAGGCACGCGGGCGCTGACCACCGACGAGGCCACGCCGGCGGTCCTGGCCGACTTGGAGCTGCTGGTCGTCGGCGCCCCCGTCATCGCCTTCGGGTTGCCTCGGGAAGGAGTGCGCCGCCAGCTCGCTGGTGACGTCAAGGCCCCCAGGCCCGCGGATGTCTCGCATCCGCTCCTGCGGACGTGGCTCGAGGGCCTCCCGGCCGCCAAGGGCTGGGGGGCGGCGTTCGAGACGCGCATCTGGTGGTCGCCCCGCGGTGCCACGGGCACCATCGAGGCCAAGCTACGGCGGGCCGGCTACCGCATCGCCGGCAAGGCCGAGCGTTTCATCGTCGGCGGCTCCTACGGTCCGATGCGCGACGGGGAGCTGGACCGCGCACGCCGCTGGGGTGCCTCGCTCGCGGCGGCGAAGCGCGTGATCGCCAGCCGCTCAGCCTGAACGGTCCCGGTCCGCGCGGACGGACCGGGACCCATCTACACGGTGCGCCCCTGCCCCGTACTGGGTGCGGCGCGCTCGGCTACGACCAGTTCGACCGGGCGCGGACGCCTTGCGTGGTGAGGAGGATGGTCAGGGCGTGACCACGACCGTCATCCGGGCGTGCTTCATGACCTCCACGGCAACGCTCCGGCGCAGCCGACCACCCAGGCCGCGAGCCGATGCTGGACGACCCAGCACGATGGTGTCGTAGCCATCGCGTTCCGCCACGTCCTCGATGAGCTGCGCCGGGTCGCCGACCTTCTCGATCAGTTCCGGCTCAAGGCCCATGGCTTCCAAGCGAGTCTTGGCCTCCGCGAGCTGCTCGCGGTGCATCGTCGGGTTGTCCCACGGCTGGACCGTTTGTCGCGTCCGCAGCGTGGTCGTGGGCACGACGCTGATGACACCGACGTGGGCATGCGCGAGGTTGGCAAGCTGGGCGGTCGTCGTGAGGGCGTCCTGGGCGGCGTCGCCACCGTCATAGGCGAGCAGGATCTTGTTCATGGCCTGGACCCTCGATCCCTGATACTGGCCCGCCCGCGCGAACGTCGAGCGAGTCTGCAAAGAGCGTGCGTGCTGCACTGGGTCCTGCCAAGAGCCATCGGGCGCGAAATGGATGGGTCTTCGGTCACCAGCTGGCCCGGTCCGTCGCGCCATGAGTCGTCGCTGCGCGGACGCCCTCACCCGCTCGTCGGGGTCGGTCGGGGTGGGCGATGACCCCCGGGGCCTCAGGCCAGTGGCCCGACGGCCCGCTCGACGTCGTCGAGGATCTCGCCCGAACGCACGACCTGGGCCATCGTCGTGTGGTCGATGTGCAGGGGACGATCCTCGTCGAGGTGGGCGACATGCCGCCGCACGGCCGCGTGGGCCGTGGTCACACCCGCCCCGTGGGTGAAGTCGCGGAAATCGAGGGCCTGGGCGGCGGCCATGAACTCGATGCCCAGCACGCCGTAGGCGTTCTCCAGGATCTGCCCCGTCTTGAGGGCCGTGTTCATGCCCATCGACACGAAGTCTTCCTGATCGGCGGCCGCGGGGATGGACTGCACCGCCGCCGGGGCTGACAGGATGCGTTGCTCCACGATGAGCGTGTCGGCCGTGTACTGGCTGAGCATCAGCCCGCTGAACATGCCGGCGCCGCGGGTCAGGAAGGCCGGCAGGCCGACGCTGAGGGCCGGGTTGGTCAGGCGGTTGAGGCGTCGCTCGGAGAGGACGCAGGCCATCGTCAAGGCCGTGCCCACCATCTCCATGGGCAGCGCGACCGGCGTGCCCTGGAAGTTGGCTCCGGTGAGGGTCAGCCGCGCCTCCGGCAGGAAGATGGGGTTGTCGCCCACGCCGTTGAGCTCCGTCTCCACCTGCTGCCACGCCCAGGCGACCGCGTCGTGCGCGGCGCCCAGGACCTGCGGCGTGGAGCGCATCGAGTAGGCATCCTGGACGTGGGTCCGGATCCTGCCCGTGGCGAGGTCGCTACCGGCCAGGCAGAGGTCGATGGCGCGCGCCGCCCGGATCGCCCCCGGGAACCCCCGCAGCTCGTGCAGGCGCACGTCGTAGGGCTGCAGATTGGCGAGGAGCGCCTCGAGCGACATGGCGCAGGCGATCTCCGCCTGGCGGAGCCAGCGCTCGATATCCCACAGGTGCAAGGCGCTGATGGCCGTCAGCAGGTTGGAGCCGTTGATGGTGGCCAGCCCGTCGCGGGCCTGGAGGCCGGGGACGGGGATGCCGGCGCGCTCCATGGCCACCGCTCCGGGCAGCCGTTCACCATGGAACCAGGCCTCGCCCTCACCCATCAGCAGGAGGGCCACCTGGGCCATCGGCGCCAGGTCGCCGCTGGCCCCGACCGAACCTTTGGCGCACACGACGGGCGTGACGCCCCGATCGAGCATCGCCGCGAGCGTCTGGGTGATCTCGGGACGGCAGCCGGAGAAGCCCCGCGCATGCACGTTGATCCGGCCGGCCATGGCCGCCCGGACGGCCGGGATGGGCGCCGGCTCGCCGATCCCGGCTGCGTGGTTGTAGATGAGGTAGCGCTGGAACTGCTGGACCTGCGCGTCGGTGAGCACGACCTCGGAGAACTCGCCGATGCCGGTGTTGACGCCGTACATGATCTCGTGGGCCGCGATCTTCTCGTCGACCATCGCCCGGCAGCTGCGGATGCGCTGCAGGGCGGCGGGCTCCAGGACCACCGGCGCGCCGTCACGGGCGATCCGGACGAGGCGCTCGATCGTCAGCGACGAGCCGTCCAGGACGATGGGGGTGGCGTGGCTTGCGGGCCCATCCCCGTGCGAGGCAAGGCCAGGATCGCGCCCGTCGAGTACGACCATCGCGCTGGAGAGTGGCCCCTGCGCCGTTGCACATGCAGAGCCTTGCGGCCTGACCTGACGGGGTCGTTCGTCACCGGCGCGAGGGCTGCGCCTCCTTATCGGCGGCGGCGGCCTGTCGGTCGCCGCCGTCATCGCCTGGCAGACGTACCGCTGAAGGGCGCGTGCCGGGTCGAGGCGGTGGGGACGCCCCCGGCGCGGTCAGGCTTGGGTGCCGGGGATCGCCGCGACGCGCGCCTGG
>DASPUH010000038.1:0-31443 GCA_035622975.1 Candidatus Sulfotelmatobacter sp.
GCGCCTCCAGCGACAGGCGATCCGGCTCACCCGCCGCGTGCTCGACCAGCGCCAGCACAGGCCCGCTCATCGGCCGGTGCCCAGGCTTGGGGCGTGGCCTACCCGCCCCATTGATGATCCGAGCGTTGGCCCCGACGCCAAGGATCCGGGGCGGCCGCTTGTCGTCCGGTCCACCAGCCCCACTGGTAGGAATGGCCTCCTGGGGCCGTAACGGGACGGGAGCGCACCCGCGGCCAGGACCACGGCGGCGCCGAGCGTGTCCGCCAGCTGCGCGAGGGCGGCCGCCCACGCCTCGGGCGCGTAGTCGGTGAGCCGGTCCGACTCGACCACGTGGACCCGTCCGGCCCCGTGGGCTCCCAGGCTCGGCCCGAAGGCCCGACCCTCCGGCCCGACGACCAGCGCCTCCAGGGGCGCCCCCAGCCGTTCCGCCACCCGCCGCCCGAGGGCCAGCGCCTCCAGCGACAGGCGATCCGGCTCACCCGCCGCGTGCTCGACCAGCGCCAGCACAGGCCCGCTCATCGGCCGGTGCCCAGGCTTGGGGCGTGGCCTACCCGCCCCATTGATGATCCGAGCGTTGGCCCCGACGTCAAGGATCCGGGGCGGCCGCTTGTCGTCCGGTCCACCAGCCCCACTGGTAGGAATGGCCTCCTGGGGCCGTAACGGGACGGGAGCGCACCCGCGGCCAGGCCCGGGCGAGCCTTAGCGTTCGACCTTGTGCCCGGACCACCAATGGGGCGGGTAGGCGCGGAGCCAAGGTGCCGCGCCAGGCTGCGAGGCCACGACACCCGGCTCCGGGACCCCCGCCACACGCTCATGCGTCGAGGACGCCGATGCGTTCGAGCATGTCCACCACAGCAGGCGCGGCGTCGGCGCCGCGGCCCAGGATCTCGACCGCGGCCCGCTGCTCGACCGGCACGCGGAGCCCGAGCTTGACCAGTCCGGCCGGGCGCGGCGTGGGCGTCACCACCTCCACCTCCTTGCGGCGCGCCCGGAGGCGCCCCGGCACGGACGGGTAGCGAGGCAGGTTGATGCCTTCCTTGACGCTGGCCACGGCCGGCAGCGGCACGTCATAGGTCTCCCAGCCGCCGCCCACCGCCTCCCGGCGCCCCCGCAGCCGCCCGTCTGCGGCGGTCAGGCCCTTGAGCCCCGACAGGCAGGGCCGGTCGAGCGCCACGGCGACCCGGATGCCGACCTGGAAGTCGCCCGTGTCGGCCGCCTCGTTGCCGAAGAGGATCAGGTCGAACGGCCCGTGAGCCGCCTCCTGGGCCAGGACCGCGTCGGTGATGGCGGTTGCGGTCGCGCCGGGGTCCCACTCGCTCTCCTCGGCCTGCAGGAGCACGGCCCGGTCGATGCCGAGGGCCATCGCGTCCCGCAGCTGCTCCTCCGCCGCGGCCGGCCCGAGGGTCAGCACGACGCTCTCGCCCCCCTGCGCCTCCACCAGGCGCACGGCCTCCTCCACCGCGCACTCCTCGTGCGGCGAGACGGCGAAGCCCAGGAAGCGCGTGTCGATGGCCTGCCCGTCCGGCGTCAGGACGATCCGGCCGCCGGTCAGCGGGACGCGCTTGATGGCGACGAGGACCTGCATGCGGCGGTCGCTAGCTCCGGATGCGGTCGTTGCCCGGGTCGAACAGCGGGGTGGCGCCCGCGACGGCCACGGTCACCGGGTACTGCTCGCCGAAGTACTCGACCTGCAGCTTCGTGCCCACGATCGCCTGCGCCGGGGGCAGGTACGACATGAGCAGGTGTCGCCCGACCGACGGCCCGGACCCTGCGCTGGTGGCGTACGAGCGCCGCCCCTTGGCATCGATGAGCGGCTGGCCGTCGGGCGTGGTGATCGGCTCGCGGCCCAGCATGTAGCGCTTCACCCCGCTCGACGACGTGGGGTCGTCCACGGTCAGCGTGCACAGCACGGCCGCCGGCGCTGCGGCCCGCTGCTTGAGGTAGGCGTCACGGCCGATGAAGTCGGCCGCCTTGACGGTCGGCCGGGCCATGCCCGCCTCCACGAGGTCGAACTCCAGCTCCAGCTCGTTGCCGTGCGCCCGGTAGCCCTTCTCCAGCCGAGCCGTGACCGCGTACGTGCCGATGCCCACGGGCACGAGGCCATGCGGCCGGCCGGCGTCCCACAGCGTGTCCCACACACGGGCGCCCTGCTCGATCGGGACGTGGATCTCCCACCCCAGCTCGCCGACGTAGCTGATGCGCGAAGCCAGCGTGCGCACGCCGCCGATGTCCACCGGGCGGCACGTGGCGAAGGGGAACCCGGCGTGGCTCATGTCGCTGGCAGTCGCGGCCTGGACGAGGTCGCGGGCCCGCGGCCCCCAGACCCCGATGGTCGTCCACGCCCCAGTGGCGTCGAACAGCTGGGCCGAGCCGTCCGCCGGCAGGTGCTGGCTGAACCACTGCTTGTCCCGCATGCCCATCCCACCGCCGGTGACGACGCGGAAGTGCTGCTCGCCGAGCCGCATGATCGTCAGGTCGGCGTAGATCCCGCCGGCCCCGTTGAGCAGCGGTGTGTACACCACGCGGCCGACCGGTACGTCCAGGCGTGCCACGCACAGCGCGTCAAGGGCGGCTTCCGCGCCGGGGCCGGTGACGTCGAATATGGCGAACGCGGAGAGGTCCACGATGCCGGCCCGCTCGCGCATCGCGAGGTGCTCGGCGTTGATGAGCGGCGACCACCAGCGCGCCTCCCACTCGGCCTCGCGGGGCATCACGCGGTCGCCAAACTCCTCGAGCAGCGGCGCGTTGGACTCGTACCAGTAGGGGCGCTCCCAGCCGGCCGTCTCGAAGAAGACGGCGCCCAGGTCCCGTTCGCGCGAGTTCATCGGCGAGAGGCGCACGTCGCGGTTGGAGGCCCACTGCTCCATGGGGTGGACGATGCCGTAGGTCTTGTTGAAGCCCTCGGCGGACCGGGCCCGGATGTGATGGTCGGTGCGCTGGTGGTCGTAGAAGCGGGCCACGTCCGACCCATGCGGGTCGATCTCCGGCTCGCCGGTGGTCATCCACTCGGCCACCGTCCGGGCGATGCCCGGGCCTTCCTTGATCCACACGGCGGCGACCGACCAGAGGCCCTTCACTTCCGGCGTCTGGCCCAGGATCGGCGCCCCGTCCGGCGTCAGCGACAGCAGGCCGTTGATGGCGTGGCGGATGCCGACGTGCTCGTCGCCCAGGATGTCCGGCACGAGCTCCAGGGCCTGCTCCATCTGCAGCGAGAAATCGTCCTGGGTGAAGGGCAGCTCGGTCGGGGAGAGGGCGGAGGCGGCGATCGAGGGGATCTCGTCGGCGTCCATGAGGATCGGCCGGTGGGCGTACGAGCCCACTTCAAGGTCGCCGCCGTGCTGCCGCTCGTACATGTTCGTGTCCATGTCGCGGATGATCGGGTAGGTGATCTCGCCGACCGTGCCCGCGAAGAGCGGCACGGGCCCGACGCTGATCATCTGGTGCACCGCCGGGGTGAGGGGGATGGACGCGCCGGCCATGCGGGCGATCCGCGGGCTCCACACGCCGCACGCGATGACGACCGTCTCGGCCTCGATCGTGCCGCCGTCCGTGTGGACCCGGCGGATCCGGCCGTGTTCCGCGTCCAGGCCGGTGACCTCCACCCCAGCGGCGATCGTGAGTGCTCCCAGTGCCTGGGCGCGCTCGCGCATCAGCGTGCCCGCCCGCAGCGAATCCACCACGAGCACGCCCGGGGCGTGGAAGGCGCCGAGGATGACGCCGGCGTCCAGGTAGGGCACGAGGCGCTTCGCCTCGGCGGGCGTGATGAGCTCGGCCTCGATACCCCACGCATGTGATGAGGCGAGGCGCCGCTTCAGTTCCTCCATGCGCGCCGGCGTGCGGGCCACCTCCAGGCCGCCGCTCTTCGTGGCGACGCCCATCTCCACGTACTGCCTGGCGCTGTCGACGGTGAAGGCCGTCATCTCCTTGGAGTGGTCGGTCAGGTAGATGAAGTTGGAGGCGTGGCCGGTCGAGCCGCCAGGGTTGGGCAGCGGGCCCTTGTCCACCAGCACGATGTCCCGCCAGCCCAGCCGCGCCAGGTGCCAGGCCATGCTGTTGCCCACGATGCCCGCCCCGATGACCACGACGTTGGCGCGATCCGGTACCGCCATGCGCGAGCTTCCCTCCTGTTGGCCGGCTCGGCCGGCCTGCGGCCCCTCAGGCCAGGCTGACGACGATGGTCTTGAGTTCGGTCAGGCGCTCCAGGGAGTACCGGCCGCCGACCCGGCCCAGGCCGCTCGTCGAGCCCGCGCGCCCGCCGAAGGGCAGGTGCGACTCCCAGTAGTTGGTGCTCTCGTTGATGTTGACCCACCCGCTGCGAGCCGCCTCGGCAAAGGCCAGGCCGCGGCGCAGGTCACGGGTGAAGATAGCCGAGAGCAGGCCGTACGACGACGCGTTCACGATGCCGAGCGCCTCATCCAGGTCGGCGATGGGCGTGACCGGCGCCACGGGTCCGAACGTCTCCTCGCGGGCGATGGCCATGATCTCCGTGACGCCGTCGAGGATCGTTGGCTGGAAGAACAGGGGGCTGCCCAGGTCGGGCGCGCGCTGTCCGCCGAGCACGATGCGCGCCCCGCCCGCCACGGCCTCCGCCACGTGGTGGGCCGTCTTGGCGGCCGTCGCCTCGTTGTTGAGCGGGCCCATGGTGGTCGCGTCGTCGAAGGGGTCGCCCATCCGGACACGGGCAGCCACGGCCTCCGCCAGCGCCGCCACGTAGCGGTCGTGGACGCGGTAGTGGACCAGGATGCGTTCGCCGGCCGTGCAGCTCTGGCCGGCGTTGAGGTAACAGGCGGTGAGCGTGGCGTCGACCGCGGCGTCCAGGTCGGCGTCGTCCATGACCACCAACGGGCCGTTGCCGCCCATCTCCAGCAGCAGTTCCTTGCCGGCGGCCCGGCGCGCGACGCCCAGCCCCGTCCGCGGGGAGCCGACGAAACCGACCGCGGCCGTCAAGGGGTGGCCGGCGATCTCGTCGCCGACCGTCTCGCCAGGCCCGGTGACGAGGTTGAAGGCACCCGGCGGCAGGTCCGCCTCGACGACGCACTCGGCGAGGCGGACCGAGCACAGCGACGTGTGCCGGGCCGGGTTCCACACGACCGTGTTGCCCCCGGCAAGGGCGGGCGCGAGGAGCTCGGCGGCCATGGTGTAGGGCCAGTTCCAGGGGGTGATGACGGCCACCACGCCACGTGGCACGCGCTGCACGAGGATGCGCTTGCGGGCATCCACCGAAGGCGGCATGGAACCTTCCAGGCGGGTCGCGTCGGCGGCGGCCATGCGCCAGTACACGACCAGCTCGTCGACCTCGTCATACGCCTCGGCGCGGAGGGGCTTGCCCTGGTCGGCGCTCAGGGCCCGGGCCAGTTCCTCGCGGCGGAGCTCGATCAGGTCGCCCACGCGGGTCAGGGCGGCGCCCCGCTCGAAGGCGGACATCGCACCCCAGCCCGGCGCCGCGGCGTGCGCCGCCTCGACGGCCTGCCGGGCGTCGGCGCGATCGCCCAGGGCCACGTGGCCCAGCGGTGTGCCATGGGCCGGATCCACCGCCGCGAAGGACTCGCCCGACGCCGCAGCGACCCATCGGCCGGCGATGTGGAGGGACGTCGTCGCGGTCGTGACGGGAGCCGGTGGCACGTGCGTAGTATTCCCGGCGCGAGGAGCCGTTCGCAACCGCGCAGCGAGGCGAGGGGAGATGACCGCTCCATACGACGTCCTGATCATCGGCGGCGGCTCGGCCGGGAGCGTGCTGGCCAGCCGCCTGAGCGCGGACCCGTCACGGCGCGTGCTGGTGCTGGAGGCGGGCCGCCCGGACTACCGCTTCGACGTCTTCATCCACATGCCGGCCGCCCTGACCTTTCCCATCGGCAGTCGCTTCTACGACTGGGGCTACCAGTCGGAGGCCGAGCCGTTCATGCACGGCCGCCGCATCTACCACGCGCGGGGCAAGGTCCTGGGCGGCTCCAGCAGCATCAACGGCATGATCTTCCAGCGCGGCAACCCGCTCGACTACGAGCGGTGGGCGGCCGATCCCGGCATGGCCACGTGGGACTACGCCCACTGCCTGCCCTACTTCAAGCGCATGGAGGACTGCCTTGCCGCGGCGCCGCAGGATCCCTTCCGCGGCCATGGCGGTCCGCTCGTCCTGGAGCGGGGACCGGCCACCGGCCCGCTCTTCGGCGCCTTCTTCCAGGCCGCGGTGCAGGCCGGCTACGAGCTCACCGACGACGTCAACGGCTACCGCCAGGAGGGCTTCGGCCCGTTCGACCGCAACATCCATCGCGGCCGCCGCCTGAGCGCGGCCCGGGCCTACCTCCACCCCGTGATGCGCCGCCCCAACGTGCGGGTGGAGACGCGCGCGTTCGTCACGCGCATCCTCTTCGAGGGCAGGCGTGCGGTGGGCGTGGAGTACACCCACGGCCGCGGCCCGTCGCGCCAGGTTCGTGCCGGCGAGATCATCCTGAGTGGCGGCACGTTCAACTCGCCGCAGCTGTTGCAGCTGTCCGGCGTCGGCCCGGCGGCGCTCCTGGACTCCCTGGGCATCCCGGTGGTGGCCGACCTGCCGGGCGTGGGGGAGCACCTGCAGGACCACCTGGAGGTCTACATCCAGTACGGCAGCAAGCTGCCCGTGTCGATGCAGCCGGCCCTCCAGAAGTGGCGCCGACCGTGGATCGGTTTCCAGTGGCTCTTCCTGCGGCGCGGCCCCGGCGCCACCAACCACTTCGAGGGCGGCGGGTTCGTGCGGGGCGACGACCAGGTGGCGTACCCCAACCTGATGTTCCACTTCCTGCCGCTGGCCATCCGCTACGACGGCAGCTCGCCGGCTGGTGGCCACGGCTACCAGGTCCACGTGGGCCCCATGTACTCCGACGCACGGGGTTCCGTGCGGATCATCAGCCGCGATCCGCGGATCCACCCGGCGATCCGCTTCAACTACCTCTCGACCGAGCAGGACCGCCGCGAGTGGTTGGAGGCGGTGGGCGTCGCGCGGCACATCCTCAGCCAGCCGGCGCTCCGACCCTTCAACGCCGGGGAGCTCTCGCCGGGCCCGGCCATCACGACCGACGAACAGGTCCTGGCGTGGGTCGCCAGCGACGCGGAGACGGCGCTCCATCCCTCCTGCACGTGCCGTATGGGCACGGACCGCGACTCGGTCGTCGACCCCCTGACCCTGCGCGTCCACGGTGTGGAGGGCCTGCGGGTCGTCGACGCCTCGGCCATGCCCTACGTCACGAACGGCAACATCTACGCCCCCGTGATGATGCTGGCCGAGAAGGCGGCCGACCTGATCGCCGGCGCCACCCCGCTGCCGCCCGAGCCGGTCGCCTACTACCGCCACGTGCCGGCGGTGGCTGCCGATTCGGGACCTTCGACCCTACCGACCCCCGCGACATGACGCGACCATCCGCTGCGTCGCGCCTATAGGAGGGAGATCGCCGTGTCGCTGAACGCCCTGGACCTGGCCCGGTGGCAATTCGGCATCACGACCGTCTACCACTTCCTGTTCGTACCCCTGACGATCGGGCTGGCGTTCCTGGTGGCCGGCTTCCAGACGGCCTGGGTGCGCACCGGCCAGGAGCGCTACCTGCGTCTGACCCGCTTCTACGGCGAGCTGTTCCTGATCAACTTCGCCCTGGGGGTGGTCACCGGCATCGTGCAGGAGTTCCAGTTCGGCATGAACTGGAGCGCCTACAGCCGCTTCGTCGGCGACATCTTCGGCGCCCCCCTGGCGATCGAGGGCCTGCTGGCGTTCTTCCTGGAGTCGACCTTCCTGGGCCTGTGGATCTTCGGCTGGGGTCGCCTGCCGAGGTGGGTGCACCTGGCCACGATCTGGATCACCGCGGTGGGCACGGTGCTGTCGGCGTACTTCATCCTGGCGGCTAACGCGTGGATGCAGAACCCGGTCGGCTTCACGATCGACCAGGCCGCCGGAAGGGCGGAGCTGACCGACATCCTGGCCGTCCTGACCAACCCCATCGTGCTCGTGATGTTCCCGCACACGATCGCGGGCGCCTTCCTCACTGCCGGCGCGTTCGTGGCCGCCATCGCGCTGTGGCGCCTGGTGCGCCACGGTGGGCCGGATGACGCAGCGTTCCGGACCGCCGCGCGGGTCGGCGCCACCGTGGCCCTGGTGGCCGGGCTCCTCGTGGTCATCACCGGTGACACGTCCGCGCGCCAGATGACGGCCATCCAGCCGATGAAGATGGCAGCCGCCGAGGCGCTCTACCAGACGGAGGCGCCCGCCTCCTTCTCGATATTCACCATCGGCTCGCTCGACGGCCGGACCGAGCTGTTCTCCGTCCGCATCCCGGATCTCCTGTCGCTGCTGGCGACCGGCGATCCGAGCGGCAAGGTCGAGGGCATCAACGACATCCAGGCGGCGTACCAGGCGACGTACGGCCCGGGCAACTACGTGCCCTACGTGCCGGTGGCCTACTGGACGTTCCGGCTCATGATCGGCTTCGGTGCGCTCGCTGCCGCGGCTGCCGCGTGGCTGCTGTGGTGCCTCCGCCGGGGGCGTCGGCCAGTCGGTCGGCTGGCGGTCGCCATCGCGGTGACCCTGCCGTTCCTGCCGCTCGTGGCGAACTCGCTGGGCTGGATCTTCACCGAGATGGCGCGCCAGCCATGGATCGTCTTCGGGCTGATGCAGACCTCGGCCGGCGTGAGCCCGGGGACCTCTGCGCTGGAGGTCCTCCTCACGGTCGTCGTCTTCACCCTGCTGTACGGAGGCCTGGCCGTGGTGGAGGTGGGCCTCCTGCTGCGGCGCATCCGCGCCGGCCTGCCTGACGCCAACCCGCCCGACGGAGGGTCCGACGTGGACGAGCCCCTCACCTTCGCCTACTGAGGCACGCCCGATGTCCCTTCCGACCATCTGGTTCGGCCTGATCACCATCCTCTGGGTCGGCTACCTCGTCCTGGAGGGCTTCGACTTCGGGGTCGGCATCCTCCTGCCGTTCCTCGGTCGCACGGAGGCGGAGCGGCGGGCCCTGATCGCCACCATCGGCCCGGTGTGGGACGGCAACGAGGTCTGGCTGCTGGTCGCCGGCGGGGCGACGTTCGCCGCCTTCCCCGAGTGGTATGCGTCGTTGTTCAGCGGCTTCTACCTGGCCCTGTTCCTGATCCTGGTGGCCCTCATCATCCGTGGCGTGGCGTTCGAGTACCGCAGCAAGCGGCCCGAGTCGGCCTGGCGGGCGTGGTGGGACCGGGCCATCTTCGTCGGCTCGTTCGTCCCCGCCCTGCTGTGGGGCGTCGCCTTCGCCAACATCGTGGCCGGTGTGCCGCTCGACCAGCGGCACGTCTTCACTGGCGACCTGCTGACGCTTCTGGGGCCCTATGCCCTGCTGGGCGGCCTGACCACGCTGGGCCTCTTCGTGACGCACGGCGCGACCTATCTGGCCCTCAAGTCGACCGGCGTGCTCCGGCAGCGGGCCAACGCGGTCGTCGGCCTGGCTGGCCTGGTGACCGCGGTGCTGGCCGTGCTGTTCCTGGGTTGGACCGAGCTCCGGGATGGTGACCCGGGATCACTGGTCCTGGCGGTGGGCGCGGCCGGGTGCTTGCTGGGGGCGCTGCTGGCCAACCGCACCGGTCATGAAGGCTGGAGCTTCGCCGGAACGGCGGCCACCATCGCCCTGGCGGTCGTGGCCCTCTTCCTCGCGCTCTACCCCGACGTCCTGCCCTCGACGACCGATCCGGCCTTCAGCCTGACCATCACGAACGCGAGCTCGACGCCGTACACGCTCGGCATCATGACCGTTGTGGCGCTCATCTTCACCCCGCTCGTCCTGCTCTACCAGGGCTGGACCTACTGGGTCTTCCGCCGGCGCGTCGGCGGCCCCCGCGTCACCGACTCCCCGCCCGCGGGCTCGTGAGGGCGGTCGACCCTCGCCTGCTGCGCGTCGCTCGCGCGGCCACCGTCGCCCTCGCCAGCGCGGTCGTCCTGGGGCTGCTGACCGCCGCCCTGGCCACGGCCCAGGCCGCCCTGCTCGCCGACGCCATCAGCCGAGCGTTCCTGGGCGGGGCGTCGCTCGACGTCCTGCAGCCAGTGCTCGCCGCTCTGGCGTTCGTCCTCGGCGCGCGCGCCGCTACCGGATGGGCCCAGGAGGTCGTGGCGCAGCGCTGCTCGACGTCCGTCAAGCGGACCCTGCGCCGGCGGCTGCTGGCGCATGCGGCCGCCCTGGGCCCCGAGTGGACGGCCGGGGCGCGCAGCGGCGAGGTCGTGGTCCTGGCCACACGCGGCCTGGACGCGCTGGACGGGTACTTCGGGCGCTACCTGCCGCAGCTGGTCCTGGCGGTCGTCGTGCCGGTCGTGGTGCTCGTCGCGCTGGCCGTGACGGACTGGCTGGCGGCGCTCACGGTCGCCCTGACGGTGCCCTTGATCCCGCTCTTCATGATCCTCATCGGGCTGGCCACCGAGCGCCAGCGCGGCCGGCGGTGGCGGGCGCTGGCCCGCCTCGCTCACCACTTCCTCGATGTCGTGGCCGGACTGCCCACGCTCAAGGTGTACGGGCGGGCGCAGGCCCAGGTGGCCGCCCTGGAGCGGGCCACCGACGCCTATCGCCGCGAGACGCTGGCCACGCTGCGGGTGGCCTTCCTGTCGGCCTTCGCGCTCGAACTGGCCGCGACCCTCTCCGTCGCGCTGGTAGCCGTGGAGATGGGCCTGCGCCTGGTCGGTGGTGGTGTCGCCCTGCGGACCGGCCTCTTCGTCATCGTCCTCGCCCCCGAGGCGTACCTGCCCCTGCGCCAGCTGGGCCTCCAGTTCCACGCGAGCGAGGAGGGCCTGCAGGCCGCCGCGGCAGCATTCTCGATCCTGGAGACGCCGCCGGCGCAGGCCGGGGGGACCGTCCAGCCACCTGACATGCGAGTGGGGCAAGTACGCCTCGACGGGGTCACGGTCCGCCGGCCGGGCCGCCCGTCGGAGGCTCCGTGGGCCGCCGATCTCGTCACGCGCCCCGGCGAGATCGTGGTCCTGCGGGGACCCAGCGGGGCGGGCAAGAGCACGCTCCTGGCCGTCATGCTCGGCTTCATCGCGCCAAGCGAGGGTTCGGCGCGAGTCGTGGCCGCGGACGGACGGGCGGTCGGTTTGGGGGATCTCGACCTGGACCTGTGGCGGCGCCAGGTGGCCTGGGTCCCGCAGCAGCCGTTCTTCCTCGCCGGCACGGTCGCCGACAACGTCAGGCTGGCCGCTCCGGACGCTTCGGATACGCGCATCGCGGCGTCGCTCAGCGCGGTCGGCCTGGGGGAGGTGCCGCTGGAGTGGCGGCTCGGCGAGCGCGGCCAGGGCCTCTCAAGCGGCCAGCGGCGCCGCCTGGCCGTGGCGCGGGCGCTGCTCCGCGACGCGCCGCTGGTGCTGCTCGACGAACCGACCGCCGGCCTTGACACCGCCACGGAAGCCGAGCTGCTCGACCGGATCCGGGCGACGGCCCACCAGGAGCACCGAGCCGTCGTCCTCGCGGCTCACCGGCCGGCGGCCATCTCCATCGCCGACCGGATCGTCGACGTCGCGGCGCGACTGCCGGGCGCCGCGTAGGCCGACGATGCGCGCCCTCGTCGCCATCGCGCGGCTCGGCCGGCCCGTCAGCGGGCGGCTCGCCCTGGCGGTGCTGCTCGGCCTCGGCGCCGCCATGGCCGCCGTCGGGCTGACCGCCACGTCGGCCTGGCTCATCTCGCGGGCGGCCCAGCAGCCACCCGTCCTGTACCTGATGGTCGCCATCACCGCCGTCCAGGCCTTCGGAATCAGCCGTGGGGTGCTGCGGTACGGGGAGCGCCTCGCGGCCCACGACTCTGCCTTCCGGGTCCTTGCCCGCCTGCGGGGCCACGTCTACGGGCGCCTCGAGCGCCTGGCGCCGGCGGGCCTGGCCGCCTATCGCTCGGGGGACCTGCTGGCCCGTCTGGTGGCCGATGTCGACGGCCTGGCCGACCTCTGGCTGCGCGTCCTGCTGCCGTACACGATCGTCGTCGCGGCGGCGGCCGTCGCGACCCTGTTGGTCGGCTTGCTGGTGCCGGCCGCGGGTGTCGTGCTCGGGGCGACGCTCCTCGTGGTCGTGTTCCTTGTGCCGCTCCTGGCGGGGGCGAGCGGTCGCGGGGCCGAGCGACGGGTGGCGCCGGCACGAGGCGCCCTGGCCGCCGCCGCGACCGACCTGCTGGCCGGGGGGCCCGAGCTGTTAGTGCACGGCACGAGCGTGCAGCAGCTCGAGGTCCTCGACCGCATGGACGGCGCGTTGATCGCCGCCGAGCGTACGGCCGGTGCCGCAGTCGGCCTTGGTGCCCTCGCCGCCGGCCTGGCGGCGGGAGCGGCCACGTGGTTCGCCCTCATGGCCGGCGTCGGCGCGCTCCGCTCGGGTGCGCTCGACGGGGTGGCTCTGGCGGTCGTGGTGCTGACACCCATCGCCGCGCACGAACTGGCCGCGGGCCTGGTGCCCGCCGCACAGCACCTACCCGGCCTGGCAGTGGCCGCGGCCCGCGTCGAGGAGGTGCTCCACCAGCCGGACCCCGTGACCGAGCCGGCCGAGCCGGCGGCCCTGCCGGCCGGACCATGGGGCATCCGCGTGGCAGGCCTGGCGGCCAGGTACGGGAACGGCCCGCTCGTGCTCCGGGCGGTGGACCTGGAGGTCCCGCCGGGTGGGACGGCCCTTGTCAGCGGGCCCAGCGGGTGCGGCAAGACCACTCTTGCGGCGGTCCTCCTGCGCTTCCTGGATCCGGTCGCCGGATCGGTCGAGCTGCTCGCCCCGGCGGGCCCCTGCGACGTGCGTCGCCTGACCGGGGACGACGTGCGGCGGGTCGTCAAATCCTGCGATCAGGATCCCCACGTCTTCGACACGACGCTCGCCGACAACCTGCGTGTGGCGCGCCCGGACGCGACCGAGGCGCAGCTCTGGGAGGTTCTCGCGACGGTCCGCCTGGCCGCCTGGGTGGAAGCGCTCCCGGCGGCCCTGGCGACGCCGGTCGGCGAGCATGGGGCACGCCTGTCGGGCGGCCAGCTCCAGCGGCTGGCCCTGGCCCGCGCGCTGCTGGCCGATGCGCCGGTCCTGATCCTGGACGAGCCCACCGAGCACCTCGACGAGGCGACCGCCCGCGCGCTCATGACCGACATCCTCGCGCTGTCCCGAGGGCGCACGCTGCTCCTGCTGTCACACCGCACCGATCTCCTGGCCGACGTCCCGTGGGACGTGCGCCTGGAGCTTGGCCCGGCCGGCACCGCGACCGCGCCGGTCGAGGTCGCCACTCAGCCCACCCCGTCCTCGTAGGCCGCTCGCCGGATCAGCACCACGGCCCACGTCCGGAACGGCCGCCACACGTCCATCCGCCGCGTCAAGGCGGCCGCATCGGCCGGTGCCTCGGCGCCCAGGTAGTGGCGCAGGGCCGCCAGGAGGCGGGGCTCCTCCACGCTCGCCGCGTCGGTCGGGCCGACCGCACGGATGGCCACCAGGCCCGAGTAGAACGGCCCCAGGCCGGGCAGCGCCTGGACCTGGGCGCGGGCCACCTCCGGATCGAGGGCGCGGAGGCGGGCCGGATCGAGCAGGCCGTCGAGCGCCCCTCTGGCCACCGCGCGGAGGCGGCGGTCCTGCTCGATGGACGGCACCGGCAGCGACGTGGCCTCCAGGATCGCCAGGGGCGTCGGGAAGGCGCTGAGGCGCGTGCCGGCCAGGTCGAAAGTCGCCCCCAGCGCCTCGCCCAGCCGGCGGCGGAGGGTGTTGGCCTGCCGCCCCGAGCGGTGGCCGGCCAGGATGGCCCACGCCGCGGCTTCGTACGGGGAGTAGTGCAGGACCGGGCGGAACCCGGGGTAGCGGGCCTGGAGGCGGCCGATCAAGGGGTCGCGCTCGCCGACGGCCGGCCATCCCCGGCCGTCGTGATCGAGGGACACGATGCGGGCCACCTGGTCGCGCACGGCCGCCACGTCAGTCGCGCCGTGCACCTCGCCGACCACGGACCCGGCCGGGTCTTCTCTGAGGACCACCCCCGCCAGCTCGTGGAAGCCATCCACGCAGAAGGCCAGGCGCATCACCGGCACCACCGGCGCGGGCTCGCGCGGCCCGAACACGTGGCTGGCGGCGAGGGCCAGCGAGAACGGACCGCGCGGCTCGATCGTGAAGGTGCCGCTCACGCCCGGCAGGGTACCCCGCCGGGCGTGCCGCGGTCAGTGCGTCGGCGGCTTGCCGTCGCCGGCCATCAGGGAGCCGACCGCCCCATGGCCCACGAAGTTGAAGGCGTGCGTGACCATCGTGTACATGCCGCTCTCCGGGATGGTGAGTTCGATGATGGCGGCCTGGGCCGGCAAGAGGGCGACAGCCTGGCTGCCCCAGCCACCGGAGTTGCCCGGGAGGAGGGCCACGCCCTCGCTGATCACCGTGTCGAAGATCGTGCCCACGATGTGGAACGAGCTGGACTCGTTGGGCCCGACGTCCAGGACGAACAGGCGGATGCGCTCGCCGGGCTGGACCTGGATGGGATGGTCCTTGTACTGGTTGGCCACGCCGTTGAAGACGACCCAGTCGGGCGCCGGGTCGGTCGAGTCGGCCTTGGCGTAATCGGCGATCTGGCCCTGACCACCGAAGTACCACTCGTTCTGCACGATGGCCAGTTCCTCGCCCACCGGTGCCAGGCCGCCGCGCGGCTCGACGATGACCATGCCGAACATGCCGTCGGCGATGTGCTGGAGGGCCGGCGGGGTGCCGCAGTGGTACATCCAGACTCCCGCGTAGTCGGCTTGGAAGGTGTAAGTCCACGTGCCGCCGGCGGGGATCTCGACCATCTGGTCATTCATCGCCGTCTGGCTGGCGTGGAAGTCGATGGAGTGGCTCATGGTCGTCGTATTGGTCAGGTGGACGCGCACGGTGTCGCCGAGGTGGACCCGGATGGTCGGGCCGGGCACGGTGCCACCGAAGGTCCAGACGTCCATCACGTAGCCCGTGGCGACGGTCATCTTGCGCTCGACGATGGGCAGGTAGACGTCATGCGACGTGCCCGGCAGCACGGCCGGCGCGATCGGGTTGTAGAGGGTGTACGGCGGTGCATTCGGGTCGGGCGCCGGCAGCGTCGAGCTCGTGGCGGCGGTCCCGCTGCCGGCGGCCGGGGAGGCGGCGACCGACGGCGCGGCGACCGTGATGGCGCCGGTCATGCCGGCCTGCGCGTGGCCCGGGACGTCGCACAGGAAGGTGATGCCCGTCGCGGGCACGGTGATGGAGCCAGCGGTCGTCTGGCCCGGGTCGGCGACGAGCTTGGTGCCGTCGGCGAAGGTCAGGTTGTGCTGCACCGCTCCGTCGTTGACGAACTTGACGGCGTAGGTCCCGGCGGCGGCCACCGCCACGGCGTTCGGCCGGAAGCCGAGGTCGAAGGCGTGGATCTCCAGGGTGGACCCGACCGCACTGACATTCGACGCCATGGCAGGCGCGGTCGAGCTGCTCATGCCTGGCATGTCGGACATGCCGGCCATGGTCGAGGTGGAGGCCGCCGCGACCGCCGATGGGGCCGTCGGCGACCCGCTCGGCGTGAAGGTCCAGCCGGGCCCACCCGCCGCGCAGCCCATGCCGACCACCATGATCATGACGAGGATGGCCACGAACCTTGCCATCATCAGGCGTTGCATCGTCCACCTCTTCGGTTGAGCGCACTTGCTAAATGCTTAGTTAGCAGGTTATGATTTAGCGATGAGGCGACAGAGGGCCGAAGGTCCCGAATCGGGGGGCCGTTCGGTCGTGGACGGCCGGGACCGTCACGGGGGTGGCGGATGAAACTCGAGCTGGGCCACCGCGGCGACTACGCCGTGCGGGCCATGCTGGCGGTCGCGCGAGCCCCCGCCGGCCGGCCCATGTCGGGGCCGGCCATCGCGGCCCAGATGGGTGTGCCGGCGCGCTTCCTGCCCCAGATCACCGGTGCGCTGGTGCGAGCTGGCCTGCTGACCTCACGAGCCGGGCGGAGCGGGGGCTACCAGCTGGCGCGGCCCGCCGACCGGATCTCGATCCTCGACGTGGTCGAGGCCGCTGACGGGGCAGGCCGCCGGCAGACCTGCGTGCTTCGCGGCGGGCCGTGCCGGGCGCAGGGGCGGTGCGACGTGCACGACGTCTTCTTCGCCGCCCAGGAGGCGCTGCTGGGACGCCTGCGCGAGGCGACGCTGGCGAGCGTCGTCGATCCGCCATGAACGTGCCCGCCCATCAAGGCACCGCCGAAGGACACGAGCGGCTTCACGCCGATCGCCCGCTCTACCGGATCAAACACGCCTTCGCGCGTCCGCGGGTGACCTGATCAGGGCGCGGGGCGCACCTCGAACGAGGGGTCGCCGGCGTTGAACGCCAGGAGGAGCGGCCTCGCGCCCGGCTCCATCACGGCGGGACGGCAGTTGCGCATGCGCAGCGACTGCGCGAACGACGGCGGCAGGCCGAGCGCCGTCGCCAGCAGGATCCGAAGCATCCGACCGTGGCCGACGATGAGGGTGGTGCCGCCCGCATCGCCCAGCGAGGCGAGGAAGGACCGGGCGCGCTCGGCGACCGCCTCCTCCGGCTCGACCCCCGGGATCTGCGCCCCGTCCCGTCGCCGGGTGGCCGCGAGGGGGTCGGCTTCGAGTTCCGACTCGGACCAGCCCTCGTATGGCCCGAAGTCCATCTCCCGCAGCCGGTCGTCGATGACGAGGGGCGGGGCGTCCGGTCGGGCGGCGAGCACGAGCTCCGCCGTGCGGCGGGCACGGCGGAGCGGCGAGGCATAGGCGCGGTCCCAGCGAACAGGGGATAGGTCTCCAGCGAGGATCGCGACCTGACGCTCACCTCGCTCGCTGAGGGGCCGGTCGGTGAAGGACAAGAGCCGCTCTTCGGCGTTCCAGTCCGTCTCGCCGTGGCGGACGAGATAGATGCGAGGTCGGTTCACGGCGTCATCGTCAGCGGCCGAGTGGGGCGGCGCAAGGCCCTGAAGGTCATCGGGTCGCCCAGTTCATTCACAGGCTCCGAGTCCGGCCGACGACGCCGGCGGCCGGCTCGGGACGCTAGACGCGGCCCTTGGGCACGGTGTGCCAATAGGTCTTGTTGAAGACGATCTTGCCCAGGTGCCAGAAGCGGTTCGGCCGCGGCGGCTTGGGCGGATGGGCGTAGTCGAACTGCAGCAGCGTGCCCTTGCCGTCGCCGACCTCGAAGAAGCACATGACCTTGCCGGCGTAATCGGCGTGCTTGCCACTCGGCTGGCGGCCTTCGATGGCCGCGGCCACGCGCTCGGCCACGACCGGCGCCTCGAAGTGGGCCGTGGACCCCGCCTTCGACAGCGGCAGGTCGGTCGCATCGCCGAGGGCGTGGATGTGGGGCTGGCCGGCCACCTGCAGGGTCGCCTTGTCGGTCGGCAGCCACCCCCCGGGGGCACTGGCGAGGCCGCTGGCGATGAGGAACGGCTGGCCGGTGTGCGGCGGCACGAGGATCAGCAGGTCGTAGCCCAGCTCCTCGCCCTCGAGACTCTGCACGACCTTGCGGTCCGCGTCGATGCTCTCGACGTTGAAGAACGTGTGCAACTCGATGCCCTTCTCCTCCAGGATCGGGGTGACCATCTCGCTGACCGACTCGATGGTGAAGGCGCGGCCGATCGGCGAGCAGAAGTGCAGCTCCGACCGTTCGCGCAGGTGGCGCTGGCGCAGCTCGGCCTCGATGAGGAGGGCCACCTCCAGTGGCGCCGGCGGGCACTTGTAGGGCATGCCGGCGATGCCGATGACGATGCGGCCACCGGTGAACGCATCGAGCGCGTGCCGCAGGTCCAGCGCCGCCTCGGCCGTGTAGAAGTGATGGGCCTCGGTGTCGAAGTGGTCGATGGCCTCGGGCACGATGCGGCAGCCGGTGGCGATCACGAGCTCGTTGTAGGGCACGGTCTCGCCCCACTTCAGGGTGACCGTCTGCTGCACCGGGTCGACCTTCTCGACATCGCCCACCACCAGATGGACGCGCGGATCCAGGAGTGATGTCTCCGGCCGTGACAGGTGACTGGCCCGCTCGCCGCCCATGGCGATGTACATGAACCCCGGCTGGTAGGTGTGCCGGCCGGTCGCGTCGATGAGCGTGATCGTGGTGTGGTCGTTGTCCAGGCGCTCACCCAGGCGCTTGACGAGGAGGTTGGCGGTCAGCGTCCCGCCGACCCCGCCTCCCAGGATGACGATGCGGTCCACGGTCGCCTACCGCAGCTTCTCGACGATGATCTCGTCATAGCCGTCCCGGGCTTCGACGCCGACGAGGCGATGGCCGGCCTTGGCGACCCACTTGGGGATGTCCAGCTTGGAGCCGCTGTCCGACGAGAGGACGGCCAGCACGTCGCCCACCTGGGCTTCACGGATGGCGCGGATGAGCTCCATGAGAGGGCCCGGGCAGTAGCTGCCGCGGGCATCGATGGTGCGGGTCACGGCGGGGCCCGGGATGGTCTCGAGCATGACGGAGGGTCCTTTCCGGTCTAGATGAAGAGGCTGGCGTCGGCCTCGGTCATCATCGCGATGGCCGTGGCGGCACCGGCGGGCTCGCCCATCTCGTCGATGAGGTCCTCGCGCTTGAGGCCGAACATGTCCATCGTCATCTGGCAGGGGATGAATTCGACGCCCAGCGTCGTCGCGGCTTCCAGCAGCTCGCGCGGGCTGGCCACGTGGTACTTCTTGCTGAGGACACCCATCATCCACGGGCCCATGCCCATGAAGTTCATCTTGCTGAGCTTCAGGTGGTCGATGCCGGGCCGCTGCATGAGCGTCAGCATCTTCTGCATCCAGTTTTCGCCGACGATGCGCTTCTGGTCCTTGACGAACGGCAGCAGACCCCAGAACGTCACGAAGACCTTGCAGCGGACGCCGCTGGCCGCGGCGGTCGAGGAGAGGATCATGACGGGCCAGACCTTGTCCAGCTCGCCGCTCCAGTTGACGATGATGAGTTCCTTCGTCTTGACCTCGCCTTCCGGCTGGGGGGCCGCGGCGGGCGACGGCTCGACGGGGATGGGCGGCGCGATCGGCTCGGCGAGAAGGGTCATCGTGGGTGCCTCACTTGTGGCGGATGACGAAGCGGTAGACCGCGCCGTCGACGCTCTGTTCGACGAGTTCATGGCCGGTCGTGCGTGTCCAGGCGGCGAAGTCCTTGACCGACCCGGCGTCGGTGGCGAGGACCTCCAGCAGGGCGCCGGACGCCAGCGGCTTGATCGCCTGCGCGGTCTTGACGATCGGCATCGGGCAGCTCAGGCCGCGGGCGTCGACGTGGGTGGTGATCTCGAGGGTCGCCATGGGATGTACCTCCAGGTGGCTCAGATGAAGACGACGGGGCCCTCACTGGCCGTGATCAGGAACGCCGCCACGCCCTCCACGCCGTCGACGAGGGGATCCAGGTCGGGCGCGTCAAGGTGCAGCAGGTCCATGGAGAGCGAGCAGGCCTGGATGTCCACGCCGCCGAGCTCCTTGGCCTGCCGGAGGGTCTCGGCCCAGGGCGCCTGACCCGCCTCGCGAAGGGCGTCGACCGCGGCACGGCCGGCCGGGCCGGCCTCGGGAGCCAGGCCATGGTCGTCGGCGATCCGCGCCGTGCGGAAGGCGTCGAGCGCCCAGTACTGCAGGAAGATGTTGACCGGTCGACCGAGCGCGGCCGCGCCGGCCGTGAGGACCGCGGCTGCCTGGAGCTTGTCGTCCGTGCCGGAGAAGAGGACGAGGTTGAGGGGCTGGCTGGAGTCATCCACCGAGGTTCACCTCGCGAGCGACGAGACTGGGAGCGAGGGCAGGCCGCCTTCCGCGGCGATCGCCCCGAGGCGGTTGAGACGCCGCCGGAGCACCGCACGCATGAGGTCGCAGGCGACCATCACATCGGGGTCGACGAGCCGGTAGCGGACCTCGCGGCCGTCCCGTTCGGCCTCCACGACCCCCGCGGCACGCAGGACCGCCAGGTGCTGTGAGGCGTTCGGCTGGCTCATGCCCATGGCTTCGGCCAGGTGCCCGACCTCGAGCGGGCCGGCGGCCAGGGCGTGCAGGATCTCCAGGCGCCTGGGGCTGGCCAGGGTCCGGAGGACCTCGGCCTGCAGGATCGTGATGTCGTCCATGCCGCGACTATCGACATATGCGCACGTGCTGATGAGTGCCGGACGGCCCCTCCCGGCGGGCCGCAGGTCACATCGCCGTGCGGACGGATGCGGCGGGCAGCGTGGTGACGAACCGCGCGCCGCCGGTCGGGAAGGGCTTCAGCGCGGCGGTCCGCATGAGCCGTTCGGCACTGGTGGCGGCGCCGCCCGGCCGTCACGATGGGCTGGTCACCGGGAGGTGTCGTCATGTCGCGCTTTCCAGCCGTACTCGCCTTCGTCTTCGCCGCGTCGCTGGTCGCGGCCTGCACCGCCACGCCGACCCCGCCGCCAGCGACCACGGTGTCGCCGGCACCCACGGGCACCGTGACCGCACCGGCCACAGCCACCTCGTCGCCCGTCCCGTCCGCGACCGCCACCCCGACGGCCAGCACCTCGCCTGAGCCGACCGATGCCCTGGGGCCGTTCGTCTGCGGCAGCCCCATCACCCTGGCCGCCGTCGGCACCGGGCAGGGCGTCACCACGAGCGTCCGCGTGGGGCTCCACCCGGGCTACGACCGGCTCGTGTTCGAGTATGCCGGCGGGCGGCGACCCCAGTTCATCATCGACGTGGTGACACCGCCCTTCAGCCTTGACCCGAGCGGACTGCCGCTGGCAGTCGAGGGCACCCAATTCATGCGGATCCGACTCAACGGCGTCGTCGTCGGCTATCCCGGGGCCACGAGCTTCCAGCCCGGGGGCCCGTTCATCGTCGACGTGGAGCGGATGGGTGAATACGAGGGCCAGCAGAGCTGGATCGTGGGTCTCGCGGCAGGGGTTTGCCCGCGGGTGTTCGGCCTGACTGGGCCGAGCCGCTGGGTCGTCGACTTCGGCCGGCCCTGACCGGGGCCGCCGGTTCAGCGGCCGGTGGGCAGGGTCAGGGGAACCGTGCCGGCGGCCACCGGGCCGACCCTGGTCCAGGGGTCGCAGGCCATGACCAGCTCCAGCAGGGCCACGTTGTCGAGCTCGGTGACCGCCTCCAGGTCGACGATGCCGCGCGCCTTCGCCCACGCCAGGCCCGCCTCCAGGAGCGCGGTACCCACGTGATGGCGCTGCGCCGCGTCGGCCACCACGATGGCGAACTCCACCCGCTGGTCGCCGCGGGGCTCCAGGCAGAGGTGGCCCACGATGCGGCCGGGCTGGTCCCCATCGGCCACGACGGCCACGAATCCCTCGCGGTGCTCGTGGTCGACCAAAGCATAGGAGGTCGCCTCCGCCGGTGAGATCCCGGCGCGGGTGGCCATGAAGCGGTGGTGCCGGGCCTCCGGCGACAACTCGGCGTAGAAGCGCTGCAGATCGGCCGCGTCGCCACGGCTGACGGGCCGCACGCCGACCCCCGGGAGGGAGGGCGTGATCGCCGCTCGTGTGGCGACGGTCACGGCACGAGCACGGCGGTGCCCTGCAGGGTGCCGGCCCGCAACCGCTTGAGGGCCACGACCGCGTCCGCCAGGGGGAAGGGCTGCGGGTCGGTCTGCAGGGGGATGCGGTGGGCCAGGTCCAGGAATTCGCGCCCGTCGTGGCGCGTGAAGTTGGCCACGCTGCGGATGCCGCGTTCCCACCACAGCCGGTCGTAGTCGAAGGCCGGCACCGCGTCGAGGTGGATGGCGTTGATGGCCAGCGTGGCCCCGCGAGCCAGGGTCCCGAGCGCAGCCACGACGACGCTGCCGGCGGGCGCGAAGGTGACCGCGCCATCGAGGGGTGCCGGTGGCTGCTCCGCATAGCCGCCCACCCAGGCCGCCCCCAGGGCCTCGGCGCGCGACCGTTCGGCTGGTGAACGGGTGAAGACGGAGACGTCGCAGCCCCAGTGACGGGCCACCTGGAGCGCCAGGCGGGCCGATGCCCCGAAGCCGAACAGGCCCAGGCGCCCACCCGGCTCGATGCCGCAGAGCTTCAGCGCCCGGTAGCCGATGATGCCGCCGCAGAGGAGCGGCGCGGCCTCCACATCGCCGAACGACGCGGGCAGCTGATAGACATGGTCGGCGGCGGCTGTTAGGTAGTCGGCGAAGCCGCCGTCACGATCCCAGCCCGTGAACCGGGCGGCCGGGCAGAGGTTCTCGTGCCCGGTCCGGCAGGCCCGGCACGTGCCGTCGACGTCCGCGACCCACGGCACGCCGACGCGCTCGCCGATGGCCCAGCCAGTGACGCCTGCGCCGAGGGCCACGATGTGGCCGACCGCCTGATGGCCGGGCACGACCGGCAGGCGGTGCGCCGGCAGGTCGCCCATGACGAGCTGGAGGTCGGTCCGGCAGACGGCACAGGCGGCGACCTTGATGAGCAGCTCCCCGGCGTCCGGGCCGCCCCACTCGGCCCGGGTCAGGTGCAGGCGGCTTCGGGTGAGCGCCCCGGGCGCGGCAAGCTCGACGTGGTGGCCCGCCACGGGGTCGCTCATCGCGCCGCCACGCCGACGGGTGCGGACGGAGGTGCGGCGGCGCCATCGGCCACGAGGCGGGTGCCGGCGCGGCCGGCGAGCACGGCCACGGCGTCCTCGAGCGCGCCGATGGCGGCGAAGCCCCCGGTGCGCCGGACGAAGGCCGCGGCCGCGGTCACCTTGGGGCCCATGGATCCGCCGGGGAACGTCCCGTCGGCGACGCCGGCCGCCGCTTCGGCCAGCGTCAGCCCGGCAACGCCCGACTCGCCGGCCGTGCCGCGGCCCAGGCGGACCGCGGGAACATCGGTCAGGAGGAGCAGTGCCTGGGCGCCCACGGCCTCGGCGAGCAGGACGGCGGCGAGATCCTTGTCGACCACGGCCTCGAGGCCGGTGAAGGCGCCATCCGGATCCCGCGCGACGGGGATGCCGCCCCCGCCCGAGGCGATGACGATGGCCCCGCTGTCGACGAGGGCGCGGAGGCTGGCCGCCTCCACGATCTCGAGCGGTCGCGGCGACGGCACGACCCGTCGCCAGCCGGTGCCGTCCCGGGCGACCGTCCAGCCGCGCGTACGCGCCAGGTCGCCCGCGGTCGCCTCGTCATAGACCGGCCCGACCGGTTTGGAGGGAGCCGCGAAGGCCGTATCCGCGGGGTCCACGACGGTGCGCGTCAGGATCACGGCGACCGGCCGGTCCCGTCCTTCGGCGTGGAGGCGCTCCGTGAGCGCCTGCGCCAGCAGGTAGCCGATCTGACCCATGGATTCCGCCACGAGCACGTCGAGCGGCGGTGGTGGGACGGTCGCGGCGGCCGCATCGGCCTCGATGGCCAGGAAGCCGACCTGCGGGCCGTTCCCGTGGGTCAGCACGAGCTCGTGACCCAGACCAACCAGGTCCACCAGGGCACGAGCTGCCCCCAGCAGGTTGTGGTGCTGGACCTCGATCGAGCCGGCCTCGCCGCGGCGGATCAGGGCGTTGCCGCCCAGCGCGACGACGACGCGCGTCATGGGCGTCGTCCGCCGTCGGCGTCGCCCGTGAGCACGGTGTACAGGAGGGCCGTCTCCGTGTGGAGGCGGTTGGCCGCCTGCGGCCAGACGCGGGAGGCCGGGCCGTCGATGACCTCGTCCGTCACTTCCTCGCCGCGATGGGCGGGCAGGCAGTGCAGGAAGATGGCGGACGGGGCGGCGAGCCGCATCATGGGCGCGTCGACGCGGTAGCCGGCGAAGGCGGCTAGGCGCGCGGCGCGCTCCGCCTCGTGACCCATCGACGTCCAGACGTCGGCATAGACCGCGTCGGCACCGGCGACGGCCTCCGCGGGATCGTTGGTCAGGGTGATCGTGCCGCCGGTGGCGAGCGCCTCGTCCCGCGCCGCCGCGAGCACGTCCGCGGCCGGCTCGTAGCCCTCGGGCGTGGCGATGCGCAGGGTGAAACCGCCCAGGCCGGCAGCCTGGATGAGGGAGTGGCAGACGTTATCGCCGTCCCCCACGAAGGCCAGCTGGAGGCCGGCCAGCGCGCCGAACTCCTCTTCCAGCGTCATCACGTCGGCCAGTGCCTGGCAGGGATGGTGCTCGTTGGTCAGGGCGTTGAGGACGGGGATCGAGGCGGCCCCGGCCAGCTCTTCCACGGAGGCCTGGGCGAAGGTGCGGACGGTAAGGCCGTCCAGGTAGAGCGACAGCGCGCGCGCCGTGTCGGCGATCGTCTCGCCCCTGCCCAGCTGCAGCTCGTCGGGACGCAGCACGATGGGCAGCATGCCGAGCATCCAGGCGGCCGCCTCGAAGCTGACGCGAGTGCGGGTCGAGGGCTTGTCGAAGATCATGCCGATGCGCCCGCCGGCGAGGCAGTCGCGGAAGGCGGCCGGTTCCCGCTTGAGGCGGGCCGTCAGGTCGAGCAGCGAGCGCAGGCCGGCCGGTCCCAGGTCGGCCAGGGTCAGGAAGTGGCGCGGCGGCGCCACGGGTGCCGCCGCCTGCTCAAGCATCGTCGTCATGGCATCACACCCCGGCCAGCACGGGAGGGCGGGCCATGCGGGCCACGGGCTCGATGACCTGGCTGAGCGGCATCCCGTCCACCTGGACCAGGTCGTAGCGCACCCGGGTGATCGGCTTGTCGAGCTTCAGGACCCTGGTCAGGTCGATGGGGGTCGCGGCGAGGACCAGGTCGGCATCCACGGCGTTGAGGGTCGCCTCGAGCTCATGCACCTGCGTCGTGCCGTAGCCCATGGCGGGCACGAGCGGCTCGAGCCGCGGGTAGCGCTCCAGCACGTCGTGGATGGAGCCCACGGCCGCCGGCCGTGGATCGACCAGCCGGGCGGCGCCGAACCGGCGGGCGGCGACGACGCCCGCACCGTAGGCCATCCCGCCGTGGGTGAGGGTCGGGCCATCCTCGACCACGACCACCCGGCGGCCCTCGATGGGCGGACCCTCCAGGGTCAGGTCGGAGCGGGCTGCCAGCACCTCGGCGGTGGGGTTCAGCTCGGCGATCGAGGCCCGCACGGCGGCCACGTCGGCCGGGTCGGCCGTATCGACCTTGTTGATGACGACCACATCGGCCATCCGGACGTTGGTCTCGCCCGGGTGGTACCGGCGCTCATCGCCCTGGCGCAGCGGGTCGGCGACCACGATGAAGAGATCCGGGCGGTAGAAGGGGAAGTCGTTGTTGCCGCCGTCCCACAGGACGACGTCCGCCTCCTGCTCGGCCTGGCGCAGGATCGCCTCGTAGTCCACTCCGGCATAGACGACCGTCCCGGCGTCGAGGTGCGGCTCATACTCCTCCCGTTCCTCGATCGAGGTCTCGTAGCGGTCGAGGTCGGCGTAGGTCGCGTAGCGCTGCACCCGCTGCGCCACGAGGTCGCCATACGGCATGGGGTGACGGACGACCACCGGGGTCAGGCCGCGCCCGGTGAGCAGGCCGGCCAGGTAGCGCGTCGTCTGGCTCTTGCCGGATCCCGTGCGCGTCGCCCCCACCGCGATCACCGGCCGGCGGCTCTTGAGCATCGTGCGGTCGGGTCCGAGCAGCATGAAGTCGGCGCCGGTCGCCAGGACGCGCGACGCCGCATGCATGACCGTCTCATGGCTGACGTCGCTGTAGGCGAACACGACCCGCGCGGCCCGCTCGTCACGGATGACGCGCTCGAGCTCCGTCTCGGCCACGATGGGGATGCCCTGCGGATAGAGCGGCCCCGCCAGCTCGGCCGGATAGACACGGCCGGCGATGCCCGGGATCTGCGTCGCGGTGAAGGCCACCACGTCGCTCGTGGGATCGTCACGGAAGACGACGTTGAAGTCATGGAAGTCGCGCCCTGCGGCGCCCATGATGACGACTCGCGTGCGGTCCATGTCCACTCCTATCCGATCATGCGTCTGCTGCGGGCGCGGAGCGTCACTCGGGCTCGCCGCCAGAGGATGTGCCGCGCGACCCATCTGCCGCACCGGCCATTGGATGCCGGGCGGCATGACGAACGGCCCCAAACCGGGCGAACGGGACGGACGATCCGAGCGTCACTCCGGGGTGGGCCGGACGGCCCTCGACGGGCGCCCGTCGAGCAGGGACACTGGCCGGGCGGGACGGGATCGGACCGCGGCCCCGAGGCCCACGTGGCCTCCGCCACCGGGAAAGGGGATCGATGCTTGAAGCGCCGCGCACCAGGTTCGTGGCCCATCGTCGCGGGCGCGAGCTGATCGCTCAGCCACTGCTCAACAAGGGCACCGCCTTCACCGAGGAGGAGCGCGACGCGCTCGGCCTGCGCGGGCTGGTGCCAGCGCGCATCACGCCCATCGGCGAGCAGGTCGCCCTGGAGCTCGAACACGTCCGTCGCAAGCCGGACGACCTGGAGCGCTACATCGGCCTGGCGGCCCTGCAGGACCGCAACGAGACGCTCTTCTACCGCGTCCTCGCCGAGAACCTGGAGGAGTTCCTGCCGATCGTCTACACGCCGACCGTGGGCCGGGCCTGCCAGGAGTTCAGCCATATCCTGCGGCGCCCGCGCGGTGTGTGGATCACGCCCGACGACGTCGGCCACATCGACGAGATCCTCCGCGCGGCCACCAGCGAGCCGATCCGCTTGATCGTGGTCACCGACAACGAGCGCATCCTGGGCCTGGGCGACCAGGGGGCCGGGGGCATGGCCATCCCGGTCGGCAAGCTCGCCCTCTACACGGCCGCAGCCGGTATCTACCCCGCCTGGACGCTGCCGATCTCGCTCGACGTGGGGACCGACCGTGAGGACGCCCTCCACGACCCGCTGTACCTGGGCTACCGCGCCCCGCGCCTGCGCGGCGCGGCGTACGACGAGGTGATCGAGGCGTTCGTCGAGGCCGTCGGGCGCGTCTATCCCGCGGCCGTCGTCCAGTGGGAGGACTTCAAGCAGCACAACGCCCTGCGGATCCTGGAACGCTACCGCCACCGCCTGCCGAGCTTCAACGACGACGTCCAGGGCACCGGTGCGGTCGTCGTCGCCGGGATGCTCGCCGCCCGTCGGGAGAAGGGTGGACTGGCCGGTGAGCGCGTCCTCTTCCTGGGGGCCGGCGCGGCCGCGATCGGCATCGCCGGCCAGCTCCGCCGCCAGGTAGCGAGCGAGGGCGTGACCCCCGCCGGTGACGAACCCACCGCGGCTCTCATGGACCACATCGGGCTCGTCCACCTCGAGCGGCCCGGGCTGCCGGGTGACCAGCGCCCCTTCGCCGTCGACCCGCGCTGGTTCACCGACGCCGGCCTGACGCCCGAGGACCTGAACGACCCCGTCGCGATCGCCCGTGTGCTCAAGCCGACCATCCTGGTCGGCACGACCGGGTGCCGCGGGGCGTTCACGGAGGCCCTGGTCCGCGAGGTGGCCAGCCACGTCGAGCGACCGCTCATCCTGCCGCTCTCCAACCCCGGTGACAAGGCCGAGGCGCAGCCGGAGGACATCGCCGCATGGACGGACGGCCGGGCCATCGTGGCCACCGGCAGCCCGTGCCCGCCGGTCCGGTTCAACGGCACGTGCCGCACGGTGGGTCAGGCCAACAACGTCTTCATCTTCCCCGGCGTCGGCCTTGGCGCGATCGTGGCCGAGGCTCGCGAGGTCACCGACGGGGCCTTCGGCGTGGCCGCCCAGGAGCTGGCGAACCGCGTGTCGGCCGAGCGGTTGGCCTCGGGGGCGATCTACCCGCCCATCAGCGAGCTGCGCCACGCCGCGCGCGGGATCGCCGTGGCGGTCGTACGCCACCTGCGCGACACGGGCTACGGACGCCAGTTCCGGGACGAGGAGATCGAGCCCGCCGTGGACCGGGCGATCTGGTGGCCGGACTACCTGCCGGTGGTGGCCGGGGCGACCGACGTCGTCTCGTCCTCCAGCAACGGGATCAGGTAGCGCTCCTCGCGCTCGAGATGCGCTCGCACGAGCGCTTCCAGCCCGAAGAGATGGCACTTGAGGTCGAGCAGGCGGCTGCTCGCCGACTCGCCATGCAGCGCCTGCTGGTCCGCCCCCACGCGGGCCGCCATGTCGCGGATCTGCTGATGGTCGAAGCGGGCGAAGCGGGTCACCCATGGCGAGCCGGTGCGGGTCTCGATCTGGGGATAGAGCCACGACTCCTCCCAGGCGATGTGCGGCTCAAGGTCGCGATCCAGCCAGCCCAGGATCTCCAGGAGGTGGCCGGACAGCTCGGGCTCCACCCACCCACCGATGCCGCAGGCGACGTCATGGATCCGCTCGATGCCGCGGGCCAACTCCCGATGCTCGTGCTCGGTGAAGGCCCAGATCGCTCGGGGAGCACCTGTCCTGTCAGCCATCGTTCCGCCCTCCCGCCGGGACCGTCGTCGCGGCGATCTGCCGGCGCCTCTACCATCGCCGCGGCGGCCGCAGCGGGGCAGTCACGAAAGTCATGATCGGGCGGGCCGTCCGACACCTTCCGGCGGCGGCGGACCTCAGACGGTGAGGTTGGCGATCTCGAGCTGGTGCTTCGTCCAGCCCATCAGGTTGGCCAGGCGGCGGCTGTCGAGCCGCTCGCAGGCCCAGTTCCAGTGGATGGAGACGGTGTCGCCGGGCTCGACCTGGTCGATGAAGCCGGTGCCATCGCGCCAGGCCTGTACCCGTTCGACCTGCGGCTCGACGAGGGCCAGCTTGCCGTCGACGAGCCGGATCGGCACCACCGATGCCACCAGCCAGTCACCCTCGACGGCCATGACACGGCCCCAGCGGATGCGGCAGTCGTCGATGACCTTGAGGACGTCGGCGACGTGGTCGTCACGCATCAGGCCGGTACGGGGAAAGACGTCCATGACGTGGAAGGCGTGGACCGGCTTCGCCCCGACTCGTGGCGTGTCGGCCAGCCAGCGCCAGGCGTCGGCCCGCAGGCGCGGCCGGAATCGCGCCTGGAGGGAGGACCCGACCGCCACCGGCTCGACCTGGTCGAGGAGCGGATTGCCAAGCCAGTAGGCCTCGACCACCTGCGGGTCGAGCGGGTCCGGTCGGCCGTTGGCGCGGGCGATCAGCTCCAGGTAGGGCCAGGCGCCGTCGAACTGGCGTGCCAGGGCGCGGACGTCGCCCTCGTGGTGGCCGTCGATGGCGGCCTCGAACAGCTCGCGCGCGTCACCGGGGCCGCAGTAGCCGAGTCGGTTCGGGCCGAAGGCGTACCGGGCGAAGAGGAGCGGTCCGGGGACCGGCGGCGTGCCCGCCGGGCCCGCCTCAGGCATCGAGGGTGAGGCCGGCCGCTGCGCCTTCCGTGGTGGACCCGACGAGTGCCCCCGCCCGGGCGCCGGCGAGCGCGGTGAGGCCGACGGCGGCGGTGATCAGGACGTAGCCGGCGACGAGATCGAACGACGGTGCACCGCCGTTGCTGAGGGCCTGGAGGGTGCCCGTGATGACCGCGCCGCCCACGAGGACGCTCGTGACGACGGTGGCCGGAGCCCGGCGGAGCGCGCCGAACCATGTCGCCACGTAGCCGGCGAGCACGAGGCCCGTCAGCAGCACCCAGCCCCACGCGCTCGGGGCGAGGGCCGCGATGCCGCCGGCCTTGCCGGTCAGGAGGACGAAGCCCACGAGTGCCACTAGGCCGATGCCCAGCCGTCCGACGGCCACGATGGGGGTCGCCGTCGAGCGCAGGTAGCGCCGCACGACGATCACCTCGCCGGCCCAGCACAACGTGGCCAGGAGGATCAGGGTCTCCCCGGTGCCCCACACGATCCCGCGCGGCGGCAGGACGAGGAACTGGCCGACCGCGAGGACGATGAGGGCCGCGATCTGGGTCCACCCCAGCCGCTCCCCGAGGAAGGGCACGGCAAGCATGGCGACCCACACGAAGAGGGTCTTCTGGATGAATGCGGCGGACGGCGCGCTGGCCATCGCCAGGCCGGTGAAGAAGAGCAGGAAGGCGATCCCGCCGCCGACCAGGCCCACGACCGTCAGGGCCAGCCAGCTCGTGCGCCCGACTTCGCGGACCTGGGCCGGGCGGACCGCTGCCGCAGCGAGGAGCAGCAGCACGGCCGCCGCGACCCCGTTCTTGAGCGTCGTGTACACGGCGGCGTCCGGGACCTGCTTGACGGCGAAGGCGTTGAGCCAGATGGCAAGGCCGCTGATGCACGCGGCCACGACGGCCAGCGCGAGCCCCCAGCCGGGCGTCTCGGGCAGGCTCACCGCGAAACGTGACGATCTCGTGGGGTGATCGTTCATCGGAGGGCTCCCATCTGTTGGAACGGCTCGGTGGGCGGGGCCGCCGAGGCCAGCTCGACGGCATCGGTGATCGCGTCAGCGGCGTCGGCAGCGAGCCGGCGGATGATGAGGCTGCCGGCCACGATAACCCATTCGCCGATCCGGACGTCGGGCTCGACCAGGAGGGAGGCGACGCGGCGCCGGCCGGCCACCTCGACGGTCGCCTCGGGGCCGTGGATCGCCGTGATCCGGCCCGGCGCCATCAGGCACACGGGGTGGCCCCCCGGCTGGCGACCCCGTCGGCGCGAGCGTGATCGACGGCCTCGCGGATGGCCGCGGCGAAGCGGGGCATGGCTGCCGCGACGGGCGTGCTGAGGACGTCCCCCATGGCGAAGTGCGCGCCTCCGAGGGCCACCACCCGGCCCGACAGCGGCCGCTGGCGGATGAGCTCGGCCAGGGCCACCGTGCTGGAAACGGCCAGTGCGTGCGAGGAACGGGGACGCATCGTGCCGCGCTCCACCAGGTCGGCCAGCGGCAGCTCCACGACGGCACCCGGCTCGACGCCCGTGGCCACGTCGACGATGACGACCTGGGCCTCAGGTGGCACCGCCAGCAAGTCTTCCACGTCGAGCTGCCCGACCGCGCGGAGGTGCACGCCGGGCGGCAGCGTGCCGCGGACCACCGCCTCGCAGGCGGTCATCGCGGCGCCGTCATCACCCCGATCCGGAGAGCCGCAGACGAGGACCTCGACGACGGCGGGTCGGGTCATCAGCCCACGTCCTCGATGTGCAGCTGCAGGAAGTGCGTGGCGCAGCTGATGCAGGGGTCATAACTGCGGATGAGCTGTTCGATGCGGTGGGTGGCCTGGTCGGAGGGCAGGCCCAGGACCTGCGGCGCGAAGATCGTCAGGTCGGCCTCGATGGCGGCCTGGTTCTGGCTGGTCGGGGGCACGATGCGCGCGTCGGCGATGAGGCCGCGCTCGTCGAGCTGGTAGGCGTGGAAGATCATGCCGCGGGGCGCCTCGGTGGCCCAGGCCGCCCTGCCCGGACCCGGGGTCCACGGCGTGGCGGCCCGGTCCGGGGGCTGGTACGCCTCGACGATGTCGAGCGCTTCGGCGACCGCGTCGACGAGCTCGATGGCGCGGGCCACGATGCTGCGGTACGGGTTGGTGCGGATCTCACCGGCCAGGCCCGTGCGCGCCAGGGCGGCGGCGGCGGTGGGGTGCAGCTGGTCGGCCGCGAGGGTGAGCCGCGAGCCTGGTCCCAGGAGATAGGGGCGGCCGTCGCGGCTGCGGGCCTGGAGGGCATGCGACCAGGCGACCTGGCCCTCGTGGAACTCACTGGTCCAGTCGGTCGGGTCGAGGTCGAGACCGTCCGTCGAGACGATGTGCCCCTCGTTCATGGGGTACTCGGTGGGGTGGCGCAGGGCCACCATGCGGGCTTCTCGC
>DASPUH010000039.1:0-7719 GCA_035622975.1 Candidatus Sulfotelmatobacter sp.
GGCGATGGGGCACGCGGCACCGGTTGACCTATCGCGCCGACCACCAGCTGACGCCCGCCAGCAGCAGGATCTCCAGCGGGCCCAGGGGCAGGACCTGGGGCGCGAGCCAATCGGTGAAGGGCGTCGTGGCGAGGCGCTGCCCGAGCGTCACTGACGAGGCGGGCAGCGTGATCTCGGCGTAGAGATACAGCAGGAGCGTCCCGGCCAGCCACGTCACGATCCCGAGTGCCGCGGCCATCCACGGGACCCGGCCACCGTGATGCGGCCCGCCGGTGCGGCCCCAGGCCCCCAGCGCTGTACCGCCGCCGACGAGCCAGCCGCCCACGATGGCCACCACCACGAGGCCCGCGTCCAGGTCCAGGATCCCACCGACGACCAGCCACAGGACCGCCGCCGCCGCCCCACCGATGAGGCCGGCCGCCACGGCCCGGCCGGCGCGCGTGGCGACCACCACCGGGGGCTGCGGGGGCGGGCCGAAGCGGTCGCTCGGCGGTCGCCGCAGCAGGCGCGTCGGTGCCGGCCGGACCTCTCCCGGGCCGGTGGATGGGGTGCTCGCCCCGGGCGCTCGGACGTCTCGACCGAAGGGATCGCTCACGCCGTCACTGTATCGCCGCCGCTAGACTTACCGGCCATGAGTCATCCGGCCCTGGGGCTTCCGCCGCTCGACCACACGGCGGGCCTCCCCGACGCCGCCGCACGCATCCGCGCTGCTCGCAAGCGGCTGGCCGCGACGTCCCTCCAGGCGGCCGTCAAGGATGACTCCTCTTTCGCAACGCGCTACGACGAGGTCGCCCTGCGCGAGTTGTTGCGCGACGCGGACCGCCACCTGGAGCAGCTGGCGCAGGCGCTGGAGACCGGTGCGGCATCCAAGGTCACGACGTATGCCGAGTGGATCCAGCCCGCCTACCGTCGCCGCCATGTGGCCGCCAGGGACCAGGCGCTCCTGCTCCAGCGGCTCGCCGACGCCGCCTCCACCGTCCTGGCGCCGGACGAGATCCGGGCCCTGGAAGGGTACGTGGGAGCGTGGCTGAAGGTGCTCGAGCTGCATCGGCGGCTGCCCGGCGACCACAAGGGCAACCCGGCCGTGCGCTTCATCTGGAAGGGCGCCGGCATCCTCGATGACTCGATCATCTAGCCCGATGAGCGCCGTCGCGTGAGCGCCGTCCCATGACCATCAAGTGGGTCAAGGTAGATCCGCTGGTGATGAACGGCGAGCCGTTCTGCTACAACACCCGCCTGACGGTGCGCAACGTGCTCGAGATGCGCGCCAGCGGCCTCACGCCGCGCCAGATGCTGGCGCAGAACCCTGAGCTGCGGCGCATCGGCATCGCCGAGGCCTTCCGCTACGCCGCCGATCATCGGGCCCGCTACGGGGACTTCTTCGCCGAGGACGGCGGGCTCCACGGCCCCGGCTTCCCCGCCACCGAGGCCGCGGACCTGCCCGAGCACCTGCGCGACCTGGCCGGCATCGTGGTGGACACGGCCACTCCCTGAGCGCTGGGCGGTGCGGCCCGGTGGCGGCGCCACGGGGGCCTCGGAGGGCGGATGCTAGGATGGGTGAGCACGCAACCGAGGTCCCCATGCCCGATCCCACCACCGCCCAGCCTGACGCACCCGCCGAGCCCGCCACAGGCGGCACGGCTGCGCCCGTGTTCGACGCCGAGGCGCGCGCGACCGAGCTGGCGATCCTGGACGGCCTGCGCACGGTGGTCGACCCCGAGATCGGGATGAACGTGGTCGAGCTCGCCCTGATCAAGCAGATCATCCTGGGGCGCGAGCAGACCGAGATCAAGATGATCCTGACGACCCCCTTCTGCCCGTACGCGGGCGCGATGATCCAGCAGGTCAGGGAGGTCACCGAGGAGGTCGTGGGTCACGACGTGAAGGTCACCCTGCTGGCCGAGCGCTGGGATCCGCGCGACGCCGGCCTGATGTGGTGACCCGGCCCATCCGGTCGGTGACGCCCGCCTTGGTGACGCCCGCCCGATGACCACGCGCCGCCCGCGCATCGCGTCGAGCGGCGTCGCCACCGGCCGCGGCGACGACGGCACGACCGGCCTGCTCTTCGGCGGGCCGCGCGTGGCCAAGGACGATCCCGCGACCGAGGCGTACGGCACGATCGACGAGGCCGTGGCGGCCCTGGGCGTGGCCCGGGCGGAGCTGCTGGCGGCCGCCGATGCTGCGGCGGACGCCCCGCACGTCCTGGGTGAGCTCGCGATGCTCGTGCTGCGGCTGCAACGCGAACTGTTCGTGGTGGGGGCGGAGCTCGCCACGACCCCCGCCGCGCGCGGCCGGCTGACGGACGGCACCACTCGCGTCAGCGAGGCGATGCTCGCGGCCCTGGAGACGACGCTCGCGGCGTATGAGGCAGGCATCCAGATGCCGCGCGAGTTCGTCGTCCCTGGCGAGACGCGCGCGTCAGCCGCGCTCGAGGTCGCCCGCACGGTGGTGCGTCGCGCCGAACGACGGATCGTGAGCTTCCAGCGCGAAGGCGGGCTGCACGGTGAGTGGCTGCTGCCCTACGTGAATCGCCTGGCCGACCTGCTGTGGGTCCTGGCCCGCGTCGCCGAGCAAGCCGCCTCCCGCCCGGCCGTCCCGGCGCGTCCGGCGCATCGCCGATCGCGCTCGCGTTAGCGTCCGGCGCATCGCCGCTCGCGCCCTCGCCGACGGTGGGCGGGTGCCGGCCCGACGGGCCGGGACGGTCATGGATCGGCGGGCCAGTCAGACCGTGCTTCATGCATGTGGCGACTGATACGACCTCCGAGGGGCATCTGACGGCCCCTCAGCCACCGTTGGATGCACCGTTCGAGTGAAACGACCGCCGGAAGGCCCCGACCGGCCGATCGGCTGGGTCCCGCCGGTCGGGTCAGTCGCTG
Source organism: Candidatus Sulfotelmatobacter sp. (assembly GCA_035622975.1). GTDB lineage: Bacteria > Chloroflexota > Limnocylindria > Limnocylindrales > CSP1-4 > DASPUH01. The sequence continues at coordinate 2,877 of DASPUH010000039.1, forward strand.
GGTGGATGGAGCCGCGGGCGGAGCGGCGGGTGGCGAGTCACGCCGCGGCCTGTGGCAGGTGCCGCGATCGCGCCGCCACGCCGAGCATGTACGACCAGGGTGACCCCACAGGCGCGCCGCCCCTCACCATGGCATGCGTTGATTGGCCCGGGGCGTTAGCGGTTCCTTGCCCCCGAGGTACGTAACTGACGTGGTCGGGTGCGGGCGTGGTGACCGCGTCCTGGATCCGGCCCTCAGGTGTCGAGTCGTGCAGGGGATTGGCCTGCGACGCCAAGATCCGGCAAGGTGGCGGGGTTCAGGCCTTGCTTGGGCCGTCCCCCAGCGTGTCCCCGTACGTTACTGACCTGGCAGGCAAGATCGCGGCGTGGCGGCGCGATCGGAGCGTGGCGGCGCGATCGGAGCGTGGCGGCGCGATCGGAGCGTGGCGGCGCGATCGCGGCGTGGCGGCGCGATCGGAGCGTGGCGGCGCGATCGGAGGGTGGCTGCGTTCGTTGCTTGCGTGGCAGGCAAGCCCACGTCGCAGGCAAGGTCTCGCGTGATGGGTCCGCGCTGCAGCCTGTGGCAGGTGCCGCGATCGCGTTGCCGACTAGCGGCGGTCGTCGTCCGCGGTGAAGTGCTCGTGCACGAACCGGCCGAAGTGGCCCTTGGTCAGCTCCGCGTGGAAGGTAGCCTCGGGCGTGTAGACGGGCAGCGCGACCAGCTCGGCCGCGGTGTGGTCGGTCACGACGCCGGCGGCCGAGATGCTGGCCACGCAGTCGGAGGTGAGGACCCGCTGCTGCCCTGACACGTGGACGATCAGCCCATGGAAGATGTCCTCGTCGCGGCTGCCCAGGACCTCGGTCACGGTCCCGGCGCTCTGGCCGTCGGAGCTCAGCACGGGTGTGTTCGGCGGGATCGCTTTCCAGCTGATCGGTCGATCGTCGGGCAACGTATACCTCTTGAGAGCGGGCCGCTCTCCGGTCGAAGCGCGCGTCGAGGGTTTCTCGACAAGGTGGCTAGACTAGTCCGTGGCGCACGGATCCGCCGTGACGCCACCTGACCGTCGACGGGACGGTCGAAGGAGTCCCTGATCCGTGTTCAGTAACGATCGACCCGACCCCTCGCGCGCGGCGCCCTCGACGGGCCCCGCGAGCCCAACCCGCTGGAGCCAGCCGAACACGCTGGCCGGCATGACCCAGCCCGCCGCGGCCGTCCAGACCGGCGAGGGCTACCTGACGATGAGCTTCGTATGGATGGCACTCGGCCTGCTGCTTAGCGCCGGCACGGCGGCCGTCGTCCTCAACCTGCCCAACGTCCTGGACACCGTCGCCCAGTGGTACATCGCGCTGGTGCTCCTGGAGCTCGTGTTCGTGATCGCCGTGAGCGCGGCGATCAACCGCATCGGTGCCCTGCCAGGGCTGGCCCTGTTCTTCGCCTTCGCCATCCTCAATGGCGCGACGCTGTCGATCATCGCCCTGGTCTATACGGGTGAGTCCATCGCGACGGCCTTCGTCAGCGCGGCGGCCGTCTTTGGAGCAGCGGCCCTCTACGGTGTCGTCACGCGCCGTGACCTGACCGGCCTGGGCGGCATCCTCTTCATGGGCCTGATCGGCCTGGTCGTGGCGTCGTTCGCCAACTTCTTCGTCGGCGGCAGCACGTTCAGCTGGATCATCGGCGCGATCGGGGTGGTGATCTTCACCGGCCTGACCGCGTACGACGTGCAGCGGCTGCGCAACGGCAACCTGGCCTGGATCCGGACGCGCGAGGCCGCGTCGGTCATCGGGGCCCTGCGCCTCTACCTCGACTTCGTGAACCTGTTCATCAGCTTCCTGCGCCTGACCGGCAGCCGCCGTTAGGCGACTCCCCGGTCGACCGACCCGAGGGCCCCGCTCAGCCGGGGCCCTCTCGATTCCACGCTCGGTACCATGGCGCCGTCGCGGTGCGTCGGTGGCGCCGTCCCCCAAGCGGGCAAGGAGTCGGACATGGAGTGCGTCGGTATCGCAGGCCTGGGCACGATGGGGGCGGCGATGGCCGCGAACCTGCTTCGGGCCGGCTTCCCTCTCACCGTGTGGAACCGGACGGCGGAGCGCGCCGAGCCGCTGCGCGCGGCGGGTGCCGCCGTGGCCGCCACGCCACGGGACCTGGCGGCCGCCACCGACATCGTGGTCACCTGCCTGTCGGACACGCCCGACGTCGAGGCCGTCCTCTTCGGACCTGACGGGATCCTGGCGGGGGGGCGGCAGGGCAGCCTCGTCATCGACTGCTCGACGATCAGTCCGTCGGCGACCCGCGGCTTCGCGGCCCGCCTTGCCGAACGAGGCATCGGCTTCGTCGACGCCCCGGTCTCGGGCGGCTCGGAGGGTGCCCAGAAGGGCACGCTGACGATCATGGTCGGCGGCGAAACGGCCGCGGTCGAGCGGGCCCAGCCGGTCCTGGCAGCGATCGGCACCACGATCACCCACATGGGTCCGGTCGGCTCCGGCCAGGCCACCAAGGCCGTCAACCAGGTGATCATCTCGGGGACCTACCTGGGCGTGGCGGAAGGGCTCGTGCTGGCGATGCAGGCGGGCCTGGACGTCCGGAAGGTGGTCTCGGCGCTGAGTGGCGGGGCAGCCCAGTCCTGGGTGCTGGCCAACCGCAGCGGACGGATGCTGGAGAACGACTACCCGCTCGGCTTCAAGGTGTCGCTGCACCGCAAGGACCTGGGCATCGCCCTGGAGTTGGCGAGGGAGGTCGGCGCGGCCCTGCCGGTGACCGGTCTGACGGCCGAGATCGAGAACGGGCTCGTGAGGCGCGGCCATGGCGACGACGACATCTCGGCCGTGGCGCGCGCCATCCGGGGCTGGTCGGGCCTGCCCGACTAGGCCCGTGCCACCTGCCGATCGCGGCGAGGCACAGCCCCCGCTCAGACGTTCGCGGCGATGTCCTGAGCCAGCTCCGTGTCGATCGTGGCCGCCCTCGATGCGTCGATGCCGTTCCCCGAGGCGGTGATCGACCAGCCCCTGCCACTGCCCTTGTAGAAGGTCAGGACGGACGGCAGACCACTGATGGTCGAGATGCAGGCCTTGTCACCCACCCCGCTGACGGGAGTGATGGTGAGGCCCAGGGCCGCATTCGAGGTCTCGTCGCAGAGGCCGGTGTCCTCGTTCGAGTTCACGATCACCTGGGCGTCCGGCAGTCCGCTGCTGTTGAGGTGGGCGAAGTCGCACTCGTGAGGGTCGCCGCCCGAGTCGCCCGGCCCCACGGTCAGGCCGAGGGCCGCCGATACCTGGGCCGCCGTGATCAGCGCGCACGTGGCGCCCGAGCCACCGCCGCCACCCCCACCACCACCGCCGGCCTGACTCGCGGTCGAGCCCGGCGTCGGGGTGGCGCCGCCTCCACCTCCACCGCCCCCGCTGCTGGTCGTGGCTACAGCGCCCGTCGAACCGCAGGCCGCGAGCAGGCCCGCGAGGGCCATCACCAAGCCGAGATACCGGAGACGTCCCGCCAACTGTCACCTCCGCATCCCACGATACGTCCGCCGCGGAGACCCGACAAGAGACGGAGCGGCCGGGCGACGCCTCCTCCGCGCCTCCCGGCCGGTCCGCGTGACGGACGCTCGTTACGGGATGCTGTAGACGACGTCGACCGTGACCGTGACGTCGGTCGTGCCCACCTGGATCGGCGTCGCGGCGCTGGCCTTGTCGACGGCGGCCCCCGCCGCGTAGTAGACCGGCGGCTGCGTGGCCGATTCCTCGGTCACGCTGATCGGCGCGCCGAGCGTGACGCCGGCCGCGGTGGCCAGGGTCTGAGCGCGCTTGTGGGCGTCTGCGACGGCCATCTGGCGGGCCTGGTCAGTGGCCGCCGTCGGGTCGGCCAGCGAGAAGCTGATGCCGCCCACGGAGGTCGCCCCGGCGGCGACACCGGCGTCGATGACCGGACCGACCTTGTCCAGGTCACGGACCTTGATGGCCAGCGACTGGCTGGCCTGGTAGCCGTTGACGCGCGGGGTCCCGCTGATATTGGGGTCGTACGTCGGGTTGAGGTTGATGCCCTGGGTTGCGAGGTCGGCGTCTGCGACGCCCTGCTTCTTGACCGAGGCGATGACGGCCGCCATGGCCTTGCTGGCGTTGGACTGCGCCTGCGTGGCGGTCGAGGCCTGGGCATCCACGCCCAGGTAGAGGGAGGCCATGTCCGGCTTCAGGCTGATGATCGCCGTGCCCTGCACGGTGATGCCGTGGGTCGGGTCGCCCGACGCGGCGGCCACCACCCCCGGCGAACGCAGGCCGCCGAGCAGGGCCGGGATGCCGGCCCCGATGGCCATGACGGCGACCGCGGCGATGACCAGGGTCCTGACGAAGAGCATGCGCGTGGCGTTGGACATCGAGGAGACCTCCGAGGGTGACGTTGGTTGCTGGTCCGGTAGACGCCGCGACCCGCGCCACGGTTCCCCACCGGGCGACCGCCCGGTGGGATGCCCGATGCGATCCTGGCCCTCGAGTGGCGATCGGCAGGCCCGCCTCGTCAGGATGCGATGAACACCTCGCGGACGGGGTCGTAGACGCGCACGGCAGCCGTGGCGAGGTCGTAGACCCAGCCGTGGAGCCGGACGCGACCGGCCGGCAGGGCACGCGCCACCGTCGGGTAGGCCGCCAGGTTGGCCAGGTTCTCGAGGACGTTCTGCTCGACCGCTCGCGTGAGCAGTCGTTCCCCGAACGCACCTGCCGCTCGTGCGCGCGTCACGGCTGGCTCGAGGCCACGGACCCACTGCTCGAGCCGGGACCCGCCCCCTCCTGCCGGCCCGCGGTCGAGGGCCGCCGACACGCCGCGACACCCGTCGTGGCCGCACACGATGACGTCGGGCGTGCCCAGCACTTCGAGCGCG